>NZ_JAUSYK010000001.1:601626-902440 GCF_030816855.1 Arthrobacter sp. B3I4 | reverse complement strand
GCCGCCAGCTTCATCGCCGGGGTGATCCGGCGGGCACCGGCGTCGAGGGCGCCGCGGAAGATCCCGGGGAACGCCAGCACATTGTTGATCTGGTTCGGGAAGTCGCTGCGGCCGGTGGCGACGACGGCGGCGTACTTTGCGGCAACGTCCGGCAGCACCTCAGGGTCCGGGTTGGAGAGGGCAAAGACGATCGCGTCCTGGTTCATCTGTTTCAGGTGCTCCTCGTCCAGCCGGGAGGAGGAAACGCCGATGAAGACGTCGGCGCCGAGGAGCGCCTCACCGGGTCCGCCCGCAACGCCGCGGGGGTTGCTGCGAGCCGCGAGCTGGGCCTTTTTGCTGGCCGGGTCCGCGGCGATGTCCGCGCGGTCCCGGTTGATGATCCCGCGGGAGTCCAGCAGCACGACGTCTTGAATTCCGGCCGTCAGCAGAATCTCGGCGACGGCGATCCCGGCGGCGCCGGCACCGGAGACCACAACGCGGAGTCCCTCGAGTTGGCGTCCTGTCACTTTCGCGGCGCCGGTGAGCGCCGCGAGGACGACGACGGCGGTGCCGTGCTGGTCATCGTGCATGACCGGGCAGTCGAGGGCCTCGATCAGCTTCTCCTCAAGCTCGAAGCAGCGCGGCGCGGACACGTCCTCAAGGTTGACGGCCCCGAAGCTGGGCCGGAGCCGGACGAGCGTCTCGACGATTTCATCGACGTCGGTGGTGTTGAGGACCAGCGGAATCGAATCCAAGTCGCCGAACGCCTTGAACAGAGCGGACTTGCCCTCCATTACGGGCAGTGAGGCGCTCGCCCCGATATCGCCGAGCCCGAGGACGGCGGTGCCGTCGCTGACCACAACAACGAGCCGCTGGGCCCAGGTCAGGGTCTTGGCGAGCTCCGGGTCGGCCGCGATGGCGCGGCTGACCTGGGCGACGCCGGGAGTGTAGGCGATCGAGAGATCCCGCTTGCTGTCCAGCGGAACGGTGCTGGCGATGGAAAGCTTGCCGCCCTGATGCGAGGCGAAGATTTCCTGATCGGTGAGCGCGGCAAAAGGCGCTTCTGCGGCGCCGTCGGGGGAAGTGGAAAGGATTGTTTCAGTGGACACGTCGTTGTCTCCTGGGGCTTACCGTGGGCATACGGCACTTGGCTGCCTGGGCACCGGGGTACCCAGGATGGTCATTGGGGAAGTCGTGCGGCGGTCCCTGGGTGGTGGGACTGCGGCCGGGGCTTCCGGAAGTGCTGGCATGGCGCCGCTCCGGTTCTGCCATCGTAAACAAACACGCCCGCGTCCGGATAACCCGGCCGGACATTTTTGGGTAACTGGTCTAGACCGGCAGCCAGTCCGAGCATCCCTAGCGGCCCACTCGGAGCGGGCGTAACGGCGACCCTCGGTTTCTCTGGCTATCTCCGTCGTCCCCGTGAGCGGGATAAAGAGAAGTCTGTCTGAACTTGCCAGTAGTGTCGTCCTCGCACCTCCGCCTGGAGGCATCATCACTTGTTCCATGGGGGAATGAATTTTGTTATCACCGAAGCAACGACTCGCCGGCATCAAGTTGGCGGGCCTAGCGACCGCGGCAGCCCTCGCATTAAGTGGCTGTAACGCCGCTACAGCGCAGCCAACGACGGGCGACGCCACGTCCGATCCCGATTCCGGCACCAGCGACGCCGTCGTCGTTCGAATCATCGACGGGGATACCTTCGTCGCTTCCACTGACGGGGCCGAGAAAACGGTCCGGCTCTTGAATGTCGATACACCGGAAACCAAGGATCCGAACCAGCCTGTCGAGTGCATGGGTCCCGAAGCAACACAAGCCTTGGAGAAGCTCCTACCGGTTGGAGCCAAAGTCCGGCTGGAGCTGGACCAGGAACCACATGACAAATACGGGCGGACATTGGCCGGTGTTCTTGACTCTTCTGGCCGGCTGATAAACGCGGAAGTTGCCCGCCAAGGGCTCGGTGTTCCGGCGCTCTTCGAACCCAACAGGAAGTTTTACCAGCCTGTGGTTGACGCGTTCGAGGAGGCCCGCAAGGCGGGCGCGGGACTCAACTCGAGCAGTATTGCGTGCCTTCCTGCCCAGCAGGTGGACAAAGCGACCAAGGCCGTCGAAGCGCTGGTGGCAGGGCCTCTCGCCGATACAGATGTCGATCTTGACAAAGGTCATACTGGGCTGGTCGCTGCACTGGCTGTTGTGGCCGCACTAAAAGCCGCCGCAGACGCGAAGAAACTGGTTTCCTGGGCGGCCTACCAACCTTCCCAAGTCAAGGCCATGGTGAACCGGTTGACGGCGGCCAGCGCCAGCGGCTCCGCGCGCCAGACTGACATTGCGAAGAGGAAGACGGCCCTGGCTCAGGCTGCTGCCGATGCTACGCGCCGGGCTGCCGAGGCTAAGGCGGCCGCGGAAGCTAGTGCCGCAGCCGCCGCAGCCGAGGCGGAGCGGGTGCGAAACCTGCCGCCGGCGCCCGCCCCGTATGTCCCGCCCGCCTATGTGCCGCCCGCTTATGTCCCTCCTGCCGCCCAGGCCCCCGCCCCTAACCCCTACCCGGGATACACGGGGCCGCGCTGTTACGCTCCGGGTGGAAGATCATGGACTCCGTGCAGTAAGAAGTAGGTCAGGGACCGGGACTCCTGGTTCTTGTTCAACCCGCCGCAGCGCATATGTGGAAGAACCAGGAGAAACCCTTGATCGACTCCCCCATCGACCCCGTCAACACCGCCGACCTCTACGACGAGCGGGGCGAGGAGCTGGACTCTCTCGCGCTGCAGTTCCAGTCGCTGGGGGGCCATACGCACTTCAGCGGCCCGGTCCGGACCATCCGCTGCTTCGAGGACAACGCGCTGGTCAAGGCCGCGCTGGCGACGCCGGGCAACGGCGCGGTTCTCGTCGTCGACGGCGGAGGTTCGCTGCGCACCGCCCTGATGGGGGACCTGATCGCGGCGAGCGCCGTCGAGAACGGTTGGGCCGGCGTCGTAATCAACGGCGCCATCCGCGACCGGGTGGCAATCGCCGGGCTGCCGCTGGGCGTGAAAGCCCTGGGAAGCAACCCCCGTAAGAGTGCCAAGGCGGGAGCTGGCGAGACCGGCGTGGAGCTGGAGATCGACGGCGTTACCGTCCGGCCGGGCCGGCAGATCTGGTGCGACCCCGACGGGGTCCTGCTGGAGCGCTGAGCAGCCTCATTAACGTATGTTTCACCTCACTTTTCCGTCCCGTGTGACAGGCACCTCGGCGGCACCGGTGTAAGACTGGGTAGTTGCGGCCGCTGGCCGTGGACCGCGAACTGCCGAGGGAGCCTTATGACCACCACCCAGGACCAGACCGCCGCCAAGATCCCCAAGCGGGTCATCTGGCTCGCCGTGGCGGGCGCCGTCGGCGGCTTCCTCTTCGGCTTCGACTCCTCCGTCGTCAACGGCGCCGTCGACGCCATCAAGGACGAATTTGCGCTCAGTGAGGCCGTGACCGGCTTCGCCGTCGCGGTGGCCCTGCTGGGCTGCGCGGCCGGCGCTTACCTCGCCGGCAAGGTCGCGGACCGCTACGGCCGCATCCCGGCCATGAAGATCGGCGCACTGCTGTTTCTGGTCAGTGCCTTCGGCACCGGCTTTGCCTTCGGCGTCTGGGACCTGATTTTCTGGCGCCTCGTGGGCGGCCTGGGCATCGGCCTTGCCTCGGTGATCGCGCCGGCGTACATTCCCGAGATCTCGCCGCGGCACGTCCGGGGCCGCCTGGCCTCGCTGCAGCAACTCGCCATCACCACCGGTATCTTCGCCGCACTGCTCTCTGACGCCCTGTTCGCGAACTTCGCCGGCGGCGCCGACCAGAACCTCTGGCTCGGCATAGAGGCGTGGCGCTGGATGTTTATCGCCGCCGCGGTCCCCGCCGTCGTCTACGGCTGGATTGCCTTCACGCTGCCCGAATCACCTCGGTTCCTGGTGTTCAAGGGCAAGGAGGAGGAAGCGAGCAAGATCTTCGAATCAATCGCGCCGGAGGAGGATACCGACCGCCAGTTGCGCGACATCAGGCAGGCCATCGAGGACGACAAGCTTGCCGGCCAGAAGGGCTCACTGCGAGGCAAAGCCCTGGGCCTCCAGCCGGTGGTCTGGATCGGCATCATCTTGTCGGTGCTGCAGCAGTTCGTCGGCATCAACGTGATCTTCTACTACTCAACAACGCTGTGGAAGGCGGTCGGCTTCCAGGAAAAGGATTCGCTGACCATCTCCGTCGCCACCGCCATCACCAACATCCTGGTCACCCTCGTGGCCATTGCGCTCGTGGACCGGATCGGCCGCCGCCCCATCCTGCTGGCAGGTTCGATCGGCATGGCCGTCTCGCTGGCGACGATGGCATTCGCGTTCGGCTCCGCCACCGGTTCCGGCGACGCGATCAGCCTTCCGGGCGGGTGGGGACCGGCCGCCCTCGTGGCCGCGAACGTCTTCGTGATCAGCTTCGGGGCTTCCTGGGGACCGCTGGTGTGGGTGCTGCTGGGCGAAATTTTCCCGTCCCGCATCCGTGCCCGCGCCCTCGGCCTGGCCGCGGCCGCCCAGTGGATCGCCAACTTCGCCATTACGCTGAGCTTCCCGGTGATGGCAGCCGCTTCACTGCCGCTGACCTACGCCATGTACGCCCTCTTCGCGGCGGCGTCGTTCTTCTTCGTGATGTTCAAGGTGCCGGAAACCAACGGCATGGCGCTGGAGCACGCCGAGACGCTCTTCGTGCCGAAGGGCTCGGCCAAGAAGTAGCCCCGCCCCTGGCGCGAACGGGCACTTGAGGCCCCTGTTTCCGTGGAGACAGGGGCCTCAAGTGCCCGTTCGCGCTTCTCGCGCGGCTGTGTGGCTGTGTGGGAGGTTTAGACCAGGTGCGGCTCGTGCGAGCTGAGGTAGCGGCGTCCGCCCACGACGACGGCGATCGCCAGGGCCATGGCAGCTGCGGCCGCGAAGAACGGAACCTGCGGCCCGAAGTGCTCGCCCAGCTGGGCAGCGGCGAACGGCGCCAGCGCACCGCCCATCCAGCGCACGAAGTTGTATCCGGCGGAGGCCACCGGCCGCGGCGAATCGGACACGCCCATCGCCAGTTCGGTGTAGATGGTGTTGTTGATCCCCAATAGCGCGCCGGAGACCACCACAAGGACGACGACGGCGGGAACCGAATGCCCCGCGGCCAGCCCGAGACCGACAAGGTCCAGCAGGAGCAGTGCCAGGGTGCCGCTGAGCACCCGGACGGCGCCGAAGCGCCGCTGCAGCGCCGGTGCCACGAAGACCGAGAAGACGGCCACCGCGACGCCCCAGCCAAAGAACACGCCGCCGATGCCGTACGCATCCATGCCAAGAATGAACGGCGTGAAGGCGAGGATGGTGAAGAAGCCGTAGTTGTAGAAGAGCCCGCTGGCCGCCGTCGTGCGCAGCCCCTTGTGACCCAGCGCCAGCAACGGATCCCGCAGCCGGACTTTGCGTTCCGGCAGCGGCGTCCGGGGCAGCAAGGCGATCAGGGCGATGAAGGCCGACGCCATCAGCACCGCGGTGCCGAAGAACGGGGCGCGCCACTGCCAGCCGCCGAGCAGGGCGCCCAGCAGCGGACCGAGCGAGATGCCCAAGCCCAGCGCCGCCTCGTAGAGGATGATGGCCGTTCCCGCACCGCCGCTGGCAACGCCGACGATCACGGCGAGCGCGGTGGCGACGAAGAGTGCGTTGCCCAGGCCCCAGCCGGCGCGGAATCCGACCAGTTCACTCACACTGCCGGAAATGCCGGAAAGGGAGGCGAACACGACGATGATGGCGAGGCCGGTCAGCAGCGTGCGCTTGCCGCCGATCCGGGAGGAGACGAAACCGGTCACCAGCATCGCGATCGCGGTGACCAGAAAGTAGCTGGTGAACAGCAGCGAGACCTGGCTGGGGCTGGCGTCCAGGTTCTTGGCGATGGCCGGCAGGATGGGATCCACCAGCCCGATGCCCATGAAGGCGAACACCGCGGCCAGGGCGGTGGCCCAGACTGCCTTGGGCTGCTTGAGTAGGGAGGCCTTTTCGGCCTCGAGGGTTGAGGTTGCTTCCGGCGCGGGTGCCGTGAGCTGGCCGTCCATGGAGGGCGCTCCTTGCGTTGTGGTTCGGTCCAGGCTGCTGGCCTGGCTGTTAGGGCTGGACTGAGTCGTTGATCCTGCCGATCACCGGGAGGGCGTCAGCGAGGGCCTTCCGTTCCTGGTCCGTAAGGGTGCCGAGAATCCCTGCCATCACTTCGTTGCGGCGGGTGTTGGCGGATTCGACGGCGGTATGGCCCTCTCGGGTGAGGTTGACGCGCACGGCCCGGGAGTCGGCCGGATCAATCTCGCGCCGGACCAGCCCAGCCCGCTCAAGCTTGATGATCTGCTCGGTCGCACTGGGCACCTTGACGCCGAGGTTACGGGCGATTTCACCGACCCGGACGCCGCCGTCGTCGGCGCTGTCCAGCAGCATCTTCAGCGTGCTGAGCTGGGCGGCGCTGAGTTCGCCGTCGGCGTCCAGCCGCCGCACCAGATAGATACTGTGGCGCAAAGCCTCACGGAAGTCCCGGGAAAGTTCGAGCAGGGCTGCATCTGCCTGGTCGGGGTGGTCGCTCATAGTTAGGAAGCCTAACAGTTAGGCTCCCTAATGGTCAAGCTGCGGGTCCGATGACGCGTCAGCCTCGCTAACGCTGTACTTTAGAAAGGCTGATTTGTAACCGCCGTCACCTAACCGGCGGACCGTACTAAGGATTGTTGACATGCCCCAACAGACAACGGCGGAGCAGCGAGCTGCCTCCAGCCGGGACACTGAGCCCCATCTCGCCCGCTCGCTGAGCAACCGGCACATCCAGCTGCTCGCCATCGGCGGCGCCATCGGTACCGGACTCTTCATGGGCTCCGGCAAGACCATCTCGGTCGCCGGACCGTCCGTGATCTTCGTCTACATGATCATCGGCTTCATGCTGTTCTTCGTCATGCGAGCCATGGGCCAGTTGCTGCTGTCCAACCTGAACTACAAGTCCTTCAGCGACTTCGCCGGCGACCTGCTGGGTCCCTGGGCCGGTTTCTTCACCGGCTGGACCTACTGGTTCTGCTGGGTGGTCACCGGCGTCGCCGACGTGATCGCGATCGCCGGTTACGCCGATCAGCTGTGGCCCGGAATCCAGCTATGGGTTCCGGGAATCGCGACCATCATCATCCTGCTGCTGCTGAACCTGCCGACGGTGAAGGCCTTCGGTGAGACGGAGTTCTGGTTCGCCCTGATTAAGATCGTGGCCATCGTGGCGCTGATCGTCGTGGGCCTGGTCATGATCTTCACCGGCTTCCAGTCCAACGCCGGCACCGCCAGCTTCAGCAACCTCTGGAACCATGGCGGCTTCTTCCCCAAGGAGTTCATGGGCTTCGTTGCCGGTTTCCAGATCGCCGTCTTCGCGTTCGTGGGAATCGAGCTGGTGGGCACCGCCGCGGCCGAAACCAAGAACCCGGAGCACAACCTGCCGCGGGCGATCAACGCCATCCCGCTACGCGTCATGCTGTTCTATGTCGGCGCCCTGATCATCCTGATGTCGGTCACCCCGTGGACCGGTTTCAAGGCCGGCCAGAGCCCGTTTATCGCCATGTTCTCCCTTGCCGGCCTCGGCATGGCCGCCACCGTGGTCAACCTCGTGGTGCTGACGTCCGCGATGTCCTCGGCCAACTCCGGCATCTACTCCACCTCCCGGATGGTGTACGGACTGGCGAACGACGGCGACGCGCCCAAGCTCTTCGGCCGGCTCTCCAGCCGCAAGGTCCCGCAGAACGCGCTGTTCCTGTCCTGCGTGCTGCTGCTCGCCGGCGTTGCCCTGCTCTACGCGGGCAAGGACGTCGGCGTCGCCTTCGACATGGTCACCACAGTCTCAGCCGTCTGCTTCATGTTTGTCTGGAGCATCATCCTGGCCAGCTACCTGGTGTTCCGGAAGCGCCGTCCGCAGCTGCACACGTCCTCCACGTTCAAGATGCCCGGTGGCATTCCGATGGTGTGGGTCGTCTTTGCCTTCTTCGCCTTCCTGGTCTGGGCACTGACCACGCAGCCGGACACCCTGGTGGCCCTGCTGGTGACGCCGGTGTGGTTTGCCATCCTCGGTGTGGCCTACGCCGTCGTCCGACGTTCGCCGCTGCACCAGGCACGCGTGGCCGAGTGGAACGCCATGGCCGACGCCGAAACCACCGCTGCCGTCCGCGCCTGACGCTCCCGCAACTCCGGCAGGCCAGCGGCCGACGCTACCTCAGCTCCACAGCTTAAACGACGGACCCTCCTTCACTTGATGTGAGGGAGGGTCCGTCGTTTGCGGTGCAGCAGGTACAGCTAGACGGCGGCTTTGGCTTCCGCCACGAGAGCACAGACCGCCGGAAACAACGGGTGCTGGGCGTCCAGGCCGGTAATCCTGGCTGCGGCGTCCTCCGGGGTGGAGGAGTTCAGGATCTGCGCGAGCTCAACGGCCTCGGCGTCGGCCGGGTCGTTGAAGCGCAGCGCGGCGGCCATCGCCCCCAGCAGCGCTTCCGGAACGATGCCGCGCTCCGCCAGCTCGGCCGCGGGGCCGACGAACCGCTCGTGCCGGCTGAGTTTGCGCAGTGGCGCCCTGCCGACCCGGTTTACGGTGTCCGGCAGGTGGGGGTTGGAGAAGCGTCCGAGGATCTTCTGCACGTAGGCTTCCTGCTCCTCGCGGTTGAAGCCATGCTTGGCCACCAGCAGTTCCTTGGTCTCATCCAGCACCGCCCGCACATCGGCGGCGACGTCCTGGTCCGCCATCGCCTCGGCTATCTTGGCCAGGCCCGCGTCGAAACCGAAGTAGGCCGCGGCGGCGTGCCCGGTGTTCACCGTAAAGAGCTTGCGCTCGATGTAGGGCGCAAGGTCATCGACGAAGGTGGCCCCCGGAATGACCGGCTGGTTGCCGCTGAACGGAGTACGGTCGATGACCCACTCATAAAACGTCTCCACCGTGACGTCCAGGCCCTGCCCGGCTTCCTGGTTGGGCACGATCCGGTCCACCGCCGTGTTGGCGAACACGGCCGCGTCAGCCAGGGACCCGGCGGCCGGATCCCATTGGGCAGTAATTTCGGATTTCAGGATGTCGGTCGCGTTGATGGCGTTTTCGCAGGCCATGACCTGCAGCGGCGCCAGGTCCGCCGCCCGGGCCGCGATCCCCTTGGCGATGACCGGCGCCACGAACTTCAGGATGTGCGGCCCGACGGCGGTGGTGACGATGTCCGCCGTCGCGATCTCCCGGACGACGTCGGCTTCCTGGGTGCCGGAGTTCAACGCGCGGAAGTTGTCCACGGTCCGCACGGCCGGGTCGTCCCCCACCTCATGGACCTGATAAGTGTCCGCCTCGGCGAGCTGGGTGATGAGGGCCTCCGCGACATCCGCGAACACCACCTCGTACCCGGCGTCATGCAGCAGCAGTCCGACAAACCCGCGGCCGATGTTTCCGGCTCCGAAATGTACAGCCTTCACTAGGAATTGACCTTTCCGAACAGGTCGAGCACTTCATCGACGGTGGTGGCCGCCTCCAGCTGCGCGACCTGGGCCTTGTTGGTGAAGACCTTGGCAATGGAGGACAGGATCTGGAGGTGCTCGTTGTTGACGCCGGCGACGCCGACGACGAACTTGACCTCTTTGCCGTTCCAGTCGATGCCGTTCGGGTAGCGGACCACCGAGACTGCGGACTTCCGGATGTGGTCCTTGGCGGCGTTGGTGCCGTGGGGGATTGCGAGGTAGCTGCCCATATACGTGGAGACGGACTCCTCACGCTCGTGCATGGCGTCCAGGTAGCCGGCGTCGACGGCGCCGCGGTCCAGCAGCAGCCGTCCGGCCTCGTCGATCGCGGCGTCCCGCGTGGCCGCGCTGCCGCTGAGGACCACGCTGTCGGCCGCCAGGATGCCGGACGGTCCTGCCGCTTCAGGTTCGGTGGTCACGACCGTTGCCGCAGAGGCACCGGCAGCTCCGCCTGCCGCCGCAGTGCCTGACGTCGTCCCCGGAGCGCCGACCCCGGAGGCGTCCGCCGGCGCGTTGCTGCTGCGGACCAGGTCCACGATCTCGTCGTACCGGGGCGAGTTCATGAAGTTATCCACCGAGACGTGCACGGCGCTGGAGGTTGCGGGCTTGGCCCGCTCCGTCAGGTCCTGGTGCGTGATGACGACGTCGTAGCTGTCGCTGAGGTTCGCGATGGCGGAGTTCGTGACCTTGACGTCCGGGTAACCGGCAGCCTTGATCTTGTTCCGCAGCACCGAGGCGCCCATGGCACTGGATCCCATGCCAGCGTCGCAGGCAAAGACGATGTTCTTGACCGGCCCGGCCAGCACCGCAACACCGCCGGCGCCGGCACCCGCACCCGCACCCGCGAGGGCTGACGAGACGGAGCTCTTTTTGCCCTTCATGGCCTCCATCCGGGTGGTGGCCTCACCGAGTTCGTCACCCTCGACGTCCTTGCTGGCCTTGAGAATGACGGAGGCGATCAGGAAGGACACGGTCGCTGCCAGCAGCACGGACAAAGCCACACCAAAGAAGCTGTCCGCCGGAGTAGCAGCGAATACCGCGAGAATGCTGCCGGGGGCCGCCGGCGAGCGCAGGCCCGCGCCGGTCAGGACGAGGGTGAAGATACCGGTCATGCCGCCGCCGATCGCGGCGAGGATGATGATCGGCTTCATCAGCACGAACGGGAAGTAGATTTCGTGGATGCCGCCGACGAACTGGATCAGCGCCGCGCCGGGGGCCGAGGCTTTGGCCATGCCCTTGCCGAAGACCATGTAAGCCAGCAGGATGCCGACGCCCGGGCCGGGGTTGGCCTCGAGCAGGAAGAGGATGGACTTGCCCTGCGCGAGCGCCTGCTCCGTGCCCAGCGGGGTCAGGATGCCGTGGTTGACGGCGTTATTCAGGAACAGGACCTTCGCCGGCTCGATGAAGATGCTCGTGAACGGCAGCAGGCCGTTGTTGACCAGGAACTCGACGACGGCACTCGCGCCGTTGCTGAAGCTCTTCACGATCGGGCCGATCACCAGCATGCCGAAGATGGCCATGATGGCCGAGACGATGCCCGCGGTGAAGTTGTCGATCAGCATCTCGAAGCCGGGCTTGACCTTGTTCTCCCAGAGGCTTTCGAGCTTCTTCAACAGCCACGCCGTCAGCGGGCCCATGATCATGGCGCCGATGAACATCGGGATGTCCGTTCCGACAATCACGCCCATGGTGGCGACCGCGCCGACGACGCCGCCGCGCACGCCATAGACCATCCGGCCGCCGGTGTAGCCGATCAGCAGCGGCAGCAGGTAGGTGATCATCGGGCCGACCAGTTTGGCCAGGTCGCCGTTGGGGGTGAAGCCGGCCGGGATGAAGAAGGCGGTGATAATGCCCCAGGCGATAAAGGCACCGATGTTCGGCATGATCATGCCGGACAGGAAGGTGCCGAACTTCTGGACGCCAACCCGCACGCTGCTCCGGGGTTTTGCAACTGTCTCTGTTGCCATGTGATTTCCTAACCGTGATTCCTGCTGCACCGCAGGATTGTCCGATATTTTCGACGAGCTAACTGGTGGAGCTGGTAGAGATCCGGTGAAGCCATTCGAGGAAGAGCTTGAGTTCCGAGCTGGAGAGCTGGTCCGAGTGCGAGGCCTGCAGGGCCGCGTTCAAGGCGATCGCCGCCACCACGACCGGCGACTTTCCGGAGTCGGGCTCGGCTTCCCGGGCCTGCTCCGTGGAGACGGCAAAGATCATCGCGTCGCGGGTCATGGTGGAGAGCTCGAGGTTGCGCTCCGGCGCCTTCTCGGTGATGAGCATCAGGGTCACGCCGACGTTGGCAGCCAGGATGCTCCGGGCGGCCTCCTTGGGCGGTACCGCGAGCTGCCCGGCCACGGCTGCCTTGTTGAGCATTTCCTCCATCAGCGCCTCGGCGTCGGCGACGACGGCGGGACGGCTTTCCGGGCGGATGTTGCCGAACATGACCAGGTACAGCTCCGGCTGCTTAAGCCCGAACTGCACGTGCTGGTCCCACATCCGCCGAATGTCCTCCAGCGGCTGCCCGGACGGGGCAAAGTCCCTCTCCCCCGCGACGTACTCCTCAAAACCGGCGGCGACGACAGCGTCAAACAAACCTTCCTTGTCGCCGAAGTGATGGTAGAGGGTGGGCGCAGTGACACCCGCCAGCTGGGTGATCTGCCGCGTGGAGACTGCGGCTCCTCCCGACTTGGCCAGCAATCCGGCCGCTGCTCGGAGCAGCCGCACCTTGGGCGGCAGCTGGCCATCGATACTCATAGCCGCTACCCTAGCACCTATAGCAACGCTATATGAAGTGCATCACATAGACTTTTTCAGGGACCCCGTTGACGTGCAACGGGTGGCCGGTTGACGAAGCGGACAGCCACAGGAAATGTAGGCATAAGCGGATCAGCGGCGGCACCTGAACCGATTTACTGGCTCACCGCAGGGAACGAGGACATTCAGTGCAGAACTTCCAAGGAGTAGGCGTCAGCCCCGGCCGGATTATCGGCACCATCCGTCAAATGCCGAAACCGGTCAGTGAGCCGCCGGCGGGTGAACAGCTGCCGACCGGCGTCACCGCCGAGGACGCGGCGGCGGCCCTCAAGACCGCAGCCAAGGCAGTGCACGACGAGCTCAAAGCCCGGGCCGAAACCGTCAGCGGTGACGGCAAAGCGGTGCTGGAGGCGACGGCGCTGATGGCCACAGACACCATGCTGCTGAAGTCCGCGGCAAAGCTGATAGGCCGCGGCACCTCCAACCAGCGGGCCATCTGGGAGGCGGGCGCCTCCGTCTCCGAGATGCTGCACAACCTGGGCGGCTACATGGCTGAGCGTGCCACGGACGTCCTGGACGTCCGGGCGCGGATCGTGGCCGAACTGCGGGGTGTTCCAGCCCCGGGTATCCCCTCCTCCCCGACGCCGTTCATCCTCATTGCGGAGGATCTCGCACCGGCGGATACGGCCACGCTCGATCCGGAGAAGGTGCTGGCGCTGCTCACGGCCGGCGGTGGACCCCAGTCGCACACCGCGATCATCGCCCGCTCGCTCGGCCTGCCCGCCGTCGTCGCCGCAGCCGGCGTGGACGCTCTGCCGGACGGCACCGAGGTCTTCGTTGACGGCGCCGCGGGCACCATCACGGCGGAACCGGAGGCCGCCCAGCGCGCAGCCGCGGAGCAGTGGGCTGCGACCGCCTCGTTGCTGGCGGAGTTTGATGGAACCGGCGCGACGGCGGATGGCCACCTCGTGCCGCTGCTCGCCAACGTCGGGGGCGCCAAGGACGCCGTGGCCGCCGCACGGCTGAATGCCCAGGGCGTGGGCCTGTTCCGGACCGAGTTCTGTTTCCTTGAACGCGACACGGAACCGACCGTAGAGGAGCAGGCGGCCGCGTACAAGGGTGTCTTCGACGCCTTCCCCGGCAAGAAGGTCGTACTCCGCACCCTGGATGCCGGCGCCGACAAGCCGCTGCCGTTCCTGACCGACGCCACCGAGCCCAACCCGGCCCTCGGCGTGCGTGGTTACCGGACCGATTTCACCACCCCCGGCGTCCTGGAACGCCAGCTGCGGGCGATCGCGCAGGCGGACCAGGACTCCGAGGCGGACGTCTGGGTGATGGCCCCGATGATCTCGACAGCGGAAGAGGCCGCGCGGTTCGCTTCCCTGTGTGCCGAGGCTGGAATCAAGACCCCCGGCGTCATGGTGGAGGTGCCGTCGGCGGCCCTCACGGCCGAGGCCATCCTGCGCGAGGTGTCCTTCGCCAGCCTGGGCACCAACGACCTGACCCAGTACGCCATGGCAGCGGATCGGCAGCTCGGCCCGCTTGCAGCGCTCAATACCCCCTGGCAGCCGGCGGTGCTGCGGCTGGTTGGCCTCACGGTCGAGGGCTCGGCCGCGGAAGGCCACGGCAAGCCCGTGGGCGTGTGCGGCGAGGCAGCAGCGGATCCGGCCCTCGCCGTCGTTCTAACCGGTCTGGGCGTCACCACCCTGTCCATGACCGCCCGTTCGATCGCCGCCGTGGCAGCGGTCCTGAAAACCGTCACCCTGGCCGAGGCGCAGGAGCTGGCCAAGCTGGCCCTGTCGGCCCCGACCGCCACCGAGGCGCGGGCCTGGGTGCGCGCGAAGCTGCCGGTGCTGGAAGAACTCGGCCTGTAAGGGAAGCCGGGCGCTCCCGGGGCGCTAGGATGCAGTTCATGACACTGATCGCTCCCCGGGTGACGGCCGGCCTTCCGGCTGAGGACGCCCAGACGCTGCAGTACGCGCTCAAGGGCAGCAGTGACATCACGGTGTTCGTCGACGGGACCGTGCACCGACTGCCGGACACCGCGCGGGACGCCGTCATCGACCTGCTGGGGCGTTTCAGCCGCGGTGAGTCCGTGACCGTCAGCAGCGTGGAGGAGATGCTGACGACGTCGAAAGCGGCGGAGCTGGCAGGCATCTCGCACACCTACCTGCGGAACATGACCGACCGGGGGGAGATTCCGGTCGAGTACCGGGGCACGCACCGACGGATCCGGCTCGCGGACATCATGGCGTGGCTGGAGACCCAGAAGAAGAAGACCGCAGCGGAAACGGCAGCGGACGCGGACTCCGCTGGCGTTGAAGATGACGGCCGCACCGACGGTTCGTGACGGCGTGGTAAGGATCCAACAACGATCCCGGCCCCGTGCGGAGGCGCGGCGAAGGCCGGGGTTACGCTTGGATTGTGGGTAAGTTCAGAGGGTGGCACTTCCTGGCCGGCATAGCCGCCATGGTGGCCACCGGCATCCTCGGAACCGTGATGGGTCTGAACAACACCGCAGCGTTCATGGCCGGCTGCGTCGCGTTTGTGGGCGTCGCCCTGTGGACCGACAGCCGGATTTCCCGGCACAGGGATAAAGCAGCCCGGCAAACCACGTCCGAGCAGGCCCACGGGCCGGCCGTGCGGGACGACCGCTGACCTGCACCGGCCGGCCGGCCAGCTAAATCCTCGGCCTCTCGGCCCAGCGCCGCGCTTTCAGCGCCGCGTGCAGTTCCAGCCGGACCATGCCCTTGAGCGGATCGACGCCCAGCACCTGCCTGATCCTCCCGAGCCGGTTGTAAACGCTGCTGCGGTGCAGGTGCAGTTTGCCGGCCACCTCCTGGACCGAACTGTCGTTGTCGTAGAAGAGTTCCAGCACCGGCAGCAGCTCCCCGTTCCGGTCATGGTCCTCCAGCATCCGGAAGTATACGGACCCCGCGTCGGCCCAGGCGCCGGCACCCCCGCCGGCCGAGGCCAGCAACTGGTACAGGCCGGTGGACCGGCAGTCCACGAGTTCACCGAGCTGGGGATCGACGGCCGCCGCCTGCGCCGCCTGGCGGGACTGGCGGTACGCTTCGGCCAGACCACGCGGCCGGGAGAACCCCTCCGAGGTGCCCAGAATAATCCGCCGGACCGGACGGCCCGCACGTTTGGCCAGCTCCAACTGGTAGTGGACCAGCACCTGGGCGTGATCGGCACGGCCGGTGGACTCTTTGAAGAGCACCACGGCATGCGTCTCGGTCCCGGCGCTGAACAGTGCCGCGTCCACCCCGATGGTCGCCTGGAGCGCGGCGGAACGGTGGATCAGCGTGGAAGCGATGGGATCGGAGCCCTCCGCCCAGCCGTCGGCGTCGAGCACCGTCACGAGCTGCCACGGGCCCCGGCCCTGCACTTCCTTCCAGCCCGCGACGGCCGCGACGGCGTTCGCCTCGCCCCGGCACGCGGCCAGGAATTCTTGTTCGCGCCGGCGTCGGAACTCGGATTCGGCGGTGTTGGAGTCCAGCAACAGGGCCGACAGCTGCTCCAGTTCGGGCGCCACATCGGGCAGCTGCGCCAGGACGGTACCGGCGGTGGGCTCTTCGGCGTCGAGCTGGACCCAGAGGTAGCCCACCCGGAACCCGCGGACCAGCAGGGGCACGCAGACCCGCCCGAGCATCCCAAGTTCCTCATTGGCGGGGACAACCACGGGGCGCACCGCGGTGGCGATGCCGTGCGAGAGCTGCCAGGCGCTGACGTCCACCGGCACGCGCTTGCTGAGCAGGAAGTTCACCCGGACGCGGTCCGCGTGCGACTGGTTGGAACTGTAGGCCAGCAGGACGCCGTCGAGGTCTTCGAGCGAGAGCCCGCGGCCCAGCCGGAGAGCAACGCGCTCCACGAGCTGCTCCACGTCCTGCTGTTGCATGCTGCCACATTACTGCCCAGCGGCGGTTGCCGGCGAACCGGGCCGCAACGGACAGCAGGCGACACCTGCCGCCCTCCGGGTCGACGAATGTCGAACGCAATTTTCTCTGAGCCGCGGAATGACGGGAAAACCGACTTAGCCAGCCGCGGCAGCCTTGTCGCGTGCCTCACAGGCGGTTCTATTCTGGAAACACGTCTTCCCCCATACACCCGGCCCAACGGCCGCCACCACTGGAGCCCAAAAATGATCATCGGTGTCCCTAAAGAGATCAAGAACAACGAATTCCGCGTCGCCATCACAGCCGCTGGCGTGCACGAGTTCCGCACTCACGGCCACACGGTGCTGGTGGAGCGCGGCGCGGGCCTGGGCTCGGGCATCACTGACGAGGAATACTCCATCGCCGGGGCCGAAATCGTTGCCGAGGCCGACGACGTCTGGTCACGTGCCGACATGGTCATGAAGGTCAAGGAACCGGTTGCCGCCGAATACCACCGCTTCCGCAAGGGCCTGATCCTGTTCACCTACCTGCACCTGGCCGCCGAGCCGGAGCTGACCCAGGAACTCATCAACAGCGGCGTCACTGCCATCGCCTACGAGACCGTCCAGGACGGCCGGTCGCTGCCCCTGCTCGCGCCGATGTCCGAGGTTGCGGGCCGGCTCTCGGTCCAGGTCGGTGCCACCTCACTGATGGCCCCCGCCGGCGGCAAGGGCGTGCTGCTCGGTGGCGTTCCCGGCGTGCGCCCGGCCAAGGTCGTCGTCCTGGGCGCCGGCGTTGCCGGCACCAACGCTGCCGCAATGGCCCTTGGCCTCGGTGCCGACGTCACCATCCTGGACATCAACATCAACCGTCTGCGTGAACTCGATGCGCAGTACCAGGGCCGGTTGAAGACCGTCGCGTCCAACGCTTACGAGATCGAAAAGTCGGTTGTCGACGCCGACCTCGTGATCGGCTCGGTGCTGATCCCCGGAGCGAAGGCACCCAAGCTCGTCACCAACGAGCTGGTTTCGCGGATGAAGGCCGGTTCCGTGCTGGTGGACATCGCCGTGGACCAGGGCGGCTGCTTTGAGGACACCCACCCCACCACGCACCAGGAACCCACGTACAAGGTCCACAACACGATCTTCTACTGCGTGGCCAACATGCCCGGCGCCGTGCCGAACACCTCCACCTACGCGCTGACCAACGTCACGCTGCGCTACGCCGTCGCGCTGGCCAACCTGGGCGTCAAGGCCGCGTTCGAGCGTGACGCTGCCCTGGCCGGGGGCCTGAACATCGCCGCCGGCAAGGTCGCGCACCGCTCGGTCTCGGAAGCCCACAACCTGCCCCTCGTGGCCGACTGGCACGAACTCGTCTCCGCGTAAGTCAGACCGTCATCGTCCCGCTGCGCTGGGCGACAGACTTCCTCTGGGATGCCCGTCGTCCAGCGTTGCGTGCGTTAAAGGCGCCTATTCACCAGCTCCCGCGCCTGCTCAATCAGCGTGAGGACCTCGACGGCGTCCTTCGGGTCGACCGGGAGCGGCAGGGGGGAGGCCGCGCCGCCGTCGGTGATCTTGTCGGCCAGGAGCCGGTAGAACTCGGGGTAGTCGCCGCGCTCGGTGGGCAGCCGGTCGAGGTGGCCGTCGCGGCCCACCAGCCCCGCCCAGTCCCGGTCCTCCAGCCCGTAGTCGGCGTCCAGCGGGCTGCCGCCCGAGGCCAGGTACGGTTCCTGCGGGTCGACGCCGTGCTTGGTGAAGCCGCCTTCGTTGCCGAGGACGCGGAAACGCGGGCCCTGCTGGGCGCAGAGCAGGTTCATCGAGAGGTGGCTGGTGACGCCGGTGTCGTGGCGCAGGGCCAGGAACACGTCGTCGTCGGCCTGTCCGGTGGGCCGGCGGACGGCGAGCTCGGCATGGGTGACGGTGGCCGGACCAAAGAGTTGCACGGCCTGGTCCAGCAGGTGCGTGCCGAGGTCGAACAGGGCGCCGCCGCCGTCGCCCGCTGTGGCGGCCGCCTTCCAGGGCTTGGTGACAGCCGGCGACCAGCGCTCAAAGCGCGATTCGAACCGCGTGACTGTGCCGAGGATGCCGCGCTCCAGCAGGCCGCGGACGGTGAGGAAGTCCCCGTCCCAGCGCCGGTTCTGGAACACAGTCAGCACCCGCCCCAGGCTCGCCGCAACGTCGACCAGTTCCGCGCCGTCGGCGCTGGTCACAGTGAAGGGTTTGTCGACGACGACGTCGAGGCCCGCCTCCAGTGCGGCCTTCGCCAGCCGATAGTGCGTCGCCGGCGGCGTGCCCAGGACGAGCAGGTCCAGGTGCCCTGCAAGTTCGAGGATGCCCGCCGGGGGTGTCGACGATCCTGGCGGCCGGATAGCGGGCAGCAGCGTCCGCTTTCCTTCCGGCGTCCGAAGTGGCAATGACGTCCAGGGAAAAAGCAGGGTTGGCGGCGATCAGCGGCGCGTGGAACACGCTGCCGGAAAGGCCGAACCCTGCGACGGCGGTACGGATCGGCGCCGGCGGGGCAGGGGCCGTCGAAAGCGAAGTCATAGCTCCACGCTACCCGCGGCCCCCGCCCGCCGCTCCCTCAGCTCCGGCAACAAAACAGCCGGCGCTCCCCCACAAGGTGAGGAAGCGCCGGCTGAAAAGCGGCTATAGCTGAGGGAGCGTCGGAAAGGGAGTTACTTCTTTTCCCAGCCGATGGTGGTCCAGTCCGGAACCTGGGACAGGCTCTTGAACAGGGAGGGGCCGTAGTTGGCCAGACCGGTGCGCGCGAAGGAGATCTGCGGACCGTTCATCACGACGCCCATGGAGAAGTACTTCGCCATGTGCTCCTTCTCAACCTCCATCGCCGCCTTGTTGCGCTCGGCGTCATCGGCGATGGTGGAGAGCTTCTTGATCTTGGCGTCGAGCTCCGCGTCGCCAAGCTTGTTCGTGTTCGTCTTGGAGTCGTAGAACTGCTTGACGGAATCGGTGGCGTCGGAGCCGACGGTGTAACCCGAGATGCTCAGGAAGAAGTCGCGGCTGCCCACGACCTTGCCGAAGTCGGCGGAACCGCGCTGGTCGATTCCGACGTCCATGCCGCCGGCCTGAAGCTGCTTCTGCAGCGTCTGGGCAAAGGCAAGGGTGGTGGGATCGTCGCCGAAGTTGCTGATCTTGAACGCGGCGGGAACGCCGTCCTTCTCCATGATGCCTGCCGCGTTGGCCTTGTAGCCCGCGTCGGTCAGGACCTTCTTGGCAGCGTCCGGACCGCTCTCGGTGACGGGGTAGTTGTCCTGGTAGTACTTCGAGAACGGCAGGAGCATCATTGAGCCCGAGCTTTCCTCTTCCCAGTTCAGGCCGTTGAAGCGGACCTTGCGCAGGGCCTCGCGGTCCACAGCGGTGAAGATCGCCTTGCGGATCGCGACGTCGGTCATCGGCGCCTTCTGGGCGTTGATGTTCAGACCGCCGGCGAACAGGCGCTGGCCACGGCGGACCTCGGAATTCTTGGTGCCGTCCAGCTGCTTGTAGAGCGAAATGGTGTTGGCGGAAACGCCGTCGATCTCGCCGTTCTTGAACGCGGCGATCTGGGCGCTGGTTTCCAGCTGGCGGAAGACGACGCTCTCCAGGACCGGCTTGGTGCCCCACCACTTGTCGTTGGGGACCATGGTGACGGTCTTGGCGGCGGCGTCGTACTTGTCGACCTTGAACGGGCCGGCCATCCACTCCGGGTGCATCTCACCGGTGAAGCCGGTGTTGAAGATCTCCGGGGTGTTCACCGCCGGGTGAACAAACCCGGTGAAGAGGGAGTCAAGCGGGTAGACCGGCTGGGTGGTGGTGACAACAACTTCCTTGTCGCTGGCACCGGCCCTTGACGGAATCGACAAACTCGTACGCGCCGGAGCTGACGACGTCGATGTCCTTGTTCTGGCCGTTGAGCATCTTCCAGGTGTTTTCGAACGTCTTGGCGTCGATCGGTGTGCCGTCGTTGAACTTGGCCTTGTCGTTCACCTTGATGGTGATGGTCTGCTTGCCGTCCTTGACCTCGCTCTTGACGTCCTCGCAGAAATCCTTATTCGGCGTGGCCGTGCCGTCGAAGTCGAAGTTCCAGCAGCCCCACGTGCCGGCCTGGTCGATCGGCCGGTGCAACGCGGTGTTGTCGGCGCTGTTGCCCGTGTTGGAGAAGCCGTTGAAGTCGGGCCCGATGTTGCCCAGCGGCAGGGTGACCTTGCCGCCCGGCTGCAGATCCTTGGCGTCCTTGGCGTTGATGCTGATGAGCTTGGACAGGTCGCTTCCGGATTCCTGCCCCTTGGCGGTCTCGGGGCCGCCCTTGGCCGCACCCCCGCCGCCGCCGCAGGCGGTCAGCGCAAGCGCTGCCACGACGGCGGAAACGCCGCCGATCTTGGTCAGATTCTTCATTTTTCCCCTCATTTTCTTCTGTTGCAGTGCTGCGTCTGACGGGTAAGTCAGATGGATTCGTGGACAACGAGCATGTCCGCGTCCAGTTCGCCGTCCGGGTAGAAACAGGCGAATTGCTGGTCAGTGGAGGCCGACGGCGTTGCGTCGGCCGGGCGGCCGGTAGCCGCAGCGGATGCCGCCGCGGCTTCCAGCAGCGGTGCTGCGGTTCCCGGCAACGGTGCTGCGGTTTCCAGCAGCGGTTCAAGGGTCAGGCACTTCTCCTGCTTGGCGGCGGGGAGCGCGGCAAAGACCGGGCAGCGGGTGGCAAAGTTGCAGCCCTTCGGGGCATCGAGCGGCGAGGGCAGGTCGCCTTGCAAAATGATGCGTTCGCGGGTGCGTTCCAGCTTGGGGTCCGGCACCGGGATCGCCGAGAGCAGCGCCCTGGTGTACGGGTGGCGCGGATTATCAAAGACGTCGTCCACATCTCCGATTTCCACGATCTTGCCCAGGTACATGACGGCCACCCGGTTGGAGATGTGGCGGACCACGGACAAGTCGTGGGCCACCATGAGGTAGCTGAGCCCCAGTTCGGCGCGGAGCTTGTCGAGCAGGTTGATGACTCCGGCCTGGACGGAAACATCCAGCGCGGACACCGGCTCGTCCAGGACCACCAGTTTGGGGTTCACCGCGAGGGCGCGCGCAATACCGATGCGCTGGCGCTGGCCTCCGGAGAACTGGTTGGGGAACCGGTTCACGTGGTCCGGCTGCAGGCCTACGAGCTCCATCAGCTCCATGATGCGTTTGCGGATCGCTGGCTTGGCCATCCCCGAGTTCTCCAGCGGTTCGGCCAGCACCTCGTACACGGTGAAGCGCGGATCCAGGGCTCCGGTAGGGTCCTGGAACACCATCTGGAGTTCCTTGCGCATGGCGGACTTGGTCCGGGCGTCCGAGGCGGCCTTGTTGCTGAGCCCGCCGATCAGGACCTCACCATCCTGGTCCCGGTGGAATTCCATGATTTCCAGCAGGGTCGTGGTCTTGCCGCAGCCGGACTCCCCCACGATCGAGAAGCATTCGCCTTCGCGGATGTCGAAGCTCAAGCCGTCGACAGCCTTGACCGTACCGATCCGGCGCTTGATCAGCGCACCCTTCATCAGCGGGAAGTGCTTTCGGACCTCCTTGAGTTCCAGGACCGCCTTGCGGTCGGCGCGCGGCACCGCGTCGAAGCGGGACACCGGCACGTCCGGGGCCCGGAAGACCTCGCGGACATCCACCTCGAGGCCCAGCGAGTCCGTCTTGATGCAGGCCGCCCGGTGCGGCAGGCCGCCGTCGAGGTTGTCCCCGCCCACCGGCCAGAGTTCGGGTTCGCCCTTGAGGCAGGATTCGCTGACCAGCGGGCAGCGCGGGGCGAAGGAGCAGCCGGTGGGCGTGTGGATGAGGTTCGGCGGGATGCCTTCAATCGGCACCAGCGAGGTCTTCTCGGCCACATCCACCCGGGGCACGGCTCCCAGCAGGCCCATGGTGTACGGCATCCGGGGGTTGTAGTAGATGTCATCGACGCTGCCGGTTTCCACGGGCTTGCCGGCGTACATCACCATGATGTCGTCCGCCATGCCAGCCACGACGCCCAGGTCGTGCGTGATCATGACGACGGCGGCGCCGGTTTCCTCCTGTGCGGTGTGCAGCACCTCAAGCACCTGCGCCTGGATGGTGACGTCCAGCGCCGTCGTCGGCTCATCCGCAATCAGCACGCGCGGGTTGTTCGCGATCGCAATGGCGATCATCACGCGCTGGCGCATGCCGCCGGAGAACTCATGCGGGAAGGCCTTGAGCCGGTCCTTGGGACTGGGGATGCCCACCATGCCGAGCAATTCGACGGCGCGTGCTTCCTTGGCCTGTTTGCTCATCGTCGGGTTGTGCACCGTGAGCGCCTCGACGATCTGGGCCCCCACCGTATAGACGGGGGTCAATGAGGACAGCGGGTCCTGGAAGACCATGGCGATGTCGTTGCCGCGGAACCGGCACATCGCCTTGTCGCTCAGGCCCAGCAGTTCGTTGCCCTTGAGGCGGACCGAACCGGTCACCTCGGCGGTGTCCGGCAGCAGGCCCATGATGGCCATGGAGGTGACGGACTTGCCCGATCCCGACTCGCCGACAATGCCGAGGGTCTTGCCGGGCATCAGGTCGAAGTCGATGCCCCGGACCGCGTGCACTACCCCGTTCTCGGTGTTGAAGCGGACGTTGAGGTCCCGGACGGAGAGCACGGCGTCGCTTGGGGCATGCAGGCCGGCGACGTGCAGGCGCTCGGCGGTGCTCAGGTCGGTGGCGGTGATGTCGCTGCTCATGAGTTCTTCTTCTTTGCACTGGTCGCGGGACCGTTCTTTGCCACGGCACCGGTCTTCTTCTTTGCGCTGCCGATCGAGCTGGAACTCGGGTCAAAGGCGTCGCGGAGGCCGTCGTTCATCATGGCCAGTGAACCGGTCAGGAGGAACATCACGGTCAGCGGAACCCAAAACATCCACGGGAACGTGGACACCTGGGAAGTGGCCTGGCCGATCAGCACGCCCAGGCTCACGTCCGGGACCTTGATGCCAATGCCGATGAAGGAGAACGCGACTTCGGCCAGAATCGCGCCGGTCACGCCGCGGGTTATATCGAGGACCAGGAGCGAGCCGATGTTCGGCACCAGGTGGCGCCAGACAATGCGCCGGGCCGGGATGCCCATGTACTGTGCGGCCTTCACAAAGTCGCGTTGCATCAGCGACATCGACAGTGAACGGATCAAACGTGCCGTGCCCATCCAACTGAAGACCAGCAGCACGATGATCAGCAGCATCCAGCTGGGCAGGTTCTTCTTCAGCCCGTCTCCGCCGCCGCTGGTCGCCACGGCCACCACCAGGAGGGCCGGCATCATGATCAGCGCTTCCAGGATGAAGAGCATGACCTTGTCGACCTTGCCGCCGAAGTAGGCCATGGTGCAGCCGTAGACTGCCGCGATCAGGACGGAAACCAGACCCACGACCAGGCCGATCAGGATCGAGACCCGGGTGCCTTCCACTGTCAGGGCGTACAGGTCGATGCCGGCCTGGGAGGTGCCGAGCCAGTGTTCGGCTGAGGGTTCCATGCCGATGCTGAAGGGGTCGATCGTTTCCTTGTCCCAGCTGGAGAAGCTCCCGCCGACCAGGGACAGCACGGTCAACAGAGTGAAAATGATGAGGCCGGCGACGGCGGTCTTGTTGCGCAGGAAGCGCCGAAGGATGATCCTCGACTTCGCAATGACGACGTCGCTGTTCTCGATCTTTGCTTCTTCTGCGACCGCTGCGGGGTCGATGGCGTTCAGGTTCGTCATGGCTACTGCACCCGCACTCTCGGATCGACCAGGGTGGTGGCGAAGTCGGCAAGGATCGCCCCGATTGCGAAGATCACGGAGCCGTAGGCGAGCGTGGCCGTCGCGGCGTTGACGTCCTGCAGGGCGATGGCGTCGATGCTCCAGGACCCAACGCCGTGCCAGGCGAAGATCTTCTCCGCGAAGAAGCCGCCGGCGAAGATGGCCGGGATGGTGAAGGCGATGCTTTGGGCCACCGGAATGAACGACACCCGCAGGGCGTGCCGGCTGATGGCCTGGTTGCGCGTGAGGCCCTTGGCGCGGGCGGTGCGGACGAAGTCGGCGTTGACGTTGTCCAGCAAGTATTGGCGCTGGGCGATCTGGTAGGCGCCCCAGCCCACGATAGTGATGGCGAAGGTGGGCACGGCGTAGTGGGCGAGCATGTCCAGGAACTGGGCCCAGCCGTCGCCGTCCAGGCCCGGGGTGGAAATTCCCGTGACGAACAGGATGCGGTCGCCGACGGTTTCGTTGATGTTGATCGCGCCGAGCTGGACCAAAAAGTAGGCGATCGGGGCGGGCACGATGTACACGAGGTAGCTGTACGAGGTGATGGCCCGGTCGGAGAACTTGTATTGCCGGGCTGCTGTGTAGACGCCCAGGGCGACGCCGATGATCAGGGTCAGGATGATCGAGGCCAGGAACAGACGGGTGGAGATCCAGACCCTGTCACCGAACTCGGCGTTGATGAACGCCCCGTTGGGGCTGCGCCCCCAGTCCCAGCGGGTGACGATTCCGGTAAGCCAGTCCACGTACCGCTCCCAGGGGCTGAGGGCCGGGTCGAGGCCCTTGAGCCGGAAGGAGTTGGCGACCTGCTCGGGAGTTGGGCGCGGAATCCTTTCCTGCTCCAGCAACGCCGGCTGCAGGCTGGTGACGGCCAGGAAGTACCCGGCACTCGTGGTCAGGAAAATCATGAATGCATACGTAACGGCACGCTTGGCGAGGTATCGGAACATGGGACTAGATCAGGATTGCCGTTGCCTGCGAGGTGCCCGGCGCTACGGGACGGCCCGTGGCCGCTTGTCCGGGAGCCGGGTTCATTTCAACGTTCACAGCATGGTTCCTTCCGTCGTCCCCCGTGCGGCAGGGGGTCTCCGCTGCCGATCCGGGATTCCGGCCAGCGGGTGCCTGGCCACCCGCTGGCCTCTCGGCCGACCCCGTGGGGCTGTATGTTGCGGGTCACATTCCAGAGGAAACTACCACATAGGAATCGCGTGCTGGCGCGTAACAGGGAGCGAAACGGGAGGCCCACTACCAGATCGTTATGAAGAACCCACCGGGGCGCAATTGACTTGGCAGCCGGTGCGGAACTGGGCTAGCCTACGCGGGCTGCACAACGCGACTGGCCAGCTCGCGCCAGGACTCGATCAGCCGGTCGGGAGCGACGCCGTGGAGGCGGACCGCGTGCAGAATGCGCTCCGGCTCAAGGGTCGCAGCCAGGGCGCCTGCCATCAGCCAGGGGTCGGCCGTGACCCCGGCCTCACGCAGCAGCAGTTCCAGGTGGCGGCGCCAGAGCACTGCCGCCGGGACGTCAAAGCGGTTGTAGGCTGACGCGTCGGCGGCGCGGGCGAGGTCGCCGTATTCCAAAATCCAGACGATCCGCTCCGCTCCGACGGCAGTGAGCCGCTCCGTGGCCGGCGCGCCGGGACCCAGCGGCGGCGGGCCGAACATAAACCGGTCTTGGAACTGGGCCTCGGCATCGCTGAGCAGGCTCATCATGAGCCCCGCCCGGCTTCCAAATCGGCGAAAAACTGTCCCTTTGCCGACGCCGGCACGCCCGGCCAGGGACGCCATGGTGAGGCCGTCGACCCCGCACTCCTCGACCAGTTCCCTGGCGGCGCTCAGCAGCAGCTGTCGGTTGCGGGCTGCGTCCCGGCGCTCTGCCTGGGCGGCCTGGGCTTCGGGCCGGATTGGGATGAGGCTCACACGCCTCATTGTAGCGCTGGGGAATAAGAACCGGACCGCAGTCCGTTTAGCATGGATGAAGGCTCCCGAGCCTCCCCGCTTGTCCGGCCGCGGGTCCCGCGGCGCGATAGAAGGAGTTCCCATGTCCACCAACACCGTCCTCACCCTTGTCGGCAGCCTGCGCGCCGGCTCCACCAACGCCCAGCTCGCCGAGGCCATCCAGCTAAACGCTCCCGAGCAGGTCGAGGTAGTCATCCACGAAAGCCTCGGCAACATCCCGTTCTACAACGAGGACATCGACGTCGAGGGCCAGGTTCCCGCCGCCGCGGCGGCCCTGCGTGCCGCCGCCAGCGAGGCGGACAGCCTCCTCCTGGTGACTCCGGAATACAACGGCACCATCCCCGCACCGCTGAAGAACGCCATCGACTGGCTCTCCCGCCCCTTCGGTGCCGGCGCCCTCAGCGGCAAGCCGACCGCCGTCGTCGGCACCGCCTTTGGCCAGTACGGCGGCGTGTGGGCGCAGGACGAGGCCCGCAAGGCTGTCGGCATCGCCGGCGCCCGGGTGCTTGAGGACGTCAAGCTGGCCGTCCCCGGTTCCATGGTGCGTTTCGCCGAGGTGCACCCGAAGGATGATGCCGAGGTTGTGGAACAGATCAAGGGCGTTTTCCAGGCCTTTGCCGAAGCCCGCACGGCGGAAGCCGCGTAGCACCTCCGGCAGACAGACTGACACCCCCGGCAGCGCCCCCCACTGCCGGGGGTGTCCGTTGTCCGCCCGCGTTGTCCGCCCGCGGCGCCGTGAACAAATGTTTTCCCACTGACAACGCAGGACTGTATCCTTGACCTGTGACCCACGAAACACTTGATGCCGCCGCAGAGCTCCTTCCGGCCGAGGCTATTGACGCAATCGAACGTGCGGCTACGTCCGCCCACCGCCACGAGAGGCTTTTCTCGGAGCGCGCAGCAAACATCAAACAGTCGGCAGTCCGGGACGTCTTTGACATCTCCCTGCGCCCGGGCCTCGTCTCCCTTGCCGGCGGCAGCCCGTACCTTCAGTCGCTCCCGCTGGAGCGTCTCGGCGAGTCGGCAGCCAAGATCATCGCCGAGCAGGGGCTGACGGCACTGCAATATGGCGGAGGACAGGGAACGGAGGAGCTCCGGACCCAGATCTGCGAAGTCATGGCGGCCGAGGGCATCCTCGACGCGAAGCCGGAAAACGTTGTCATCACGGCCGGTTCGCAGTCCGCCCAGGATGTCGCCACCAAGGTCTTCTGCAACCCGGGAGACGTCATCCTGGTGGAGGACCCGACGTACGTCGGGGCGCTTAACACGTTCGAGGCGTACCAGGTGGAGGTGGGCACGGTGCCGATGGACGACGCTGGAATTGTTCCGGATCTCCTCGAGGCAAAAATTGCCGCCCTCCAGACGGCCGGCAAGAACATCAAGTTCCTGTACACCATCCCCAGCTTCAACAACCCGTCCGGCATCACCCTGTCCCCGGAGCGCCGGCAACAGGTAGTAGACATATGCCGCAACGCGAATATTTTGGTCCTCGAGGATAACCCTTACGGACTGCTCCGCTTTGACGGGCAGCCGTTGACCCCGCTGCGGGCCGGAAACCCCGACGATGTCATCTACATGGGCTCCTTCTCCAAGATCTTCGCGCCGGGGCTGCGGATCGGTTGGGCACTGGTTCCGGCGCACCTGCAGCGCCGCTACTACCTGGCCTCGGAGGCGGTCACGCTTTGCCCGCCGACGCTGAACCAGATGCTCGTCTCGGCGTACCTGCGCGACTACGACTGGCGCGGCCAGATCGCCACCTACCGAGGGCTTTACCGGGAACGCTGTGAGGCGATGCTCGCTGCCCTCGACAAGCACATGCCGGAGGGTTTGAGCTGGACGCGTCCCGAGGGCGGCTTCTTCATCTGGGTCACGCTGCCCGAAGGG
The DNA here is from genome assembly GCF_030816855.1 of Arthrobacter sp. B3I4. NCBI lineage: Bacteria > Bacillati > Actinomycetota > Actinomycetes > Micrococcales > Micrococcaceae > Arthrobacter > Arthrobacter sp. B3I4. Next base: position 874,731 of record NZ_JAUSYK010000001.1, on the reverse strand, counting down.
GTCGACACGTACCCGTTGCTGCAGAAAGCCATTGATGCCGGCGTCGTGTTCATCCCCGGCGCGGCCTTCACCCACTCGGACGAGCCATCCAACAAGCTGCGGCTCGCCTTCAGCGCGGTGCCGCCTGAGGCCATCGAGGAAGGCGTGCGGCGGCTGGCGCCGGTACTGCAGGAAGCCGTCGCGGCGTTGTAGCCTGAAGCATTGCTGTGGCTTGATCTGTGCTTGACCAGAGGAGATCTCATGACCGGAATCATCGTTGTCGGCGTCGATGGCAGCGAGACTGCCCTGAGGGCGGCTCACACCGCCCGCGACCTGGCCGCCTCCTTGGGCGCCACACTGCATGTGGTCAGCGCCTTCGACAGTGACCGGACCGAGGTGTTCGGAAGCGGCAGCGACCGGTGGGTCGTTTCGGATGCCGGCGAGGCCGAAAAGGTGGCCAAGGGCATTGCCGACAGCCTGCGCACCGGCGGCACCAACGTCACCTACGCCGCCGCCCGCGGCAAGCCTGCGGAGGCCCTCATCCACGAGGCTGAGCGTACCGAGGCACAGCTGATCGTGGTGGGCAACCGCCGGATGCGCGGCCTCGGCCGGGTCCTGGGGAGCGTCGCGAACAGCGTGGCCCACGGCGCCCCCTGCGACGTCTACATCGCCAAAACCGACTTGGCCGAATAAACCGCAAGTCCGAAGACCAGCCGGCGCCACACCCAGGCGCCGGCTGCTTCCTAGGCCTGTGACGCGGGCTCCGTGGTCCTCAGCATCCGGCGGAGGATCTTGCCGGAGGATGACTTCGGCACTGCGTCGATGAACTGGACGCGGCGGATTTTCTTGAACGGCGCTACTTTGCCGGCCACAAATTCCTCCACGGCCGCCTCGTCCAGCTGTTCGCCAACCTCGCCCGGTTGCCGCACGACGAAGGCCATCGGCACCTCCTGGCCGTCGGCGTCGGGCGTTCCGATCACAGCGGCGTCGGCGATGCCAGGGTGGGTGAGCAGGAGCGCCTCGAGTTCGGCCGGGGCGATCTGGTAGCCCTTGTACTTGATCAGCTCCTTGAGCCGGTCCACAATCGTCACCACACCGTCCGCCCCGACCGTGGCGATATCGCCGGTGCGCAGGAAGCCGTCCGGGTCCAGGGTGTCAGCGGTCTCCTCCGGCCGGTTCAGGTAGCCGAGCATCACGTTGGGCCCCCGGCACAGCAGATGGCCCGGTCCGCTGGTTCCCTCGGCCGGAACCTCTATTTCCTCGCCCGTTGCGGGGTCCACCAGCCGGCACTCCATGTTCGGAACGGTGTAGCCGACCGAGCTGACGGGCACCTCGGTGGCGTCAACCGGGATGAGGTGCGATACCGGGCTCATCTCCGTCATGCCGTAGCCCTGCAGAACCCTGCAGCCCAGCCGTTCCGCCAGCCGGGTGCCAAGCTCACCGTCCAGCGGCGCCGCTCCCGACAGTGTGGTGTGGACGGAGCCCAGGTCATATTCCGCAACCATCGGGTGCTTGGACAGGGCCACAGCGACCGGCGGGGCGATGAACAGGTACGTGCACCGGTGGTCCTGGATCATGCGCAGGAACTCGGCAAGGTCGAACTTCGGAATGGTGATCAGCCGCGCCCGCTCACGAAGCGCCAGGTTCAGCAGCACGGTCAGTCCGTAGATGTGGAAGAACGGCAGCAGCGCCAACAGCCGGTCCTCGGGCGTGACCTTGAGCAGGGCGCGCGACTGCTCAACGTTCGCGACCAGGTTCCGGTGGCTAAGCATCACGCCCTTGGGCCGGCCGGTGGTCCCGGAGGAGTACGGCAGCACCGCGACGTGGGTCGCCGGATCAAAGCTGACGTCCGGGGCCGGAGCGCCGGACGTCAGCAGATCCCGCAGTGAAGGGTGCCCCTCCGCTCCGTCCAGCACCACCAAGCGGTCAGCGGGGATCCCGGCTTTTTCGGCCGCCTCACGGGCGGCCGGCAGCAGGGCGGAGATCGTGAACAGCCAGCTGGCTCCCGCGTCGGTGAGCTGCTTTTCGACCTCGTCGGCCGTGTACAGCGAGTTGATGGGCGTCACGGTTGCGCCCGCGCGGAGCAGGCCATGGAAGACGACGGCGAAGGCCGGGATGTTCGGGCAGAGGATGGCAGCGACGCCGTGGACACCCAGTCCCTGGGCGGCGACGTAGCCAGCCACAGCGTTGATCCCATCGCGCAGCTCGCGGTAGCTCGTTTCGGTGCCGCTCGTTCCGTCAACGACGGCGACCCGGCCCAGGTCCTCTTCCTGCAGACCGCCGAAAAGGTACTCGTAGAGGCTGATGTCCGGGATATCAACAGCGGGGAACGGGCTAGAGAACACCAAAATCTCCTTTGATCGGCGTGGGCCGCTCCGTTGCGGCTGGTGCCACTCTAGTGCCGCGGGCCGGGTTCGGACAGGATTCCTGCGGCTTGATGGCCGTCACCAGCTCCAGTGGGCAGTCTCACCCCGCTTTCGCCCGAACCGGCCCCTTGGGCAGCCGTAAAATGGAAGGTGCCCCCGATGGTGCGGACAGCCCTATCCACTCCATTCCCCGGGAGGCCCCACCATGCCCGTTCTTCAGCGCCGCCAGCTTGTTGGTCACGATATTCTCTTGGCCCGTCACGGAAACCACATCAGCGCCATGAGGGTGGACCGCGCCGCCGGCCGGGTGATTGCCTACCTCGATAACGGCACAGTGGACAGTGCGCCGAACCTGATCTCCCCGGCACTGCGGATGCCGGACACAGTCCGCAGCATCCTGCACGAGGACTGGAAGTTCCTGGCGGCGGTTACGGCCGGCAGCTTCGGCTTCGTCGGCGTCGTCTTCGCAGCCGCGGCGGCTGTTGCCGGGCTGGGCGATCCGGCCCTCGCCCAGGTGCTGTCCGTTTACTCCGGCAGCTAGGATCCCCGGGCCGCCGGTCCTGCGCCGGCAGGGTCGCAGCGCTCCTGCACCGTGGGCCGCAGCGCTCCTGCCCAGTTACTGGCCCTCGCGGGGCGGCTAACCGGCCGAAACGCGCGGGATTCAGCGGTCACCGCAGATCCCGGCCCCGGGTAACTGGGCAGGAACGTCGGCGCCGCGCATCCCGGGCAACGGTAACTGGGCGGGAACGTCGGGGTACGCGTGCCGGTTCGGCCGGCGGCGTGCCTTCAGTCGAGCAGCAGCGCAGGTTCTTCCAGGATGGACGCGACGTCGGCCATGAAGCGGGCCGACAGGTCCCCGTCCACCACCCGGTGGTCGAAGGAGCCGCCCAGCGTGGTGATCCAGCGCGGCATCACTTCACCGTCGAGCACCCAGGGCTTCTGCTTGATCGTGCCGAACGCGACAATGGCGACCTCGCCGGGGTTAATGATCGGCGTGCCGGTGTCGATGCCCAGGGCCCCGATGTTGGTGATCGTCAGGGTTCCGCCCTGCATCTGCGCCGGCTGGGTCTTGCCTGCGCGGGCGGTGGTGGCAAGTTCGTTCAAAGCAAGCGCCAGTTCCTTAAGTGAGAGGTCCTGGGCGTTCTTGATGTTCGGCACCATCAAGCCGCGCGGAGTGGCTGCGGCGATGCCGAGGTTGAGGAAGTGCTTGATGTGGATTTCAGCAGCGTCGCTGCCGTCCTGGGCGTCCACCCAGCTGGCGTTAACGCTGGGATTGCGGGCGGCGGCCCAGATCACGGCCTTGGCCAGGATCAGCAGCGGTGACACCTTGATGCCTTCGAAGTCGCGGGACGCCTTGAGCCGCTTGACGAACTCCATGGTGCGGCTGGCGTCGACGTCCACGAAGATACTCACGTGCGGCGCGGCGAAGGCCGAGTCGACCATGGCTCGGGCGGTGGCCTTGCGCACGCCCTTGACCGGAATACGCTCGATCCGGTGTTCCTGCCGGCGGCCCGTCTTGCCCCAGAAAGAGTCGGCCTGGTCCAGCTCCGCGTCGCGCTGCGCCTGGTAGCTGACCAGGTCCTCGCGGGTCACCTCGCCGCGGGAACCGGTGGGGACGACGTCGGCCAGGTCGATTCCGAGGTCGCGGGCGATCTTCCGGACCGGAGGTTTGGCCAGCACGCGGTTGACGAGGCCTGTGATGGCGCCGCCCAGGGTCGGGCGGGAATCGTCAGCCCCGGCTTGGGCGGGAACGGGGCGGTCCACGGAGGAAACCGCCTCCGGGCTGATCCAGATGTCGTGCGTTTCCACGGGCTCCGTGGCGTTGGGCGACGCCGACGCGGGGACCGCTGCCGGTGCGGGCGCGGCGGAGGAGACCCGGCGGCGGCGTTTGACGGCGTCGGCCTTGGGTCCGGAACCGACCAGCGGACCGCCGGCGGGGGGCCCGGCGGACTCGTCGGCGTCGGAGGTGTCCGGCTCCAGCTTGCCGTACATCGGCGGCTCGGGCGCGGCGGGCGCGGCTGCGACAACGGGCGGCTCGGCGGCTGCCGCGGGAGCAGCCGGTGCTGCGGCGGCTGCCGCATCGGAGACGCTGATGATCGGCGTTCCGACGTCGACGGTCACACCTTCGGCGACCAGCAGTTCGGTCACGGTGCCGGCGTACGGTGAGGGCAGCTCCACCAGGGACTTGGCGGTTTCGATCTCGCACAGCACGTCGTTGACGGCCACCGAGTCCCCGGCCTTGACTTTCCAGGACACGATTTCGGCCTCGGTGAGGCCTTCACCGACGTCGGGAAGGTTGAACTTGTTCACGGTCATGGAAATCCCCGTCAGTAGGAGAGGGCGCGTTCCAGCGCCTCAAGGATGCGGTCGATGTCCGGCAGATAGTCTTCCTCCACCTTGGCCACCGGGTAAGGCATGTGGAAGCCGCCGACACGGATGACCGGCGCCTCCAGGGAATGGAAGGCCCGCTCGCTGACCCGAGCGGCGATTTCGCCGCCGATACCGCCAAAGGTGGGCGCCTCGTGGGCCACGATGAGCCTGCCGGTCTTCCGGACCGAATCTGTGACCGTGTCAAAGTCGATGGGTGAGATGGAGCGCAGGTCGATCACCTCGATGCTGTGGCCGTCCTCGGCGGCGGCGTTTGCCGCGGCGAGGGCCACGGGGACCAGCGGTCCGTAGGCCACGACGGTGGCCTCCGTTCCGGCGCGCAGCACGTGGGCGGCGAACGGGTCGGCGGACCGGCCCGGGGCGTCGGTGTCGACGTCGCCCTTGAGCCAGTAGCGGCGCTTGGGCTCGAAGACAATCACCGGGTCCAGGCAGTCGACGGCCTGTTGGATCATCCAGTAGGCGTCATGCGGGTTGGACGGGGTGATGATGCGCAGCCCCGCGGTGTGGGCGAACAGTGCTTCCGGTGATTCCGAGTGGTGCTCGATCGAGCCGATGCCGCCACCGTAGGGGATACGGATCACGACGGGCACGGTGAGGTTGCCGTTGCTGCGCGAGTGCATCTTTGCCAGCTGCGTCGTGATCTGGTTGAAGCCCGGGAAGACGAAACCGTCGAACTGGATCTCGCAGACCGGCCGGTAGCCGCTCAGCGCCAGGCCGATCGCGGTGCCGATGATGCCGGATTCCGCAAGCGGGGTATCCACCACCCGGTCGGCCCCGAACTCGCGGATCAGCCCGTCGGTGACACGGTAGACGCCGCCGAGGGGCCCGATGTCCTCGCCCATCAGCAGGGTGCGCGGGTTGTTTGCCAGGGTTGCGCGGAGGCCCTCGTTGATGGCTTTGGCAATGGTCATGGTGGTCATCAGCTGGCGGCCCCGTCTGTGTCTGCCTGGTTCCCCGACCCGCCGGCGCCGGCTTCGTCGGCAAAGCCGGCGCTGTAGTCCTCGAACCAGGCCAGCTCTTCGGCGATCAAGGGGTGCGCCTCGGCGTAGGTGTTGGCGAACGCGGTGCGGATGTCCGGGGTTTCCAGGTCGTGGGTGGTTTTGCGCACGTAGGCGGCGAGCTCGTCGCCGTCGGCCCTGACCTGTTCAAAGAAGGCATCATCGGCGAAACCCTCGGCGCGGAGATACTTCTCCAGCCGCTCCAGTGGGTCCTTAGCCCGCCATTGCGCTTCTTCCTCGGAGCCGCGGTACTTCGTCGGATCGTCAGCGGTGGTGTGCGCGCCGACGCGGTAGGTGAAAGCCTCGATCAGCACCGGGCTTTTGCCTTCGCGGGCCCGTTCGAGGGCCCACTCGGTGACGGCGTGGACCGCGATGACGTCGTTGCCGTCCACCCGGATGCCGGGGAAGCCGTATCCCTTGGCCCGGTTGGAGAGCGGGATCCGCGTCTGCACGGCGGTGGGAACGGAGATCGCCCAGTGGTTGTTCTGGCAAAAGAACACGACGGGAGCGTTGTAGGAGGAAGCGAAGACCATGGATTCGTGCACGTCGCCCTCGGAGCTGGCTCCGTCGCCGAAGTAGACCATGACGGCGGCCTTGGGCGCCTGCCTCTCGGGCCCCGTCCCGCCCGCAGCGGCGCGGGCGGCCGCCAGCTTCTGGTCCCGCTGGATGCCCATGGCGTAGCCCACCGCGTGCGGTGTCTGGGCAGCGAGGACCAGCGTGTACAGGTGGAAGTTGGTGTCCTTGGGGTTCCAGCCGCCGTTGGACACACCCCGGAACTGGCGCAGCAGCTCGGCCAGGTCGACTTTGCGGGTCAACGCGACGCCGTGCTCACGGTAAGTGGGGAAAATGTAGTCCTGCGGCTGGCTCGCCCGCCCGGAGCCGATCTGCGCCGCCTCTTGGCCTGTGAGCGGAACCCACAACGCCAGCTGCCCTTGCCGTTGCAGGGCAGTCGCCTCGACGTCGAACCGCCGGATCTTGGCCATGTCGGCGTAGAAACCCCGGAGTTTGGCGGCGTCCAGCCGGGCGGCGTACTCCGAAAAGACCGGATCCGTTCCCAGGGTTCCCTCCGGGCTTAACAGCTGGACCATCGGGGCGTCGGGGGCACCCAGCACGGCTTCCGCCTGCGCCTCTAGCTGGTCGTCCACGTCAAGTCCGTCGAACTCGGTTGAGGGCAGATGTGTGGCGCCCATACCGTCTCCTTGCCTGCCGCATCCGCATGCGCTGCAATCGCTGGGATATATAACGGACAAGGAATACATTCCAGATCCGGCATATATTTTGGCTAACTCGTCCCTACTTTAGCCGCCGCCCGCTGCCTGCAGGCTTCGCGTTAAGCGCTAGGAACGCCGGGGGGCTTTTGTATAGATCGCACACAGCTCAAGGAACCGGCTGTTCGCCTCGGCCTCACCGATACTGACCCGTACCCCCTCATTTCCGAACGCCCGGACGGACAGCGCGCGTTCGCCTGCCAGAGCGGCAAATTCAGCGCTGTTAGCGCCCAGATTGAGCCAGATGAAGTTCCCTTGAGCGTCCGGCACGAACCATCCCAGCTCACGCAGAGCCGCCGTTACGCGGTCCCGCTCGTCCACCAGGCTTTGTACCCTTTCTACAACCTCCCCGAAGTGCTGCAGGGACGCGACGGCGGCGTCCTCTCCGATCTGGGAAACTGCAAAGGGCGTCGCGGTAACCCGCAGGTGCTGGGTCAGTTCCGGCTGGGACACGCTGTAGCCAACCCGCAACCCGGCCAGGCCGTGAGCCTTGGAAAAGGTCCGCAGCACCACGACGTTGGGGTACTTTCGGTACATCTCGATGCCGTCGACGGCGTCGGCGGCCCGGACAAACTCCTGGTAGGCCTCGTCAATGACGACCACGACGTCGGAAGGGACCGTCTTGAGGAACCGCTCCGTCTCGGCAGTCGTAAGGATGGGGCCGGTCGGGTTGTTGGGGGTGCAGAGCAGAATCATCCGCGTGCGGGCCGTGACCGCGGCTGCCATCGCGTCAAGATCGTGCCGGCCCTCGGGGGTCAGCGGGATCTGCACGCTCTCAGCGCCGGCGAGGCCCACGCTGATCGGATAGGCCTCGAACGAGCGCCAGGCATAGATGACCTCGTCGGCTTTGCCGTCGTCGTTCTGGCCGGCGAAGGTGGCCAAAAGCTGGTTCAGGGCACCGAGACTGCCGGCGCCGGTGACGATGTCCTCGGCCGGAATATCGAGGAAATCGGCGAGCGCCCCCCGGAGCTTGCTGCTCAGCGGATCCGGGTAACGGTTGAAGTCGGTCCGTGCTGCGATGGCCTGCTGCACTGCAGGAATCGGCGGCAGCGGGTTCTCGTTGGAGGAGAGCTTGTAGCTCGCGAGCCCCTCGACAGGGACCGGCGGTTTTCCGGCCGCGTAACGGGGAAGCAGGTCTACCACCGGCCGGGGGCGGATTCCGCCGGCCGGGTTTTCTGAAGAAGTCATGGCACCTAGCCTACTTCGCACTCCTGCCTGACGGTCCGGCGATGTGACAGCATGGGGCCATGCGCTCACTCATTGTGCGGGTCATCGTCAATGCGCTGGCCCTGTGGATCGCCAGCTGGATTCTTCCTGGACTGAATATCTCCACCTCCGCCACGACCGGCGCTGTCGCCAACAGCGGAGCCAGCCAGGGCACAGACGCTATCGGTATCGTCCTGGCGTACCTGTTCATCGGGTTGATCTTCGGCATCGTCAACGCCCTCGTCAAGCCGCTCGTCAGCCTCCTCTCACTGCCGCTCACCATCCTGACGCTGGGGCTGTTCACGATCGTCATCAACGCCGCGATGCTCTACCTCACCTCCTGGTTGAGCTCCTACACGCCGGTGCACTTCACCATCGACTCGTTCTTCTGGACTGCCGTGCTGGCGGCCATCATCATCACCGTCGTTTCCTTGGTGGCGAACAGACTGCCGGGCGGCCGGCGGCGCTAGCGCGCAGACCCAAGGCTAGCCGCGCAGCCGCCGCGCTCCCCGCGATGCGTCCGGGTGGCGTACCCGCGGCTCCGGTCCCGTCGCAGTGGCGGGGCCTGCCGGAGACGCTTCCCGGCGCAGCGAAAACCTCGTTACCGATGCCGTGCCCCCTGAACCGACCACGGCGGCCAGGGCTGCCGCCGATGCCTGGAGCGACGGGTCCCGGCTACCGGAGATTGCTTCCGCCCCCTCAACGTAGTTCTCCAGCCGGTGGCCGGGTCCGAGCCCGAAGTCCTGCCCCGGCGGCAGGACGAGGTCGTTCGTCAGCGTCACGGTAACGCGGTCCCGGGTGTCCGGGTTCGGCGTCCCGTCACTTCCCGGCACCCAGTCGTGCTGGTGCTCCAGGTGGAGGCTGCTGATGCCGGGCCCGGGGGTGATCCCGCCGACCGGTGAACCGGCGGTCAGCACGAATTTGAGGTCGAATTCGGCGAGGAAGGCCTCGTCACTGCTGAGGTTCATGGCGTGGATCCCGCCCTGGCTGTAGCCGACGGCGGCAACCTGCTCCCCCGCGGCCGCCCCGGCGTCGCGGAGTGCCTGCCGGATGGCCAGGCCGGTCTCCCGCGAATCGTACCCGAGGGCCTCGGCGATCCCCGCAGTGTCGAAGGGGTTCGTCCCCGCGGGCAGGCCGTCGAGCTGCGTTCCCGGTAGAACGACCACCCAGGCCCGGCTGTCTCCGACGTCGGTCTGGATGACTTCGATGTCACCGCTGGTCCGGCCGACGGCCTCCGCCTGCCGGAGCAGCCCTGCCGCAGACAGGTCGACCTCGGCGGTGCCCGATTCGCTACGAATGACCGAGACAGGCCTGGGCTTCAGGAACCCCAGTCCCGGCATTGCGGTCAGTTCGCGGATCGTGCGCCGGAGGTCGCCGGGGCCGCCCGCCACCGCCCCCGACGCCTTCAGGGCCTCGGCCAGCGGAAGAGGCACGCCCAGCAGCAGCGCCAATCCGTGAGGGACGAGTGCGACTCTTTGTTCCACTTGGTCGCGGAGGCCCGGGAGCTGGAAGGCGCCCTCGGCGGAACCGTACTCGGGTCCGGACAAGCCCATCCTGAGTAAAAGGGCGTTCCGGGCCTCGGTGAACTCGTACTCCCGGTGGCTGGCCCGGACCTGGGCCGCAATGTTTTCCAGCTCCGCCCTTACCCGGCCAATGTCCCGGCCGGCCTCCCCTACGGCAATGATGGCGTTGCTGCCGCTGCGGTAAGCATCGGGCTGGTAGCCGAACAGCGACCGCCGCACGCTGTCGGCCTCCGCCTCCAGGGCATAGAGCTGGCTTACCGCACCGTCCAGCGCCGCGGCTCCGGCCAGCAGTTCCTCAAACTGGAAGCTGAGGCCCCCCACACCGCCCCGGATGCGCAGCATCCCGTCCGGCGCCGGCGCTGAGGGCCGCGGCGCGTCGCCGGAGCCGGACGGGCTGGGTTCTGCCATCAGTACCCTGGGCGTCCGGACGAGAGCGCCACGTGCTGGGCGTGTGCCCGGACCACCGCAGCCGCCTCCAGCAGGCCAGCGCGGGCTCGCCGGAGTGAAGCCGCCTGAAGGGAAAGCGTCGTCCGGTAGGCGCGGCCCGCCGGTGATTGCCAGGCCTGCATCTCCAGCCTTCCCAGCGCCGCGAGCACGGCGTCTGCCCGCTCCGCACAGCCAGCCACCTGGTTCGCCAACTGCTGCACTTCATAACTTCGCGAAGCACAGGCCGCTGCATCTGCTGCCGTCAGGGTGCCGCTCATCAACCGCACTCCCTTCGTCCTTGTTCGGATCCCGGTTAGACGCTAGGGCCCGGCCGTGGCTGGCCGGAACCTGCAGGGACGGCCATGTGGATAAGGTCCGCCGCCGTGGCGGGCGGGGCTCGGTGCGGGAGGTCATACGCAACACCCCGCTTAAGGGCCCGGGGCACTTCGTGAAAGAATCGGCTCATGCCTGAAACTGCCGCCACAGCTGAGACCCGCACGCCGTCCGGACGCCTGGCCCTTGCCGCGTCCGACTCCCAGATCGCGCTCGGCCCGCTTGACGGCCGCTACCAGGCGGCCGTGGCGCCGCTCGTCGACTACCTCTCCGAGGCGGCCCTCAACCGTGACCGTGTCGCCGTCGAAGTCGAATGGCTTATCCACCTGACCAGCAACAACGTCCTGCCCGGAGCCGCGCCGCTGAGCGCAGAGCAGCAAGAGAAACTGCGCAGCATCGTGACGGAGTTCGACGCCGCATCCGTCTCGGAGCTGGCCGAGATCGAGGCCGTCACCGTCCATGACGTCAAAGCCGTGGAATACTACATCGGCCGCAGGCTGCCCGGGATCGGCATCGAGCATCTGACGGCCATGGTCCACTTCGGCTGCACCTCCGAAGACATCAACAACCTCTCCTACGCACTCGGCGTCAAGGGCGCGGTGGAGGATGTCTGGCTTCCGGCGGCCCGCCAGCTGGTCGCCCAGATCAGCGCCATGGCCGGGGCCAACCGTGCGGTCCCGATGCTGTCCCGCACGCACGGCCAGCCCGCCACCCCCACCACGCTGGGCAAGGAACTGGCCGTGATCGCCCACCGGCTGACCCGCCAGCTGGACCGCATCGCCCGGACCGAATACCTCGGCAAGATCAACGGCGCCACCGGGACCTACGCTGCCCACGTCGCCTCCGTTCCGGGCGCCGACTGGGAGCAGGTGGCGCGCAGCTTCGTGGAGGGCCTCGGCCTTGCCTGGAATCCCCTGACCACCCAGATCGAAAGCCACGACTGGCAGGCCGAACTGTACGCTGACGTCGCGCGCTTCAACCGGATACTGCACAACGTCTGCACGGACATCTGGAGCTACATCTCAATCGGTTACTTCGCGCAGGTCCCCGTAGCCGGCGCCACCGGCTCCTCGACCATGCCGCACAAGGTCAACCCGATCCGCTTTGAGAACGCAGAAGCCAACCTGGAAATCTCCTCCGGACTGCTGGATGTACTGGGATCCACCCTGGTCACCTCCCGCTGGCAGCGGGACCTCACCGACTCCTCTTCGCAGCGCAACATCGGCGTTGCGTTCGGCCACTCCCTGCTGGCCATCTCCAATGTCGCGAAGGGCCTGGAGCGGCTCGACGTGGCGGAGGACGTGCTCGCCCGGGATTTGGACACCAACTGGGAAGTCCTCGGCGAGGCGATCCAGATGGTCATGCGGGCCGAGGCGATCGCCGGCGTCGAAGGCATGGAAAACCCGTACGAGCGGCTCAAGGACCTGACCCGCGGCCAGCGCGTCGATGCGGCCCGGATGCAGGAGTTCGTTCAGGGTCTGGGCCTGTCGCCTGAGGCCGAAGGCCGGCTGCTGGCCCTCACTCCCGGCAAGTACACGGGCATCGCGGACAAGTTGGTCGACCACCTGGCCGCCGACGCCGGAAATTAACTTTGCGGCAGGCCGCCGTTTAGGTGCCCGTCGAGAACCGGCCAGACCTATCGTAGAAGCTGGGACTGTTACCGACACGAGGAGACCCCCTTGCGGAGCGACACAGAGTCGACGGCACGGACCAATCCGACCGGCGCCCGACCGGGCCCAGCGCGCGAGGCAGCAGAGCCGTTGAGCCTGATGAGCTTCAACATCCGCTGTGACGTCTCGGCGACGCTGCCTGGACAGGCAGATTACTGGCCCGAACGCGTCCCGGCGCTGCAGGCCGTTCTGGCCGAGGAACGCCCCGACGTCCTGGGGATCCAGGAAGGGCTGGCGCACCAGCTGGCCGTCATAGATGAGGCCCTTCCGGAGCACTACCGGATGATCGGCCACGGCCGCGAGGGCGGCAGCCGGGGCGAGCATTCGTGCATCTTCTACGATTCGAACCGCTTGCGGTTGCGGACGTGGGACCAGTTCTGGCTTTCGGACACCCCCGACGTCGTTGGGTCCGCCACCTGGGGCAATGACGTCACCCGGATCGCCACCTGGGGGCGGTTCGAGGACAGCTGTACCGGCCGGGAGCTGATGGTGGTCAACACCCACTTCGACCACGAGTCCGAAAACGCGCAGCTGCGCAGCGCCGAGGCGATCATTGACCACAGGGCACGCTTCGAGCCCGGGCTGCCCACCGTCCTGATGGGCGACTTCAACGCCGACGCCGGCGCTTCCGGCGCGTACACCGCTCTGGTGGGAAGCGGAGTCTTCCGGGATTCGTGGGAGGCCGCCAAGCAACGGCTTACGCCCGAATACGGGACATTTCCCAACTATAAGGATCCGGTCATCGGCGAGCGCCGGATCGACTGGATTGCCGTGACCCCGCAGATCCAGGTCTCCGAAGCCGCGGTCAACACCTTCCGCCTGGCGGACCGGTACCCCAGCGACCACGCTCCGGTTCAGGCCACCGTCAGGATCCCTTGACGTCGTAGGCGCCGCCAGCCGGCCGACCCCGGATGCCCGGTAAAATTCTAGCCATGAGGCTTCTCTTGATCCGCCACGGCCAAACCCCGGGAAACGTGCTGGGCCAGCTGGACACCGCGCATCCCGGTCCCGGCTTGACCGCGCTCGGCGAGCGCCAGGCGGCCGCGCTGGCACGCTCTCTGGCCAACGAGCGGATCGAGCTCTTGTACGCCTCCACGCTGGTCCGCACCCAGCTCACAGCCACGCCGTTGGCCGGCAGCCGCGGGCTGGACATCGAGGTAATGGAAGGATTGCGCGAGATCGAAGCGGGCGCGCTGGAGAAGCTCACCGACCGTGAATCCCACCTGCACTATCTGGGCACTGTCTTCGCCTGGTCCGCGGGCGAGCTGGACCGGCGGATGCCCGCCGGCCCCAGCGGTCACGAGTTCTTTGAACGCTATTACGACTCGATCGCCCAGATCGCCGCCGCAGCGCCCGGCGCGGATGACGCCACGGTCGCCGTCGTCAGCCACGGTGCGGCGATCCGCGTTTGGACTGGCCTGCGGGCTGCCAACGTCGAAGCGGAGTTCGCGGCGCGGCACGTGCTCGCCAACACCGGCATCGTGGCGCTTGAAGGCGATCCCGACGCCGGCTGGCGGCTGATCCACTGGGACGGCAGTCCCGTCGGCGGCCTCGCCCTGGCGGACCCGACGGCGGAGGATCCCACCGGCCGCCCGGCCTAACCTGGACGTACGCAGTCACTCAGCCTTCGACGGCGCGCCGCCCTGTGCCTTCCCCGCCAGCCGGAGCAGTCTGTCCCGTAACGGCTGGGCCTGCTCGGCCAGGGCCAGCCGTACCATGGCGCTTGAGGCCAGGCGCAGCGCCTGGCTGCGGAGCAGTCTGCGCCGGCTGTATGCCTGCAGGGCGGCAGGGACCGGACCGGCGTTGAGCAGATCCGCGAGGGTGACGGCGTCGATCAGCGCCTCGCAGGCCCCGCGCCCCAGGTTAGGTGCCATGCCGTGCGCCGCGTCCCCCACCAGCACCGCCCCGCCCCGGTGGTAGCTGCCCGGATAAGGCACCGTCCAGATCCGCTGTGCCAGCGTGGTCTCCGGTGTCACCGCCGCCAGGATGCTGTCTATGTCGCCCACCCGGCCACGGAAATGCGCACGGGTCAGTTCCAGCGCCTCTTCGACGTCGACACCGCTTGGCCCGAGGGCGGACCGGTAGGACGCGTACCAGTAGGTCCGGCCACCAGACGCGGGGAGGATGCCGAACAGCTGCCCGCGTCCCCAGTACTCGCCGCCGCCGTCCGGCGACACGGGCGCCTCGATAATGCCGCGCAGGGCAAGGTACGGACTTAGTCTGGCCCGGGCGCGTGCGCCCCAGACGTTCCGGCGAACCACACTGTGCACGCCGTCCGCACCCACGACAAGACCTGAAGCAGGCAATGTTGCCACCGTGCCGTACGCCCTCGCCACAGACCCTGGCACGGCCACATCCAACAGCCGGAGCAGGTCGGCCCGTGACACGCCGATGACTCCTGGCGCCCCGGCCTCGAGAAGCACAGCGCCCGAGCCGTCACGGAGGGCCATCCTGCCAAAATCTGCGCCCGCCGCAGCGACGGCCGAGAGTATCCCGATCTTCTCGAGCGCACGTTGAGCCTCCGGCCACATCGCCAGCGACGTCTCCACCCGGGGCGGCTCTTCCCGCGCTTCGTGGACCGTCACCCGGAAGCGGCCGGGATCAAGGCGTGCTGCCAGCGCCAGCCCCGCGATGCCGCCGCCGACGACCGATATAGCCTCCATGCCCAGAGTCTACGGCGGCCCGGGTCTGGGCACCCCCATGGATGAGCCACCGGTATTCATGCGGCGTTAACGCTGCAGGCGCGATCCGTTCCGGCGCGCAGGGCAGGCTCGACACCCGCGGCCGACAACTTTATCGAATCGATAGGCATAATGGCCACCATCCACCTTTCCCGGCTATAGGCTGGCCCCACCATGCCCCCTGGCCCCGATCAGAAATGAGACCGCCCGTGCGCAAGTTGAAAACCCTGGCTGCCGCCGCCGTCGCCGTCAGCCTTCTCGCCGGCTGCGGCACCGGTGCCGCAGCGCCCGGCTCCTCCTCCGCAGCCCCGGCCGGGCCGCCCGCGGTGGCCCCGTCCGGCCCGCCGTCCGGTGCGACCCTTGTCGTCTACACGAACTCCAACGGCGAGGGCCGCGGCGACTGGCTCACGAAGAAAGCCGCGGAGGCCGGCTTCAAAATCGAAATTGTGGGCGCCGGCGGCGCGGACGCCACCAACAAGCTCATCGCCGAGAAAAACAATCCGATCGCCGACGTGGCATTCGGCCTGAACAACATGTACTTCGAGCAGGTCAAGGCCGCCGGCGCGATCGAACCGTTCACGCCGTCTTGGTCCGGCGAAGTCGACCCCGCGAAGGGCGACAAATCCGACTCCAAGGCGTACTGGCCGCTCGTCCAGCAGGCCATCCTGCTCGGCTACAATTCGGACAAGTACAGCAAAGACCAGGCCCCGAAGGACTGGACCGACCTGTGGAACCAGGACAAGTTCAAGACCCGCTACGAGCGCGTCACCGGCCTGGGCACCGCCACCGCCCAGCTGGTCTTCGCCAGCATCCTGACCCGCTACAAGGACGACGGCGGCGACCTCGGCATCTCTGACGAGGGCTGGAAGCAGATTGAAGGCTATTTCAAGAACGGCACCCCCGCGGTCGCCAAAACCGACCTTTTCGCACGGATCGCGTCCGGCGACACGGACATGGGCCAGATGCCGTCCTCGATCATTCCTGACCGGGAAAAGTCCTTCAACGTCAAGGTCGACACCGTGATGCCCTCCGTAGGCGTCCCGCTCGCCATTGAGCAGGTGGCCTTGGTCAAGGGCTCGAAGAAGAAAGACGAGGCCCTGAAGTTCATCAACTGGTTCGGCAGCGCCAAAACGCAGGGCGAGTTTGCCCAGCAGTTCAACGCGATGCCCGTCAACACCGCCGCGGCGGCACAGGCCAAACCCGAGGTCGTTGAGTTCTTCAAGACGCTCAAGCAGCAGGACATCGACTGGAACTTCGTGCAGGCGAACATGGGCAAGTGGGTCGAGAAGATCGAGCTTGAATACATGAGCTAACCGGGACGGCCGGGCCGGCAGCGCTGCCGGCCCGGCTTCCGCCGCTGCGTCTTCCGACCCGCCAGAAAAGACAGGTTCCATGATCCGCTTCGAAAATATCGAGGTCACCTTCGGTGACTTCACCGCCATCCCCGAGCTGAACCTGGACGTGAAGCCGGGTGAGTTTTTCACGCTGCTGGGACCCTCGGGTTGCGGAAAAACGACCGCCCTGCGGACGCTGGCGGGATTCATCGAACCCTCTGCCGGGGAGGTCTATGTCGACGGCAAGGCGGTCACCCGGCTGCCCAGCGACAAGCGGCAGGTGGGCATGGTGTTCCAGAACTACGCCCTGTTCCCCAGCATGAGCGTCTGGGAAAACATCGCCTTCGGGTTGCGGGTGCGCAAGGAGAAAGCCGCTGACAGCGACCGGCTGGTCCGTGACATAGCGCGCCGCGTGGACCTCTCCGAGGAGCAGCTGCACAAGAACGTCGCCGAGCTTTCCGGCGGCCAGCAGCAGCGCGTCGCCGTCGCCCGGGCGCTGGTGCTGCAGCCCAAAATCCTGCTCCTCGACGAGCCTCTGTCGAACCTGGATGCGAAGCTTCGGCACCAGCTCCGGCAGCAGCTCAAGGACCTGCAGAGCGAGTTCGGCATCACGACGGTCTACGTCACCCACGACCAGGACGAGGCGCTGGCGATGAGTGACCGGGTGGCCGTCTTCAACAAGGGCGTCGTGGAGCAGGTGGGGACGCCGCAGAGCATCTATGACGAGTCGGCCACCGAATTTGTCTGCAACTTCATCGGCGACAGCTCAAGGCTCAGTGCCGACTTCGTCGCCGAACTGAACCGGCAGTCCCGGCACACCCTGGACCCGGTGGCCAACTCCTACCTCCGGGTGGAGAAGGCGTCGCTGGACCCGGCGGCGGACGGGTCGGCCGTTCCGGTGGAAGGCACCGTCGTTTCCCGCACCTACCACGGCCTCCACAGCCGCTACATCGTCCGCTGCCATGGTTCCGAGATCCGCCTCCTGGTGCGGGAGGACGGCGGAGCCCATCCGGAAACCGGAAGCGCTGCCACCGTGTACGTCCAGCCCGCGCACGTGCTCCAGTACCACCCGGAAACCGGCGTCTCACTGCGGCACAGGCTGCAGGAAGCGAACCGGACGTGAGCCGGACGGGTGCCACGGGCACCAGCACCCGGCGCATACTGCGTTCCCCTGCCGTTCTGATCGCCGGCGTCGTTCTGACCTGGTTCATCGCCGCGTTCCTGGTCTGGCCGAACGCCAACGTGCTGATTCAAACCTTCTTCCCGGACGGCCAGTTCTCCGGCCGCGCCGCCGAGAAGCTCTTCTCCTCTTCGCGGGCCATGAAATCCCTCGCCAACAGCTTCCTGCTGGCCGTCGCGCTGTCCATCACGGTCAATGTAGTGGGGATCTTCATTGTGCTGGTCACCCAGTACTTCAAGATCCGCGGTTCCCGGATCCTGTTCCTCGGTTACGCCACCACGTTCATCTACGGCGGCATCGTGCTCGCCGCCGGCTACAAGTTCATCTACGGCGAGAAGGGGATTGTCACAAGCTTCCTGGTCTCCCTGATCCCGGATCTGGACCGCGGCTGGTTCTCCGGCTTCTTCGCCGTCCTGGCCGTGATGACCTTCGCCACTACCACCAACCACATGCTCTTTGTCACCAATGCGCTGAAGGGCGTCGACTACCAGACCATCGAGGCCGCGCGGAACATGGGCGCCTCCACCTGGACCATCCTGCGCCGGATCGTGCTGCCGATGCTCAAGCCCACCCTCTTCGCCGTAACGGTGCTGTCCTTCTTGACTGGTCTGGGGGCACTATCCGCGCCGCAGGTCCTCGGCGGCCGTGACTTCCAGACCATCACGCCGATGATCCTGACCTTCACCAACAGCCCCACCTCCCGGGACCTCGCCGCCCTGCTCGCCCTCATCCTCGGCGTGGCAACCATGGTGATGCTTGCGGTCATGACCCGGCTGGAAAAAGGCGGAACGTACTTCTCTGTATCCAAGGTCTCCGCCGGCCTGCAGAAGCAGCAGATCACCAGCCCTGCGGCCAACGCCGTCGTGCATGTCCTCGCGTACCTGCTGTTCGCGGTCTACACGCTGCCGGTGGTCCTGATCGTGCTGTACTCCTTCGCCGACGGCGCCGCGATCCAGACCGGGCAACTGCACCCCGGCAGCCTGACTCTGGAGAACTACGTGCGGGTGCTGACCCAGCCCTCAGGGCTGCGGCCCTTCCTCATCAGCATCGCCTACAGCGCCCTCGCCGCCGTGATCGCCGTCGGCGGCCTGCTGTTCGTGGCCCGCCAGCTGCAGAAGTATCGGAACTGGGCCACCGCCGTTTTCGAATACCTGCTGCACATCCCGTGGATCCTGCCGGCGGCGCTGCTGGCCCTTGGCCTGATCCTCAGTTACGACCACCCCAACCCGCTCGTTGGCGGTGCCGTGCTGACCGGGACGACGGTCATCCTGCTGATCGCATTCGTCACGGTGAAGATACCCTTCACGCTGCGGATGCTCAAGGCGTCCTTTGCCGCGGTCAACTCCTCCCTCGAGGAGGCTGCCGGGATCATGGGCGCTAAAACGCTGTACATCTTCCGGCGCATCCTGCTGCCGATCGTGCTGCCAGCCGCGGCAGCCGTCACAGCACTCAACTTCAACAGCATGCTGGACGACTACGACACCGCCATCTTCCTGGCCCACCCACTGTTCCAGCCTCTGGGCCTCATCATCAAGGCCAACACCGACGGCGCGGAGGGCGTGGAAGGGGTGTCCAACACCTTCGTCTACACGGTGCTGCTGATGGTGATCACCGGTCTGACGATGTACCTGGTCTACGGCAGGTCCGGACGGAAGCCCGGCAAAGCATCGAAGACCAGGGGCCAGGACAAGGAGAGCTCGACGGCGGCCCTGGCTGAAACGGCGCGAAGTGACGCAGCCCTCGTCCCGTGACCGGCGCAGGGTTGCTGGGTGACCGCTGCGGAACCGGGCTAGACCCAGAAGTCGTCTGACTTTGCCGTGTCCTCGTAGTACTCCCGGGCTTCGGCGATCTTTCCGTCGCGGACCACGAAGGCGATTACGGTGCCCAGGTCCAGGGCCTTGCCGTTGCTTTCCGCGAGGGTGCGGTGGATCGCGACGGTGTGGCCGCCCCCGCCGACGATATCCTCGACCTTGGCTTGGAAATGACCCTGGGTCCGCCCGCCGAGCTCGCCAAAGTAGGCCAAAATGGCCTCGCGGCCTTGTTTCGTGCCCGAGAGCACACCGCTTCCGGCCACGTGCCAGACGGCATCCTCCGCGAACATCTCACCGAGGGTTGCAATATCTCCGGCGTTGAAGGCTTCGTAGCCACGCCGGACCAGCTCAACATTCTCTGCGTTTCCCATGATCGGACACCTCTCCGTCGTCCTTGTCGGGTTGTGCTGGGACGGTTCAAGGCTAGTCCTGCCCCCGGGCAGTGTCGACGGAAAACCGGGCACCTTGCGGGCGCTCCGGCGCGCTTTTAGCGGCCAGCCGGCCAGCCCGTGTACGCCTCGGCAAGGTAAGCCCTGCCGTGCCGTGAGGAGACCACCGAATTCAGCTCACCGAGCTGACGGGCGTGGGCGAAGTCGCCGGCGTCGACCGGGGTGTGCAGCATGGAGGTCATCCAGTAGGAGAAATGCTGCGCCTTCCAGACCCGGTCCAGGGCTCGGTCGCTGTACAGGTCAAGGAGCACGGTTGATCCGGTCTTGTAAAAGCTGTCGAGGCCTTCGAAAAGGACCCGTACATCCTGGATCGCCAGATTCAGGCCCTTGGCGCCGGTCGGCGGCACGGTGTGGGCTGCGTCGCCGGCCAGGAACAACTTGCCGTGCCGCATCGGGGCGTGCACGAAACTGCGGAACTTGAGCACTGTCTTGTCGATGACCGGGCCTTCCTTGAGTTCGAAGCCGTTGCCGTTCACACGGCTGCGGAACGCCTCCCAGATCCGCTCATCGGTCCAGTTCCGGACGTCCTCGTTGGGGTCGCACTGGAAATACATCCGCTGCACGGTTTCGGTCCGTTGGCTGATCAGCGCGAAACCGTTCTCCGAGTTCGCGTAGATCAGCTCATCGGAGCTGCGCGGGGCCTCGGCCAGGATGCCGAACCAGGCGAAGGGGTATTCGTGGAAATACCACTTCCGGTCTGCCTCCGGGATCTGGGCGCGGCAGTGGCTGCGGGAGCCGTCCGCGCCGGCGATGAAGTCGGCCTGCAGTTCGACCTCGGTGCCGTCGGCGTCCGTGAACCAGACCCGCGGCGAGCCTTCGAGGTCGTGGATGCTGGTGTCCGTGACGCCGTACCGGACATCGCCGCCGTCGGCCTCCCGCCGTGCCGCGAGGTCCATGAAGACGTCGGTCTGCGGGTAGAGCCAGACCGATTCGCCCACCAGGTCCTGGAAGTCGATCCGGTGGCTTTCGCCGTTGAACCGCAGTTCGATTCCGTCGTGGCGGTCGCCGTCGCGCAGTACCCGATCGGAGACGTCACTGTCCACGAGGAGGTTGACGGTGCCGTGCTCGAGGATGCCGGCCCGCACCGTCTCCGAGATCTCCTGCCTGCTGCGCAGTTCAACAACGGTGGAGTCGATGCCCTCCTTGGCCAGCAGGTGCGAGAGCATCAGCCCGGCCGGGCCGCCGCCCACAATGGCCACTTGGGTGGTGATGACTTTTCGCGCTGCCATGGTGTCCTCGCTTCATTGCGGGGCCGGGTCCTCGCGCTGCTGTGCACTGGTTCCGGACCGGGTGAGTGTCTGGTATCAGTGTGCCCCCCAACCAGTGACGTGCGTTACAGGCCTTCCGTTGAACGGAATCGCGCGGCAGCACGGGTGTTCCCGAGGCCGCGCCCGATGCCTCGCGCCGCGGTTTGCAGCGCCGGAACCAGGGCCTGGAGCCGGACTTCGTGCAACGGGACCACGACGCCGAGCGCCGCGACAGTCCGCTTCCCGGCATCCCGCACCGGCACGGCGATTCCCCAGGTGTCCGGGTCGATTACCCCGGCCAGCTCCGCATACCCGTGGCTGGCCGCTGAGGCCAGGAGCACCCGGATGTCGGCAGCCCGCAGCGTGCCGGCGGGGTCACGGAACTGGCGCAGGTAGGCTGCCTGCACCGCAGCCGGCTGGTGCGCCATCAAAGCGATTCCCGCTGAGGAGAGATGAACGGGCATCCGGCCGGCGACCTTCGCACGGTTTGCTACCGAGCCCCGGCGGGACAACCGCTCCACGAACAGGGTGTCCCAGCCGTCCAGCACGGCAAGGTTGACGTTCTGGTTCAGCACCTGCTGGATGTCCTCCATGAAAGGCATCGACGCCTGCCGCAGGGCCAAGGTGGGCGAATTCCGGTTGACCAGCTCCCACAGCCGCAGCCCCGGCCGGACCGAGCCGCCGTCGCCCAGTTCAACGAGTCCGTGCCCGGCCAACTGCCGGACCAGCCGATGCGCGGTAGTCAGCGGCAGGCCGGCACGGTCCGCGAGCTCGGAGAGCTGCAAGGCTTCGGAGCCTTCCGGAAAGGCCTCCAGCAGGCGCACCACACGGTCCACGACGGAGTCTCCCGATCTGGAGTTGGCCATGCTTCCCGCTTCCCGCACTGTTGACAGTCCAATAACCAGTCTTCCATTGAACGGTCATCACCGCTCCCCCGCCCCGGCTGGCCTGCATTCGAGGTCGTTGGGGGCTCACAGCGGCGCCTGCTGCGGGCTAGCTGGGCTGCGGGGCGGAAGCTGGGCGGGAACGCAGCCGGCGCCAGACGGCCGGCGCGAGGACGACCGCGACGCCGACGGCAGCTCCGATGAGGGTCTCGAGGAAACGGTCCCGCAGCAGGGTCCCGGCGGGCACCGGAGCGACCAGCAGGGTCGAGATCAGTGCCAGCGGGGTAACGAAGACCTGGGCCAGCACATACTGGCGGGCGATGAACATCTCGGCGCCGAACTGGCAGACGGCTATGATCAGCACGGTCAGCCACGGCGCCGGTTCCAGCAGCAGGATTGCCGCGAGCAGCACCAGGCCCAGGCCGGTGCCGATGATGCGCTGAACACCGCGGCTGATGCGGTGCCGGGTGGTGTGCCCCACGAGCGGCACGACGGCGGCCACCATGGCCCAGTAGTTGTGGCCGAAGCCAAGCAGTTCGCCGGCCACAGTGGCAAGGGTTCCCGCCAGCCCGGCCGCCACCAGATAACCGCCGGCTTCGAGCCAGGCGACACGGCGCTCAGCATCGGTGAGCCGTACGCGCCGGGGCCAGGACCACGGCCGGCGGCGGCTGGGGGCCACGCGCGCTGACAGGCCGACGAGCAGCGAAAAGGCGACCGTCAAGACCGCCACCAGCATTCCCTGCCAGAGCGACGGCTGGTTCGGTATGGAGGCGATGGCCGCGAAGGCGAAGATATGGAACAGCGAGCCGGCCGGGCGGAGCCGCCACCAGGCCACGATCAGGGAGCAACCGCCGGCCACGAGTGTCGTGGCGAGGACCTGCAGCCAGGTGCGGTCAGAGGGTGCCAGGGCCCAAGCTGTGCCGGCCCGGGCCGTCAGGGTCCCAAGCAAGATGATGCCCAGCATGAGCGTGCCGGCCTGCAGTTGGAGGACGAACCGCCGGCCGTGCGGCTCGTTCCGGCCGTAGATGCCGGTGAAGGCGCCAAAGGAGGCGAAGATGGCCAGGTCAAGCCGGCCCAGCAGCACGAGCGAGATCAGCGGGACGAAGACCCCGACGGCGCAGCGGATCGCGGGGTGGTGGTCTTTGTTGGCCGGTGCCATGGTGAACATCTCGGCCAGGAACTTCATGGACTTCACAGGTGGGACGGGCCTTCCTTCGCATTCGGGGAGAATGACGGCGGCACTGGCATCCGCCTGAAGACTACGCCCGGATCCGGCCTCCAGCCGCTTCATCTTCCGGTCAATGGAAGCGGTCGGAGGCGTGCAAGGTGGTAGCGTCGAGCGGTTGAACCACCCACTCGGCATTCCTCCGGAGGACCCCCATGCTCAAAGGATTCAAGGACTTCATCCTGCGCGGCAACGTGATCGAACTGTCCATCGC
Organism: Arthrobacter sp. B3I4; assembly: GCF_030816855.1. NCBI lineage: Bacteria > Bacillati > Actinomycetota > Actinomycetes > Micrococcales > Micrococcaceae > Arthrobacter > Arthrobacter sp. B3I4. The sequence continues at coordinate 851,549 of NZ_JAUSYK010000001.1, read as the reverse complement.
CGTCGTCGTGGGCACGGCCTTCACCGCCTTGGTGACGGCGTTCACCACGAACATCGTCAACCCGATCATCGCCGCCGCCGGGGGCGTGGAGACTGATGGCCTCGGCTTCCACATCTGGCCTGGCAACGAGAAGACTTTCGTCAACATCGGTGCCGTCATCACGGCACTGGTGACATTCTTCATCACCGCGGCCGTGGTCTACTTCATTTTCGTGGCGCCGATGAACCGGATCAACAGGATCGTCAAGCACCGGCTCGCCACAGCGGAACCGGAGGAGAAGCCCCTGCCGGCTGACACCGCGCTACTGGCGGAAATCCGCGACCTGCTGGCCGGGCTGGCGGACACCGGGACCATCGCCCGGCCGGACAACGCAGCGGACACCGGAGCAACCAGGTCCGCAGCCCGCCACTGAAAACCGCTACGTGAGCTTGGCCGGCTTCGTCATCCGGATGGTCAGCGCCCCGTGTTCCACGGCGACCTTGAGATGTTTGGCCTTGCCGATGTGGTCACCGTCGAGCTGGAATTCCAGGGCGTGTTCGAGACTGATTTCCGCGGTCTTTCCGGCGAAGTACTCGACCGACTTGGTCTTGCCCTTTTTGCGCCCGAACATCCCCGCCAGCACACCGAACCAGCCCAGCTTGCCCTGCGGGGCCAGGATGAGGACGTCGAGGATGTCATCATCGAGCCGGGCGTCGGGGAACACCTCCACGCCGCCGGTGATTTTGCCGCAGTTGCCGACCATTACGCTGCGGATCCGACGCCGGACCGGATGCCCGCCGTCGACGCTGATCTTCGCCCGAACCGGCTTGCCGGGCAGGTGCCGGATGCCGGCCTCCACATACGCCAGCCATCCCACGCGGTCTTTGAGTTCATCGACGGTGTTGGCCATGATGGCCGCGTCGTAGCCGAGACCTGCCATGACCAGGAAGAGTTGCTCGTCCTCGCTGTGGTCCAGCGTCGCCCTGACCACGTCCAACTTGACGTCCGAGCCGTTCAGGATGTCGTAGCTGGCGGCAACCGGGTCGCTGATCTCGACGTTCATGTTGCGGGCCAGCAGGTTGCCGGTGCCCATCGGCACCAGGCCCATCGGCGTGCCGGTGCCCGCGAGGATCTCCGCCACGCAGCGGACGGTTCCGTCGCCGCCGGCGGCGATGACGACGTCGGCCCCGGCCTCGAGCGCTTCACGCGTCTGGCCCAGGCCGGTGTCCTCGGCTGTGGTTTCCAGCCACAGCGGTTCCGCCCAGCCTTGGGTCTCGCACAGCCGGAAGAACGCCGCCTTGAAATCCTCGCCGGAGGATTTCATCGGGTTAACAACGACGGCGGCGCGCTTGAGCTGGGCGGGGGTGTCCTCTGCGGGGCTGGTCTGGGCGGCCGGCGCCTGCCCGTCGGGCTTGGCCGGCGCGGCGGGACTGGTCGGGGCGGCGGGACTGGTCTGGGGCATGTCGTCCTTCGGGCGAGTGGCGGGAAGGGCCCCGCAAGGAAATCTTAGCTGTGCACGGCAACTCGCGGAGCAGCGGCCAAACGTGGACGCATTGTCCCGGCGGTCACTACACTGGCATGTTCAAGGACTGAAGCGTGCCGGCCCGGCCGGACGCCTCTCCGGATTCGCCGGGGCGGCCGCGTTTTGGACGCGGAAGGCGGGCACATGACCGGACCAGAAGAGAATTACTCGGCAGAGGCTGAAGCATCAAGCCGGGACCCGCACGACTGGGGACGGGCCATGGCCCTGGCGCTCACCCGGCTCGCGGAGCAACTGGCCCCCGAGGACAGCGAGGACATGCACGCCAGCCTCGTGGACCGGCCGCTGCACCTGCGGATCAGCGACCACGAGTCCGGGGTAATGATCGCGCTGTCGACCCAGGAGCCATCGGGGCACTGACGCCGCAGATGAAACAGTCCGGCTAAAACCATCCCTTTTCCCCGGGGTGTGCCAGACTGAGCGCGAATTGCCGGCCGGTTGGCCGGCAGACTCATCTCATTTGGGGGAATGATGACCGAGCGCGCAGAATTTGACGCCAGGAATGAACCAGACGTCTCCGGACACGCCGAGCCGCAATACGGCCAGCGCTGGCCGGAGGGTGCGCCTTGGCCTGATTCCTCGGAGCACCGACAGGCCCAACTGCCGGCGTTGCCCCTTCCCCGAGCCACCACGGAGAACCTGGACAACGCGGTGCGCGGCACGGTTTTTGCCCTCGCCGTGGTACCGGTCGGCGTCGGACTGTGGTTGATCCTCTGGGAGCTGGGGTGGATGGCATCAATCGTGGCGCTCGTATCGGCTGCCGGGGCCGCCCGTCTTTATCTGGCCGGCAGCACCGCGGGCAGGGGCGGCACCATGACGCGGCGCGGGGCGTGGGTGGTGGTCGCGGTGACGGTGGTGACCGTGTTGCTCGGTTTTCTCGGCACCATCTGGCTGGATGTGGCGGAGTACTTTGCGGCCTCGCCGCTGGCCCTGCTGTTCGAGCCGGAAGCATGGAACATGCTGGTGTACAACCTGGGCAACAATCCGGAGCTCGTCCAGGGGCTCCTCAAAGAGTTCGTCATGGCGCTGATCTTCAGCGGTCTGGGCTGTTTCTTCACGCTGCGGCAGCTGTTCGCCCAGTCCCGCCGCACCTAGCCGCCGGCCGTGCTAAAGCAGTCAGCGGCCAGCGGAAAGGTCCGCGGAAATAAGCTTCGCGGTGGCGACGGCCGCCTGGCGCACGGAATCCAGGAACGCCTCCGGATCCGGCTGCGCCGCGACTGACTGAGCCTGCAGTGAGACGTTGATGGCCGCCACCACCTTGTCCGGCCCGTCATAGACGGGTGCGGCGAGCGACATTAGTCCGAGCTCCAGTTCCTGGTTCAGCAGGCACCAGCCCTGCGCCCGCACCTTGTCCAGTTCCGCCAGCAGCTCTTCTTGGGTGCCGATGGCCCGGGGGGTCAGGGGGCGGATCTCCGCGGCAGCCAGGTACTGCTGCAGCTGTGCGGGCGGAAGAGCGGCCAGCAGGACCCGGCCCATCGACGTGGCGTATGCGGGGAAGCGGGTGCCGACGGTGATCCCGACCGTCATGATCCGGCGCGTTGCGACCCTGGCGACGTAGGCGATGTCCGTCCCCTCCAGCACCGCGGCCGACGTCGACTCCCCCAGCTTCAGTGAGAGCTCCTCCAGATGCGGCTGGGCGAATTGCGGCAGCGACAGCCCGGACAGGTAGGCGTAGCCGAGCTGCAGCACCTTGGCGGTCAGTGCGAAAGCCTTGCCATCGGTGCGGACGTAGCCCAGCTCCACCAGGGTGTGCAGGAAACGCCGCGCCGTGGCCCGGGTCAGCTCTGTCCGCGCCGCCACCTCGGTCAGCGTCATCAGCGGATGTTCCGAGTCAAAGGACCGGATCACCGCCAGTCCCCTCGCCAATGACTGCACATACTGGTCGCTGGCCGCGGGCCCGTCACCGGCCTGGTTGCCTTGTGCTGTCTCGGTCATGTCACGCCTTTCGATCACGCATCACTTTATCCGCGCGAACGGACACTTCAGGCCCCGAAACGGCGCTCCGGCCGGGCCCCAAGTGTACGTTCGCGCTCTGGCGGGTCAGGGTGCGGGCTCGAGCGGCACCGGCACGAGGCCGCGCAGCTCCTCGAAGGTGCAGCCGAAGGTCTCGCGTACCCGGACGCCGTCGGGCCCGGTGAGGAAGACGGCCTTATCCGTGTAGACGCGCGTGACGCAGCCGATTCCGGTCAGCGGGTAGCTGCACGCCTCAACCAGCTTGGACGCACCTTCACGGGTCAGCAGCGTCATCATCACGAAGACGTCCTTGGCCCCTGTCGCCAGGTCCATCGCGCCGCCGACGGCGGGTATCGCGTCCGGCGCGCCCGTGTGCCAGTTGGCGAGGTCCCCGGTCGCGGAGACCTGGAAGGCCCCCAGCACGCAGATGTCCAGGTGGCCGCCGCGCATGATCGCGAAGGAGTCGGCGTGGTGGAAGTAGGACGCTCCGGGCAGTTCGGTCACGGGAATCTTGCCGGCGTTGATGAGGTCGCCGTCGATCTGGTCCCCGGTGGCTTCCGGGCCCATGCCGAGCATGCCGTTCTCGGTGTGCAGGGTGATGTTCTGCTCGGGTTTGAGGTAGTTGGAGACCAGGGTGGGCTGGCCGATGCCGAGGTTGACGAAGGATCCGGGCTGGATGTCCCGGGCGACCAGGCGGGCGAGGTCATCACGGCCCAGGGGTGTCGCTGACGTCTGGAGGCTTGTCTCGATGCTCATCAGGCCACCTTCACGATGCTGTTGACGTAGATTCCGGGGGTTACGACGTTCTCCGGGTCCAGGCCGCCGGTAGGGACAAGCTCGGCGACCTGCGCGATCGTGTGCTTTGCCGCGGCGGCCATGATCGGGCCGAAGTTCCGCGCAGTTTTGCGGTAGACGAGGTTGCCCTTGCCGTCGGCCCTCAGCGCCTTGATCAGTGCGACGTCGGCGTGGAGGGGCGTTTCGAACACCTGCCATTTGCCGTCCAGGAAGCGGGTTTCCTTGCCCTCAGCCAGCATGGTGCCGTACCCGGTGGGGGTGAAGAACCCGCCGATCCCTGCGCCCGCGGCCCGGATCCGTTCGGCCAGGTTGCCCTGCGGGACCAGCTCCAGCTCGATCTCGCCGGCGCGGAATTTCGCGTCGAAATGCCAGGAGTCGGATTGCCGCGGGAAGGAACAGATCATTTTCTTCACCCTGCCCTCCTTGATCAGCAGCGCCAGGCCCTGGTCGCCCTGGCCGGCGTTGTTGTTGACCACGGTGAGGTCCGTGGCGCCGCAGTCCAGCAGCGCGTCGATGAGTTCGAACGGTTGGCCCGCGTTGCCGAAGCCGCCGATCATGACGGTTGAACCGTCCTGGATCGAGGCGACGGCCTCGCCGACGGTGTCTAGAAAGCTGAGCATTCCCTTAGGCCTTTCCGGCGGTCACGTTTTCGAGGACGACAGCCAGGCCCTGGCCGACGCCGATGCAGATAGCGGCGACGCCCCAGCGCTGCCCGGAGGCCTGCAGCGAGCGGGCGAGGGTACCGAGGATACGGCCGCCCGACGCGCCCAGCGGGTGTCCCATCGCAATGGCACCGCCGTGCCGGTTGACGATGGCCGGGTCAATACCCCAGGCGTTGATGCAGGCCAATGACTGCGCGGCGAACGCTTCGTTAAGCTCGACGGCGCCCACCTGATCCCAGCCGATGCCGGCCTTGGCGAGGGCCTTGTTCGCCGCCTCCACCGGGGCGAAACCGAAGTACTGCGGGTCGTTGGCGTGCGCACCGCGCCCGGCGATCCGGGCCAGCGGGTCCAGACCGAGGATCCCGGCGGCTGCTTCGCTGCCCAGCCACGCCGCGGATGCGCCGTCCGAGAGCGGCGAAGCGTTGCCGGCGGTGACGGTACCGCCGACCTCGGCGCCCTCCGGCTCTTTGCGGAACACGGTCTTCAGGGCGGCGAGTTTCTCCGGCGTGGACCCGGGCCGGATGCCTTCGTCCCGAACCAGGTCCGTGCCCGGAACTGCGGTGACGAGCCGGTCATAGAAGCCCTCATCCCAGGCTGCCGCTGCGAGGTTGTGAGAGTTGGCTGCAAACTCGTCCTGCTGCCGGCGGCCCACCTGGTACTTTTCGGCCAACCGTTCGGTGGCCTCGCCCAGGGACACGGTCCAGTCCGGACGCATGGCCTTGTTCACCAGGCGCCAGCCCAGCGTCGTGGAGACCAGGGTCATGTTCCCGGCCGGGTACGGCTTCTCAGTCTTGGGCAGCACCCACGGCGCCCGGGACATCGATTCAACCCCGCCGACCAGCATCAGCTCCGCGTCGCCGGTGTTGATCTGACGCGACGCGATGATTGCCGCGTCCAGAGAGGATCCGCACAGCCGGTTGACCGTGGTCCCCGGAATGGAGACCGGCAGGCCCGCGAGCAAGGTACCCATCCGGGCGACGTTGCGGTTTTCTTCGCCTGCACCGTTGGCGTTGCCGAACACCACCTCGTCGATGCGCTCGACGTCGAGCCCGGGGGCACGCTTCACCGCCTCGCTGATCACGTGTGCGGCGAGGTCGTCCGGTCGGACCCCGGCGAGTCCGCCGCCGAACCTGCCGAACGGGGTCCGCACGGCGTCGTACACAAAAGCCTCAGTCATAATTTGTCCCTTTGGATGGCGAGCTAGTTGGGTGGGGCCGCCGCGCCTGGGGTGTCCAGCTCGCGGAACACCTGCTGCGCGGTTTTGAAGGCGGTGTTGGCCGAGGGGACCCCGCAATAGATGGCGGTCTGCAGCAGGATTTCCTTAATCTCGTCCCGGCTCAGACCGTTGGTGAGGGCGGCACGGATGTGCATGGCCAGCTCGTCCCAGTGGCCGTGTGCCACCATCGCGGTGATGGTCACGGCCGACCGCATCTGCCGGCTGAGCCCGGGCCGGGTCCAGATCCCGCCCCAGGCGATCCGGGTGATCATGTCCTGGAAGTCTTCGGTAAAGGAATCCTTGTTGGCATTCGCCCGGTCCACGTGGGCGGCACCAAGGACCTCGCGGCGGACCTTCATGCCGCCGTCGTAGATCTCCCGGCTGGTGGCCTCCGGCTGGACTGCTCCGTGCCGTTCCAGGCCCTGCCGTTCCGCCCCGGTCATTTGCCGGCTCCGCTGGCTTCGGCCCAGCCGATCAGGCCGCGCAGCAGTTCGGCCACATGGCCGGGTGCCTCGAAGGGCGCCAGATGGGCCACCCCGGCCAGGGTGGCCGCGTTGGCGGTTCCGCCGCCGGCGCTGATGCCGTCCGCAATCTCCTTGGCCAACGACGGCGGCGCCACGGTGTCCTCGGCGCCGGCCAGGGCCTGGATGGGGACCCGGATACTGCCGAGTTCGCTGCGCACGTCGAAGCCGGCGAGGGCCTCACAGCAGTAGGCGTAGCTGAATCGGTCGGCGTCGCGCAAGGTGTGCAGCAGCCGGCTGCTGCGCTCGGGCTCGTGCTCCATGAAACCGGGCGCGAACCAGCGCTGGGCCGAGCCCTCAATCATCACCGGGGTGCCCTGGTTGCGGACGGTCTCGGCCCGCTCCAGCCAGCCCTCGGGGGTGCCGATCTTCGCACCGCTGCACTGCACTGACAGGCTCTTGAGCCGTTCACCGTGTTTGATGCCCAGCTGCAGGCCGACCGCGCCGCCCAGCGAGACGCCCGCGTAATGGAACCGCGCGCCGGGGGCAATCGAATCGACCAGTTCGACGACGGCGTCGGCCAGTTCCGCGACCGTGAAGCTCTCCGCCGCGGCCGGCGAGACACCGTGGCCGGGCAGATCCCAGGCGACGACGTCGGCGCCGTCCCCCAGCAGGGCACCGGCCTGGCTCCAGAGCAGCGTGGACGTGCCCAGCGACGGGCCGACGACCAGGAGGGGTTTGTCGCCGAGCTCCCGCACGGGCGAGAGCAGGACGGCCTTGACGGTAGGTCTAGCCACGGGTGGCTCCGTTCTCTTTGGTCGGGTTGTCCGGTTCGGACTCTTGGGTCGGTTGAGCCGGGGACAGCGCGAAGTCCGGCCAGGCTGCAAGAATGCGGCGGGAGATCTCGGCTGCCTGGCCCAAATAGTTGGCCGGGTCCAGCAGCTCCTCGATCCGTTCATCGGAGAGCATCTCGGCCGGAACTGCTGCCCGGAGCAGTTTTCGGTACGTGCCGGGCTGTTCGGCTGCAGGCACTGCCAGGGTCTGGTCCACCACGTCCTGCAGGCGGCGCCGGCCGTCAGCGCCAAGCAGGGGCCCCACGGCAGCGCTTACCGCCTCGGAGAGCAGCAGCGGGCCGGAGAGGTCGAGGTTCCGGCGCATCGCCGTCGGGAAAACCTGCAGGCCTTCGGCGAGCTCGCGGAGCTGTCCGGCGGCGCCCAGGCTCAGGCGGAGCAGGGAGCGCAGTGCGGGCCACTCGCTGTGCCAGGCCCCGTCGGCGCGTTCGTCATTGAAGGTCGCCGCCGCGAGGTGCAGTTGGGCAGCCAGGGCAGGAGCCTGCAATGCGGTGCTGCGCACCAGCACGGACAGCACCGGATTCTGTTTCTGCGGCATGGCCGAGGAGCCGCCCCGGCCCGCAGCCCGGGGTTCGGCGAGTTCCGCCACCTCGGGACGGGCCAGGAAGAGCACGTCGGCGGCGATTTTGCCGGCCGCGTCCGTCACGGCGGCCAGGGCGTCACCGAGTGCGGTGACCGCAAGCCGGTTGGTGTGCCATGGCGCCGGCACCGGCGCAAGTTCCAGCCGCGCCGCCAGCCGGTCCGACAGGTCGAAAGGCGACAGCCCCGAGTCCGCGGTCAGTACGGTGCCGGCCGCCATCGTGCCGGCAGCTCCCCCGGTCTGCACGGGAAATTCCAGGGACTCCAGCCGGTGCGCGGCCGCGGCGAGCCCGGAGAACCACTGCGCTGCTTTGAGCCCGAAGCTGAACGGTAGAGAGTGCTGCGTGAGGCTGCGGCCCACGCACAGCGTGTCCTGGTGCCCTTCCACAAGCGCGGCCAAGGCCGACGTCGCGCGGCGGACCTCGGCGAGCAATTCCCGGACGGCGCCGGCAGCCAGCAGCATCAGGGCGGAGTCGAGCACGTCCTGGCTGGTCAGCGAGGTGTGCACGGCCTTCGCCGCGCCGACGCCCGCGGTGTCGAGGGACCTGACTTGGTCCCGGAGGTCTGCGAGCAGCGGGATCACCGGGTTGGCCCCGCCCTGGGCGCGCACCGCGATTCCGGCCAGGTCGTAGCGGCCGACGTCGGCGGCGTCGGCCACGACGGCGGCGGATCCGGCCGGGGCCAGGGAGGCGTCTTCGAGGACCTGCGCCCAGCCGGCTTCGACCCGCAAGATGGCGGCGAGCACTGCCCGGTCCCCGGTCAGGGCCGCCACTTTCGGCGACGCCGACACGGGGCTGAGCAGACCGACGTCGCCATCCTGGCCGAGGTCACTGCCGCCGGACTGCGGGGTCGTCACTTTGCGGTGCCCCCGCGGCCAGCGTCCTCAGCGCCTGCACCATTGCCATCGAAGTCGAGGAACACGGTCTCGCCTTCGCCCTGCAGCCGGACGTCCCAGCTGAGGCCGCCGTCGGGGTCGCGCCGGGCGATGAGGGTCTGGCGGCGTTCCGGCGGCAGCGATGCCAGCAGCGGGTCCGCCGCCAGCGCCTCCTCGTTTTCGGGCAGGTAGATGCGGGTGAAGAGACGGTTCATCAGGCCTCGGGCGAAGACGACGACAGATATGAACGGCGCTGCCCCGGGCGCCACGGGTCCGGGGTTCACCGTGGTGAAGGTGAACACGCCGGTGTTGCCGACGGCGCTGCGGCCGAACCCGGTGAAGGTATAACCGTCGCGCACCAGCGAGCCGGTGTGCTGCGGGATCTGGCCCTCACCGTCGGCCTGCCAGATCTCGAGAATGGCATCCGGCACGGGGTGGCCGGCGCCGTCGTACACCGTGCCCTGCAGGCGGATGGATCCGGGCGTGCCCGGCGGCAGCAGTTCCCGGTCCTTGGCGTAGGGCAGCGCGTAGCCGTAGAAGGGCCCGACCGTCTGGCCGGGGGTGGGGGTCAATTTACTCATGGTCGTCACCTTCCGCGCCGAGGGCTTCGTTTTCAGTCCAGGTCCGCTTGGAGCCCGTCAGGACAATGTCCCAGTTGTAGGCCAGCGCCCATTCCGGCTTGGTCTGGTCGTGGTTGTAGGTGGCGACCAGCCGGTCGCGCGCGTCCTGATCCACGATCGACTGGTAAATGGGGTCCAGGGCGAACAGCGGGTCGCCGGGGAAGTACATCTGCGTGACGATCCGCTGGGTGAATTCCTGGCCGAACAGGGAAAAGTGGATGTGCGCCGGGCGCCAGGCGTTGAGGTGGTTTTTCCACGGGTACGCGCCGGGCTTGATGGTGATGAAGCTGTAGGAGCCGTCCGCCCCGGTGATGCAGCGGCCGACGCCGGTGAAGTTCGGGTCCAGCGGAGCAGGGTGCTGGTCCCGCTTGTGGATGTACCGGCCGGAGGAGTTCGCCTGCCAGATCTCCACCAGCTGGCCCGCCACCGGACGGCCATCGCCGTCAAGCACCCGTCCGGAGACGATGATCCGTTCGCCCATCGGTTCGCCGTTGTGCTGGATGGTGAGATCGGATTCCAGCGCGTGCACGTCCATGTGCCCGAAGGCCGGCGAGTACAGCTCGATGGTCTCCGGATCGGCGTGCTGCAGGCTCTTGGTCGGGTGACGCAGGATGCTGCTGCGGTACGGCGGGTAGTCCAGCCGCGGCTGGGTTTCCGCCGGCGCGCCGGTCTGGCGGGCCTGCGCGTAGGCCTCGCCGAGCGCCTTGATCTCGTCGCTGAGGATCTGCTGCGATTCCCCGGCAGTGTCCAGCGCCGGAACGGGTTTCGCAGCGGCCTTCAACGGGGCCTCGGTCGGTGTGTCGGACACGTCCTCGGTAAGCGGGTCCGCGTTGAAAATTTCGCGGTTGATATCTTCAGGCACAGCAGCCTCCTTTCGTTGTGTTGGATGGAACAGTCCTGGCCGGTGCGGTCAGGCGGTGAGTTTGAGCTGGTGCAGGTGGTCGTACTGGACAGCGTGCCGGACGGGCGCATTGGGGGCGCCGTAACCGTCGTAGGCGCCGCGGCGTTCGACCACTTCGAAGAACACGCTGCCCACGGTGGCGGTGTAAAAGTGCAGGAACTCGCCGTCGGCGTCGCGGTCATAGAGCAGGTTCAACTCGCGCAGGGTGGCAAGGAAGGCCGGGTCGAGGTCGAACCGGGCGTCGAGGTCCTCGTAATAGTTCGCCGGGATGCGCAGGAACTCCAGGCCGCGAGCGCGGGCGTCCCGGGCTGTCGACACCAGGTCGCCCACCGCGAAGGCGATGTGTTCCTGGTAGGTTCGGCGCGGGCTTCCGGCCAGGGGCGGGCCGCCCGGAGTCTCCGTGCCGGCCTCCTGCATGAGCAACGGGGCGAGGTTCAGCACCAGCCGGACGCCGCGGTCGCGGGTCGTCATCACCTGGGAGCGCACCAGCCCGCTGGGGCTGGCCACCTCGGCGTAGGGCTGCGGCTCCAGGGCCAGGGCGCTGGTGTAGAAGAGCACGGCTTCGTCGAAATGCTGCCAGGGTTGGGCGAGGTTGACGTGGTCGATCACTGCCGGAGCGCCGGCGTTCGGGCCCGCAGCGCCTCCGGTTGCGAGCGAACTATCCGGCGTACCCGGCGGGCCGAATTCGTTAACCCAGGCCGCCGTCCCGTCGGGGTTGCCCTGGCACAGGAAGATTTCGGTGGCGTCGGGGGCGGCAAAGCCCTGGAACACTTCCTCATTTGCCTGGTTCTTCCGCGGGACCGCCGGGGCCTTGAGCTGCTGGGCCCGGGCGGCGGCGATCACGGGTGCATCGACGTCGAAGCCGACAGCGGCGATCGACGTTTCCGCGGCAGCGGGGGCTTCCTCGTTGATGATCACGCGTGCGTGGCCCATGCTCCACAATTGCACATTCTTGGTCCGGTGCCGGCCGTTGAAGCCGAAGCCCAGCTGCGCGAGCAAGGTCTCCAGCGCTCCGGTATCGGCGGCCCGCACCTCGGCGAAATTGAATCCGGCAGGTTCCGCGACCCGCGGCAGCGTGGCCAGTTCCATGGGATGGCGGCGTCGTCCGGTACCCCCGGCGCCGCCGGGCCGCTCAGCCGCTGACGGGTTGGCGTCCAGCCACTTCGCGCTTTGTTCCTCGAGCCAGATGAGTGAGCGCATGGCGTCGACGGCGGTGCGTTCGACGTCGGACTGGCGGAAGACATCGTTGAAGACCTCCAGCGAGACCGGCCCGGAGTAGCCGGCACGGACGACGTGGCCCATGAACTTTGCCAGCTCGAACTGCCCTTCGCCGGGGAAAACGCGGTAGTGGCGGCTCCAGGACAGCACGTCCATGGACAGCTTCGGGGCGTCCGCCACCTGGACGAAGAAGATCTTGTCCGGGTTGAACCGCTCAATCGGGGCGGTGTCCCAGTCGCGGGACAGGATGTGGAAGGAATCCAGGCAGGTGCCGAGGTTGGGGTGGTCCACCAGCTCCACCAGACGGTGGGCATGCTCATAGTCGTTGACGTATCTGCCCCAGGCCAGGGCCTCATAGGCGACCTTTACCCCGTGTTCCCCGGCCAGCGAGGCCAACCGGGAAAGCTGGGCGGCGCGGAGCCCGTCGTCGTCGACGCTGGCGGTGGCCACGTTCGAGCAAACCAAAATGGTGTCCATGCCCAGCCGCGCCATCAGCCGGAACTTGGCCTCGGCGCGGCGCAGATTGGCGGCCAGCAGCTCCTCGGAAACGCTGTCGAAGTCGCGGAAGGGCTGGTATAGATCAAGGGTGAGGCCCAGATCCGCCGCCATCAAACGAACCTCCTCGGGGCTGAGCGAAGAGGTGACAAGGTCCTGCTCGAAGATTTCGATGCCGTCAAAGCCGGCGATGGCGCAGGCCTGCATCTTTTCCTTGAGGGTTCCGGAGAGGCAGACGGTGGCGATTCCGGTGCGCATCAGGCGGCCACCTCCTCGGCGGCGACGAGCTCCAGGAAATGAGAGCGCATGCGCTCCGCGTCGGCCTCGAGGCCGGTGAAGATCCGGAAGGCGTCGGCTGCCTGGCCCACGGCCATCCGGCCGCCGTCGAGTACGTCGCAGCCGCGGTCCCGGGCTTCGCGGACCAGCTCCGTCTCGATCGGCCGGTAGACGATGTCTGCGACCCAGTGCCGGGCTTCCAGCAGCGACAGATCGAGCGGTACGCCGGGGTGGGCGGCCATGCCGACCGGGGTGCAGTTCACCAGGCCGTCGGCGAGCGGCATCAGGTCGACGAGGTCCGCCGCCGTCCCCGCCGTGACCCTGGCGTGCGGAAAGAAGCTGGCCAGTTCGGCGGCGCGCGCGGCGCAGCGGGCCGCGTCGGTGTCCACCAGGTCCAGCCGGCGAACCCCTGCGGTCAGCAGGGCGTAAGCGACGGCGGACCCGGCGCCGCCGGCACCAAGCTGCACTACGCGGTCCAGCTTCGCCCCGGGGAGGCCGGTGGCCAAGGCCGAGGCGAAGCCGGAAAAGTCGGTGTTGTGCCCGACGAAGCGGCCGTCCTTAATGGTCACCGTGTTGACGGCCCCGAGGCGACGGGCGTCCGGGGAAATCTCGTCGAGGTGGTCGAGCACCAGTTGCTTGCAGGGGTGCGTGATGTTCAAGCCGTTGAAGCCGAGCCTGTGGGCGCCGGTCAGGAGTTCACCCACGGCCCTGCCCGGGAGGCCGAGTTCGGTGAGATCTATCGGGCGGTAGAGGTACCGCAGGCCCTGCACATCGCCTTCGCGTTCGTGCATGGCGGGCGTGAGGGACGGCGTGACGCCATCGCCTACGAGGCCCACGAGGAAGGACTCTGCTCGATTGCTCATCCGTCTAGCTCCTTTGACAAGACACTCGGCTGGCCACTGTGGCAGGCGGCGGGCCGGGTGATAGGGATTACAGTACCGCACATGTTCACATGTTGCACGGGTGTTCTTATTGCGAACTTTTTGTTACTGGGGAAGCCGGGCCGAGAGTTCGGCCGCGGCGGCTTGAAGCAGCGGCACCAGCGCCACGAGGGCATCCATGCCCATGCGAAAGACCGGCACCGCCGTTGCCAGGGAGGCGAAGGCGTGGCCCTGGGAGTTGAAGACCGGGACGGCGACGGCGCGCATGCCCAGCTCGTTTTCCTCATCCATCGTGGCGTAGCCGCGCTTCCGGACCAGCTCAATCTCGGTCCGGAAGGCGTCCCGGTCCGTGATGGACAGCCCTGTCAGCGGTTCGAGTTCGAGCTCGTCGAGCAACCGGTGCCGGGTGGCATCGTCGGCGAACGCAACCAGTGCCTTGCCCACGGAGGTGGTGTGCAGGGCGCCGAGATGCCCCGGATCGGAGGTGACGCGGAAGGTTTGGGGCCCGTCCACCTTGTTGACCGTGAGGTGGTGGTTCCCGTCGCGGACGGACAAGATGGTTGCCTCCCCGGTCTCCTCGGTCACCCGCCGCAGGATGGGAAGGGCAGTTCCGGCGAAGCCGTGGTGATTGGACACGCGCTGGCCGAGCTGGAAAACGCGGAGGCCAAGGTGGTAGCGGCGCCCGTCCGGCTCGTAGTCAACGAAGCCGTCCCGGGTCAGTGATCCGAGCAGCCGGTAGGTAGTGCTGAAGGGCAGGTCCGCCCGGCGTGAGAGCTCGGCGGCGCTGGCACCGCGGGGCTCATCCCCGAGCAGGACCAGCAGCCCCAGGGCCTTTCCGACCATGTCGGTGCGGGAGTCATCCCGCGCCTGCCGGCCCGGCTTCGCACCGGACTTCTGCCGGGCCTCGGCCGGCTCTACCGGCGTCCCCTGCGGGCTCTCCGTCGGCGGCTCTGTCAGGAGAGGCAAATCTGTGTCTTGGTTCACACTCATGCCTCGATGTTGTCACATGGTGAGAGCTATTGCTAGATGGTGATTATTTTTCTTGACAGGTGATGCCGCTCACAGCCATGCTTGCTACATCGCACAAGTAGCTCCCACCATGTGGCTACAAGTCCGGGGTCTTTCCTGGGTCCTCCGGCTGCCGCATCGAAGAAGCCACCGGCCGGCGAGACTCCCGATCCATTCGCGACAACGTCGTCACACCAAAGGAACACCATGAGCCAGACACTCCCGTCTACTACGCCGGGCACTGCCGCGCCGGCCGGGACGCCCAAGAAAGCAGCACTCGCCAGCTTCCTCGGCAGCGCCGTCGAGTACTACGACTTCTTCATCTTCGGTTCCGCCGCCGCCCTGATCTTCCCGAAGGTCTTCTTCCCGGACGCCGACACCAACGCCGCCATCATGTCCTTCGCGACCTTCGGCTTCGCCTACGTGGCTCGCCCGGTCGGCGCCATCATTCTCGGCCACTTCGGTGACCGGGTGGGCCGCCGGAAGGTCCTGATGTTTACGTTGCTGCTGATGGGCGCCTCCACTTTCGTGATCGGCTGCCTGCCGGACTTCAAGACCGTCGGCTGGTGGGCTCCGGTACTGCTCGTCATCGCCCGGCTCTGCCAGGGCCTCTCCGCTGCCGGCGAGCAGGCCGGCGCGTCCTCAATGACCCTGGAGCACGCACCGGACAATCGCCGCTCCTTCTTCACCTCGTGGACCCTGACCGGCACCCAGGGCGGCCAGATCCTCGCCGCCCTCGTGTTCATCCCCGCTCCTGGCGCTGCCGGACGAGATCAAGTACGGCATCGGCTGGCGTATCCCGTTCTGGCTCAGCGCCGTCGTCGTGGTCGTTGCCTTCTTCATCCGCCGCACGCTGCACGAGCCGCCGGCCTTTGAAGAGGCTCAGAAGAGCGCCCAGATCTCCAAGCTCCCCGTCGCGGACCTGCTCAAGCACCACTGGCGTGACGTCCTTCGCGTGGTGGCCTGCGCCTTCATCGCCGCCGTGTCCACCGTGTTCGGCACCCTCGCCATCAGCTACGCCAAAAACGTCGCCAACGTGGACGGCACGGTCACGCTGTGGCTCGTCGTCGGCGCCAACCTCGTGGCCCTCGGAACCCAGCCGCTGTTCGGCAAGCTGGCCGACCGGATCGGGCGCAAGCCGGTCTTCATCTACGGCGCCCTGTCCAGCGCGGTCCTGACCCCGGTGTTCCTGCTCAGCCTCGAGTCCGGCAGCGTTGTACTGATGTTCCTGGCAGCCATCGGCTTCTTCTCCTTCGGTTACGCAGCCTCCAACGCCGTCTGGCCGTCGTTCTACGCCGAGATGTTCAGCACCAAGGTCCGCTTCTCCGGTCTGGCGATCGGCACCCAGCTCGGCTTCCTGATGGCCGGCTTCGCCCCGGCGATCGTGGCGGCCATGGGCGGCATCAAGCCCGGCGGATGGGTCCAGATCACGATCTTCACCGGAATCATCTGCGTCATCGCCGCGGTCTCGGCGATGACAGCCAAGGAGACCTTCAAGGTCCCCACCAGGGAGCTCGGACTGCGCTGACGCCCGGCCCCGCCCCCGCGGCCTGGCGCTCCTGCCCAGTTACTGCCCAGTTGCTCGGTGAAAAGCCCGGCGTGTCCACGGAACACGCCGGGCTTTTCGGCGCGTCGGGCCGGTGTCAGCCGGTGTCGGCCGGAGTAACCGGGCAGGAGCGCCGGCCACGGCCGGGGCCTAGCTGCCGTCGGCGCCCAGCACCTCGGCGAGGTCATAGCTGACGGGCTCCTCCAGCTGGGCATACGTGCAGGACTCCGGGTCACGGTCGGGACGCCAGCGGACGAATTGGGTGGTGTGCCGGAACCGCTCCCCCTCCATGTGGTCGTACTTCACCTCCAGCACCCGCTCGGGTCGCAGCGGCGTGAAACTGAGGTCCTTGCCCCCGCTCCAGCGGCTGCCCTCGGCGTTGCGGGGCGTGCGGGTGCCGTCTTCCTGCCGGGCCCAGGCCCATGGGTGGTCCCCGAAGTCGGTGACCAGCGGCTGGAGTTCCTCAAACAGCTCCTTCCGGCGCTGCATCGGAAAGGCGCCGACGACGCCGACACTGGCGAGCACGCCCTCGTCGTCATACAGCCCCAGCAGCAGTGAACCGATCCGGTCCGATCCGGATGTATGGACCCGGTAGCCGGCCAGCACGCAGTCGGCCGTGCGCTGGTGTTTGACTTTGAACATGGTCCGCTTGTCCGGCTGGTAGCGGGAACTGAGGGTTTTGGCGACGATGCCGTCCAGGCCAGCGCCCTCGAACTGCCGGAACCACTGTTCGGCCGTGTTGCGGTCCCTGGTCGCGGCGGTGACATACACCGGCGCGGAGGCTCCCGCGAGCGCCTGCCCAAGGGCTGCCCTGCGTTCCTCAAACGGCTTGCCGGTAAGGTCCGCCTCGTCCAGGGCCAGCAGGTCGAAGGCAACGAAACTGGCTGGGGTCTGACCGGCAAGCAGGCGGACCCTGCTGGCGGCCGGGTGGATCCGCTGCTGCAACGCGTCGAAGTCGAGCCGGTCCCCGCTGGTCCCGACCAGGATGATCTCCCCGTCCACCACACAGCGCGGCGGGAGGTTCCGTTTCAGGGACTCAACGAGTTCGGGAAAGTACCGGGTCAACGGCTTACCGTTGCGGCTGCCGATCTCCACCTCGTCGCCGTCGCGGAAGATGATGGAACGGAATCCGTCCCACTTCGGCTCGAAGCTCAGCTCTCCTTCCGGCAGGGCGGGTACGGCCTTCGCCAGCATTGGCGCGATCGGGGGCATAAGAGGCAGTCGCATACGGCCCATTCTGACGCGCCCGCCAGCCCGCGTCGATCCCGCACGCGCCCGCAGCGCGGGGTGGCCGCCGGAACAGTTCCCTCGACAGACCCCCGAACGGCCCGGTAGACATGAGCCATGGCTACCATCGGGTTCCACGCCTCGCACGAGCAAATCGACCCCGGCCAGCTGCTCAAGGATGTGCAACTGGCGGAACAGGCTGGATTCGACGCCGCGATGTGCTCGGATCACATCGAACCGTGGTCTGCCCGCCAGGGCCACTCCGGTTTCGCCTGGTCCTGGCTCGGCGCGGCCCTGGCCACCACGGGCCTGCGGTTCGGTGTGGTGACTGCCCCGGGACAGCGCTATCACCCGGCAATCATCGCGCACGCCTCGGCAACACTGGCAGACATGTTTCCCGGACGCTTCTGGATGGCGCCCGGAAGCGGCGAGAACATGAATGAGCACATCACCGGCGACCCGTGGCCTTCCAAGGAAACCCGGCAGCGCCGGCTTGAGGAGTGCGTGGAGGTGATCCGCCGGCTGCATGCCGGCGAGGAGGTCACGCACCACGGACTGGTCACGGTGGAACAAGCCAGGGTGTGGGACGTGCCGGAGGTCAAACCGCCGCTGATCGCTCCGGCCGTCAGTGTTGAAACTGCCCGCCGTGCCGCGGCCTGGGCTGATGGCCTCGTGACCGTGAACCAGCCCGCGGCCAAGCTTCGGGACATGCTGTCCGCTTACCGGGACGCCGGCGGCGCCGGCAAGGCGGTGCTGCAGGTCCACCTCTCCTGGGCCCCGACCGGGGCGGAAGCCCTCGCTGTCGCCCTCGACCAGTGGCGGACCAACGTGTTCAGTCCGCCGATCCCCTGGGACCTGGCCAGCGCCGCCCACTTCGACGGCGTCAGCGCCGACGTCGGCCCCGACCAGGTGCGGAAGGTCGTCAACATCTCGGCCGACACCGCGGAGCATGCCCAGTGGCTTGCAGATTACCTGGACCTCGGCTTCGACGAGCTTTACCTGCATTTCGTCGGCCAGCACCAGGCCCCCTTCATCGATGCCTTCGCCGGACACGTCCTTCCCCAACTCCGGGCGGGCCGCCGGACCCAGGGAGTGCCCGCGTGAGAATCGCCGAGACCTCGGACCTCTGGTGGAAGAATGCCGTCATCTACTGCCTCGACCCGGAGACCTTTTTCGACAACGACGGCGACGGGATCGGAGACTTCGCCGGCCTGACCCAGCGGGTGGACTACCTCGCAGCCCTCGGGGTGACCTGCATCTGGCTGATGCCCTTCTACCCGTCCCCGGACCGCGATGACGGCTATGACGTCACCGACATGTACGGCGTGGACCGCCGGCTCGGGACCCTTGGCGACGTCGTCGAGTTCATCCGCACCGCCCACGACCGCGGCATCCGGGTGATCGCGGACTTCGTCATCAACCACACCTCGGACAAGCACCCCTGGTTCGTGGAGGCCCGCAAATCGGTGGACAACCCCTACCGGGACTATTACGTGTGGCGGAAGGACACCCCGCCGGACACCTCCGCCCAGGTGGTGTTCCCCGGTGAGGAAACGTCGATCTGGACCCAGGAAAAGACCACCGGTGAGTGGTACCTGCACATGTTCGCCAAGCACCAGCCGGATCTGAACGTGATGAACCCGCGGGTCCGGGACGAAATTGCCAAATCCATGGGCTTCTGGCTGCAACTGGGGCTGGACGGCTTCAGGCTCGATGCCGTCCCGTTCTTCCTCGAACTGCTCGGCGAGCCGAAGGACAAGGCCGCACGGATCGATCCCCACGAATACCTGACCGCCCTGCGGAGCTTCCTGGACCGGAGGGACGGCACTGCCGTCCTGCTCGGCGAGGTCAACCTGCCTTACAAGGAACAGCTCAAATACTTTGGCGGTGCGGCGGGGAACGAGCTGAACATGCAGTTCGACTTCCTCGCCATGCAGAACATGTACCTTTCCCTGGCCCGCGGCGACGCCCGGCCGCTGGCAAGGACGCTCAAGTCCCGGCCGGCAATCCACCCCGACAACCAATGGGCGATATTTGTCCGCAACCATGACGAGCTGACGCTGGACAAGCTCAGCGAGGCGGAACGGGCGGAGGTGTTCGCGGCATTCGGCCCGGATCCTGACATGCAGATGTACGGCCGCGGGCTACGCCGCCGGTTGCCGACCATGCTCGACGGCGACCCCGCCCGGATCCGGATGGTGTATTCGCTGATGTTCTCGCTGCCCGGCACCCCCGTGCTCTTCTACGGCGAGGAGCTCGGGATGGGTGAAGACCTGCGGGCCGAGGGCCGTTCCGCCGTCCGCTCCCCGATGCAGTGGAATGACACCGCCAACGCCGGATTCTCGACGGCGCCCGAGGAGCGGCTGGTGGCCCGCGTGGTGGACGGCTACTTCGGCCCCAAGAACATCAACGCGGTTGCGGCGAAACGGGATCCGCAGTCCTTGTGGAACTTCATTGCCGTGCTCATCCAGCGCTACCGCGAAAGCCCCGAACTGGGCTGGGGCCGGTTCGAGCTGATCAGCCAGCCTGCCGCCAGCGTGCTGGTGCACCGCTGCAGCCGGGACGGGTCCGCCTTGGTCCTCGCCCACAATTTCGGGGCCGGCCCCGTCTCGGTCAGCGCCAACGCGGCCTCGCCGGACGAGCCGGACCGCTCCTACGCCGGCGCGGTCTTGCAGGACCTGTTGGACGGCGAAGACGTGCCGCTGGGCGACGACGGTAGTTTCGAACTCGCGCTGGATCACTACGGTTTCCGCTGGTTCCGGATCCGTCATCCGGAGGACCGCCTCAGCCCCTGAACGATTGCGCTCCGTAAACTAACGCGTTCCTTACCGACCGGAAACGCGGCGGCAACATCGGCGCCGGACACTGGAAGTGCCCGCAGGTCCACGCTCCAGCTCCAGGAGGCCCGCCATGTTGAAGGAAGCCAAAGCACAGGTAGTCCGGGTCCGCGCCCTCGACCAGCTGCACCGCGGGGATGAGATCGAGGCCCGGTTGCGGGTCGGACCGAACTACGACGACGTCGTGATCCGCCGCGGCTGCGTCCAGGAAACGGCTCCCGGAATCGGCGTCGTCTGGATCCTGGACCGGCAAACGGGGGCTCGCAAGGTGGTTAACGCCGACGAGTGCACCCTCTGGCGGGTGACCCGAGCTTCGGCGCCGCAGCCAGCGTAGGGCGGCAGCCAGCGTAGGGCGGCAGCCATGGAAGGGCCGACCGCGCCGTCAGGATGGTTTGCCCGGGGCGAGAGAATGCAGCCACTCGATGGTGGCGTCCGTGATCGGATGCGCCGCGCCAAGGGTTTCCAGGAACCCGCGCGCGGCGGACATCTCAGCTTCCCGGCGCGCGGCGTGGACCGGCGTGCCCTCCAGAATCCGCACCACCAGCGAGTGGCCGGACGGGCCCAGCTCCGAGGCGATCTGGTCGACAAGCCACTCCTCTGCCCCCACCGCCCGAGCGGCAGCAACGGACTCGAGGATCGTGGCCGCAAGCCCCTTCATGAAGACACTGCGCAACAGTTTCAATCCGGCGGCCGTCCCGGGTTCGTTGCCGACGCTGGCCGCCGGGATCCCCCAGCCGGCCAGGACGGGCAGCAACCCCTCCGCGCCGCCTCCGCTGAGCACCAGCGGCGTTCTCAGCCGGGCCCGGGGAACCGGTGCCAGGATGGCGACGTCAGCGAACGCGATGCCGTGCTGCTGCGCCTGCTGTGCGAACCGCCGCTTGTCGTCGGGGCCGGCGGTATTCAGGTCTGCGTAGATGGCTGCCGGTTCCATCGCGGGCAGGGCTTCCGCAAGGACAGCTTCCGCAGCCCTCCCCCCGACCAGGCTCAGGACCAGGCCCGCGCCGCGGACCGCCTCCGGAATGCATGCGGCCAGCGTGACCCCGGCCGGCGGGGCAGGAACCGCCGGGTCGGCTGCCGTCACGGCCACGCCGCAGCCGGCCAGGTCCGCGGCATAAATGCTTCCGGCCTCCCCCAGACCCAACACAGCGACGTGCTGGCGGACGCCCGGCCCGGATGCTCCTAAGATTGTAAACAAAATGGTGTCCCGCACCGGGGGCCCCTTCCTTGATCCGTCTTCTCCGGGAGTTGAGTGCACATGTCGTCAGCAGCTGGCAGTCCAGCAGCGCAGGCCGGGGCGCCAGCCGCCGACCCGCGGGTCACCGACGTCATCCGGGGCGCGATCATCCGGGGTGAGTACGCTCCGAACCAGCGCCTGATCGAGGCCGACCTCAGTGCTGCGTTTTCCGCCAGCCGGGCCACCGTTCGCACCGCGCTGCTCGAACTCGCAGGCGAGGGGCTGGTGGAACGCCTGCCGAACCGGGGTTCCCGGGTGAGATCGATTTCCGTGGACGAGGCAATCGAGATCCTGGAGGTACGGATCGGCGTCGAGGGACTCTGCGCCGCGAAGACCGCCGCCACTCTTTCGGATGACGACGCCGCCGCCCTGGAAACCCTGCGGGCCCGGATGATGGAGTCCGTGGCGGAGGGTGACCTGGTGGAATATTCGCGCCTGAACCTGTCCCTGGACAACCGGATCCGGGAGCTCAGCCACCATTCCACCGCCTCCGAGGTTCTGGCGCGGCTGCACGCCCAGAGCGTCAGGCACCAGTTCAAGTTGTCGTCCCGGCCGCAGCGGGCAAAGGTCTCGGTGCTGGAGCACGCCGCCATCATCGACGCCGTTGTCGCCCGGGATCCTGACGCCGCCGAGCAGGCGGTGCGCAGCCACCTGCTCAGCGTCATCGAGGCCCTCCGCGACGTCTCGTCGGCGGAATCCGCAGCACCCCTCGCCACCTGAGCGGCGTCAGTTTGCCGGCGCTCCCGCCGTGCGCCACCCGCCGTGGTACTCGGTCCGCGCGGTGACAGCGTAGGGCACGGGACTGACGACGGCGCGCACGCTGATCTGCTCGTGCGGCTCCACGGTGGTCTTGCGCGAGCCGCCGTCGGGCTCCCCCCAGATGACCCGCACCTCGGTCCCGACCTCCACGTTCGGATCCACCGTCGCCAGTGAAAGCCCGCGGCGCTCATTGGCCGTGACACCGGTGAAGAGCGAGAGCCCGACGGCTGCGCCGTCGGCGTCCACCACCGAGTCGTAGTTCGACGAGCCGTAGTTGGCGTTTGGCACGTCGAAGAACTGGTACCCGGGGGTGTCGCGGTCCAGGAAAGACGCCCAGATCCTTGCCAGGTCCTCGTCGTTCCACGCCAGCGTGACCTTCTTGCGTTGGGAGGCCTCGTCCACCCGCTCAAGGGCGTCGCGGCCGATGAAGTCGTGGTCGAACTTCACGAACGAACCGTAGCCGAGCTCCCACGGCGTCAGGTAGTAGTCCTCAATGTTCTGTGAGACGAACGAACCGGCGAGCGCGTTGGTTGCCTCGTAGCTCGCGGCCGGCAGCCACTCCCGGTAGGCGCGCTCGGCCTCGCTGCTGTAGATCGCCGGCAGCGGGGAGGGAATCCAGCCGGATTCAAGCGTGTTGGAGGAGTAAGCGCGGGACCCGCAGGGTTCGATGCCGAACTCGGCACCGGCTTCGAGCACGGCGTCGCGGATCTTCCCGTGCTGCTCGTACGGTCCCCAGATTTCCAGGCCAGGAGCTCCTGCCATGCCGTGCCGCAGGGTGCGCACCTGTTCCCCGGCGATGCCCAGCTCTCCCATGTGAAAGAACTTCACCTGCTCCAAGGTGCCGCCGTTGAGTTTCTCAATGATCTGCCAGGCGTTGGGGCCCTGGATCTGGAAGCGGTAGTACTCGCGTCGGACCGCCTGGCCGTAGGGACGCGAGGGGGACCGGTCGTCATAGACGCATTCGACGTCGTAGCCGCCGGTTTCGGCATGGAACTGCAGCCAGTTCGCGGCAGGGGCCCGTCCCACGTAGGCAAACTCGTTCTCGGCCTGGTGGAACAGGATGCCATCGCCGATTACGCCGCCGTTGGAGGCCGTCGGTACGAACTGTTTGGCGGTATTGACCGGGAAGTTCGCGAAGCTGTTGATGCCGGTGTCCGAGACGAGTTTGAGTGCATCCGGTCCTTTCATAAAGAAGTTCACCATGTGGTGGGACTGGTCGTAGAGCACGGCGGTCTCCCGCCAGGCACGCTGCTCGCGCCGCCAGTTGGTGAACTCCGCGGGAACCACCGGATAGATGTAGGTGCCTAGCTGGGAGTTACGCAAGTGTTCGACAGTGTTACCTGCCGCATCGAGCACATCCTGCAGGGACTTCTGAGCCATCAGCTGTTCTCCTTCAGTTGGACCGGGTTGAACTCCCTGGTTTCGACCGGAGCCGGGGCATGCCGTCGCAGGAGTGAAATCCCGATTGCTAACAAAATTGTATTCGATGCCTTGACCGGGATGCCAGAGCGTGGTTCGCTGGCACAAAGACGCGCAAGCGATCCGGGAGGGACCAGGAACATGGGCAACGGAGGCAGTGTCCTCGTCGTCAGCGCGCACGCCGGCGATTTCGTCTGGCGGGCCGGCGGGGCGATTGCCGCCGCCACCGCGCCCGGGGTGACCGCGCCGTCGTCGTCTGCCTCTCCTACGGCGAGCGCGGCGAGTCCGCCAGCCAGTGGCTGGCCGGTAAGTCCCTGGACGAAATCAAGGCCCTCCGGCGCGCCGAGGCCGAAGCCGCCGCCACGGCGCTGGGGGCGGAAGTCGAATTCCTCGACGCCGGGGATTACCCGCTGCTGCCGAGCCGTGAACTGCTCGATCAGCTGGTGCGCATCTACCGGCGGGTGCAGCCGACCGTGGTGTTGACGCATCCCCTGCTTGACCCCTACAACGGCGACCACCCGGCGGCCGCCCGGCTGGCGATCGAAGCCCGGATCCTGGCCCAGGCCATCGGTTACGACGCGCCCGGTGAGGTGCTCGGCGCGCCGCCAGTGTTCTTCTTCGAGCCGCACCAGCCCGAACAATGCGACTTCAAACCCGACGTCCTGCTCGATATCACTGCCGCCTTTCCCGCCAAGGAACAGGCGATGAAGTGCCTGCCCGCCCAGCAGCACATGTGGGACTACTACACCTCGCTCGCCGTGCGCCGCGGCGTGCAGGTCAAACGCAACGCCGGTCCCAACCTTGGCCTGCCGGTGGATACCAAGGGTGAGGCTTACATGCGCTACTACCCCCAGGTCACCGAGGTCCTCGAGTGAAACCCGTCGTGGTCACGGACATCGCACGGGTCGAAACCCCGGTGATCGGCGCGCTTGGCGGGCACGGCGTGGCCACCGTGCACGAGGCGATGGGCCGCAGCGGCCTGGTCGGCGCCTCGCTGCGGCCCATCCAGAACGGTATCCGGATCGCCGGGTCCGCCGTCACCGTCCTGTGCTGGCCGGGGGACAATCTGATGATCCATGCCGCCGTGGAACAGTGCCGTGAGGGCGACATCCTGGTGGTGACCACCACCTCGCCCTCCCTGGACGGTTCGTTCGGTGAGCTGTTCGCCACCGCGCTGCAGCACCGCGGGGTCCGCGGACTCGTCACAACGGGCGGCGTCCGCGACGTGGCCGAGCTGCGGGCAATGGGCTTTCCGGTCTGGTCCGCCGCGGTCAACGCCCAGGGCACAGTGAAAGCCACGGCCGGGTCGGTCAACGTTCCGATAACGGTGGGCGGCGCCGTCGTGCGCCCCGGCGATGTGATCGTGGCCGACGACGACGGTGTGCTCTGCGTGCCGCGGCCCGCTGCCCGGGGGGCACTCGAGGCCGCCGACGCCCGGGTTGCCCGCGAGGAGGAATCCAGGGCTGCCTACCGTACCGGCGAGCTTAGCCTGGACCGCAACCGGCTCCGCGGCGTGCTTGCCGGGCTTGGGGTCCGGTACCTGACCGCCGCGGAGTACGAGGCCGGCGATGGCAGCGGTTGACGGCATCCCCTGCCTGCTGATGCGCGGCGGCACCTCCAAGGGCGCGTACTTTCTCGGCTCGGACCTGCCCCAAGATCCGGAAGAACGCGACGGACTGCTGCTGCGGATCATGGGCACACCCGATCCCCGGCAGATCGACGGCCTGGGCGGGGCACACCCGCTCACCAGCAAAGTCGCCGTCATCTCCCCCTCGCCCGACAACCTGGCCGACGTCGACTACCTCTTCCTGCAAGTGGGCATCGACGCGGCATCCGTAAGTGACCGCCAGAACTGCGGCAACATCCTCGCCGGAGTCGGGCCGTTCGCCGTCGAGCGGGGCCTGGTCCGGGCCGGCGGCGAGCGCACCGCGGTGCGTATCCGGATGGTCAACACGGACAGCATCGCCACCGCGCAGTTTGCCACTCCGGGGGGCAACGTGGACTACGACGGCGACCTCCCGATCGACGGGGTTCCCGGCACGGCAGGCGCGATCAAACTCAACTTCGAGGGCACCGCAGGCTCGTCGACGGGGGCGCTGTTTCCGACCGGCAACGTGCTGGACCGGGTACAGGACATCGACCTGACCTGCGTGGACAACGGCATGCCCAGCGTGTTGCTGCGGGCAGCCGACCTCGGCCTGACCGGCAATGAATCCCCCGGTGACCTCGAGGCCGACGCCGGCCTGGCCGGCCGCCTCCACGACCTGCGCCTGGCCGCAGCCGAATTGATGGGGATGGGCGACGTCAGCGGCGCTACCGTGCCGAAACTGGTCCTGCTGTCCGCTCCGGCGGCCGGCGGCGCCGTGCGCACCCGCAGTTTCCTGCCGGTGCGCGTGCACACTTCCATCGGCGTGCTCGGCGCCCTCACGGTGGCCGCGGGAGTGCTGGCGGACGGTTCCGTCGGCCACGACCTCGCGGTGTTGCCGGCGCCGAGCTCGCCGTTCCGGATCGAACACCCCACGGGCTCCTTCGACGTCGAGGTGGGCCTTGAGCCGGCCGCCGGCGGCTTCGCCGTCACCTCCTCGGCAGCCCTCAGGACGGCCCGGAAGATCTTCGAGGGGCGCGTCTTCCCGCGCCCCCGGCTCTGACACCCACCGCAAGAGAGGACTAATCCATGACCGAGTACACCTCGTTCGACGTCGCGCACCTGGGGAACGTGGAGCTGCTGACTCCGACCTTCGAGCAGAGCCTGTGGTTCTTCCGGGACCTGCTCGCCATGCGCGTCGTCGCGGAATCCGGCGGTCCCGGCGCAAAATCCGTGTACCTGCGCACGTGGGATGAGTATCAGCTCTTCACGCTGAAGCTCACCGAGTCAGCTGACGCCGGCGTCGGGCGGACCACGTTCCGGGCCACGAGCCAGGCGGCACTGGAGCGCCGGGTGGCGGCGATCGAGGCGACCGCTCTTGGCGTCGGCTGGGTGGACGGCGAGGTCGGCACCGGGCCCACCTACACGTTCCGGGATCCCGACGGGCACGACCTGGGCATCTACTACGAGACCGAGCGCTACGTCGCCACCGACGACAAGCCTGCGCTGAAGAACCAGGCGTCGGCGTTTCCGGGGCGCGGGGTCAACGCCCGGCGGCTGGACCACATCAATTACCTGGCCAAGGACGTCGTGGCCAACGGCGAGTTCGTGCTGAAGGCCCTGGGCGGGCGGGAGAGCGAGCGCATCAAGCTCGACGACGGCGGATATGCCGCCTGGTGGTTTCACTTCAACAACAAGTCCTACGACATCGTCTACTCGGATGACTGGCTCAAGCACGGCAACCGGCTGCACCACGTGGCCTTCGCCCCCGACACCCGGGAAGACATCCTCAAGGCGGCGGACATCTTCCTGGAGAACGGCATCCACATCGAGTCCGGCCCGCACAAGCACGCCATCAACCAGACCTTCTTCCTCTACGTCTGGGAGCCCGGGGGCAACCGCATTGAGTTCGCCAACGCCGGCGCCCGGCTGCTGCTGGACCCGGACTCCCCGGTCGTGGAATGGTCCCAGGAGGAACGTAAGAAGGGGCAGGCCTGGGGCATGAAAACGATCGAAACGTTCCACACCCACGGGACGCCGAACGTCCCGGACGGAGCCAGGACGGCATCCGCCGACTCCGGCACAACCGAGCCCAGCGCAACCCAGCCCGGGACAGACCAGCCCAGGACCGCACAGACCAACCTTGCACAGAGAGGTGCACAGTCATGACCAACACAACAGACACCGCCGCGCCGGTGACCACCGGCCTGTTCATCGGGGGAAGCGAGCGCCAGGCCGGCTCCACCCTGGAAATCCCGGACCCGGGGAAGCCCGGAGTCGTCGTCGGGCACGCCGCCGCTGCCAGCGCCGCCGACGTCGATGACGCCATCGCCGCAGCGAAGGCGGCGTTTCCCGCGTGGTCGGCACTAAGCGCCCAGCAGCGCGCAGAGCAGATGCGCGCCGCGCTGGAGGGCATCGCCGATTTCCGTGACGAGGACGCCGCCATCCTGTCCCAGGAGAACGGAAAGATCCGCCAGGAGGCATGGGTGGACTCGCTGGTGTTCGAGATCCGTTGGAACCTCGCCCTGTCCCTGGCCGACGAGGTGGACGCCGCCAAGGTGCTCCCGCCGGCCCCGGGGATCCCCGTGTCCACCACCGTCGCGTTCCAGCCGCTGGGCGTGGTGACGGTCATCGTGCCGTTCAACTGGCCCATCGCGATCCTGGCCGCGTCGTTGCCGCACGCACTGCTGGCGGGCAACACCGCCATCGTAAAGCCCCCGCCCACAGCGCCGCTTGCAACAACCCGCGTGGTCCAGCGGATCGCGGAGAAGCTGCCGCCCGGGGTGCTGAACGTCGTCACCGGCAAGGACGCCGACATGGCAGCGCTCATCACCAGCCCCGACATCGCCAAGGTCTGCTTCACCGGCAGCGTCGGCGGCGGCAGGCGGATCATGGAAATGGCCGCCAAATCGCTGACCCGGGTGACGCTGGAACTCGGCGGCAACGATCCCGCCGTCATCCTCGAGGACGCGGTCCTGGACGAAACCCACCTGGACCGCCTGTACGCCGCGGTTTTCGACACCACCGGCCAGATCTGCATGAACGCCAAGCGGATCTACGTCCATCGTTCCCGGCTGGATGAGGTCGCCGCGGGGCTGGCGAGCCGGCTGGAGCAGGCTGTGATCGGCTACGGCCTGGACGAAGGAACCACCATGGGTCCGCTGCACTCGCCGGTGCAGAAGGCTTTCGTTGCCGAACTCATCGAGGAAGCGAAGGCCGCCGGCGCCGACGTCCGGGAGTACGGGTCCCTGCCCGCGGACCCGGCCCTGCAGGGCGGGAACTTCCTGCGCCCGGCGCTGGTCATCGACCCGGATCCCGAATTGCGCGTGGTCACCCAGGAGCAGTTCGGGCCCGTCATCCCGCTGCTGCCGTTCGACACCGAGGAGGAAGCCGTGCGGGCAGCAAATTCCGGCTGGGCGGGCCTCTGCGCCTCGGTGTGGACGGCCGAGCGTGCGACGGCGGACCGCGTGGGCGCACAACTGGTCTGCGGTTACGTCTGGGTCAATGACCACGGGGCCACAAGGCTGGACCTGCGCGCCCCGTTCGGCGGCATGAAGCAATCCGGCATGGGTCGCGAGCAGGGCATCGAGGGCGTCCGGGCGTTCCAGGACACCCGCGCCATCGCCCACCTCGAACCGGAGACCCCCGCGGCCGGCTGACCGTCCGGACGGGCCGGCCGTCCAACCGGGCAGGCTGGCCCACCTGGCCGGCTGACCGGCGGCCGCGACGACAAGTTGGTCCGCATTACCTATGGACAGTCCCTATCTACATAGCTAAAGTCGGAAGCAGGTGCACCGTCGCACCGACCGAAAGGATTCCCGATGGCGACTCGAAGCACGCCCGCGATCAACCGGGCAGCATCACTGGAACTCATCCACGACTTTTCCCTCGAGATGACCGGCAAGGACATCCCCGCGCTGACGGAGGCCCAGGGCCACATCCCGCCGGGCACGCGGATCAACGTCACTTTCCTCGGCAACGAGGACCTGGAAATGCGGGTGGCGGCGGCCAAAGCGGTGCGGGACCTCGGCTTCGTGCCGGTTCCGCATGTCTCGGCGCGCCGTCTGAAGTCCCAGCAGCAGCTTGAGGAGTTCCTCGGCCGCCTGCAGGAAGTCGGTGCCTCGGAACATATTTTCGCGGTGGGCGGCGACCCGGCAACGCCCGAAGGCCCTTACGAGGATTCACTCTCGGTGATCAGCAGCGGCATCCTGCAGCAGTTCGGCGTGCGTGAAGTCGGCATCAGCGGCTACCCGGAAGGACACCCCGACATTCCGAAAGAGGTGCTCTCACGCGCCCTGACGGACAAAACCGCGGCCCTCGCCGAGCAAGGCCTCGGTGCTGTCATCCTCACCCAGTTCGCATTCGACACCGACCCGGTCGCCGACTGGATCGACACCCTCCGTTCCAGCGGCATCAACGCCCCCGTCCGCGTCGGCACGCCAGGACCGGCGGGCATCAAACGCCTGCTCGGCTTCGCCCGCCGCTTCGGCGTCGGCGCCAACGCCATGATCGTGAAGAAGTACGGCTTCTCGCTGACCAACCTAATGGGCGACGCCGGCCCCGACCGGTTCGTCAACGACCTGGCCGCCGTACTGGCACAACACACGCCCGGCCAGCAGCCGCAGATCGGCGGACGGGTGGGGCTGCACTTCTACACTTTCGGCGGCCTGCTGGCGACGGCGGACTGGGTCCGGCAGTTCGTCGCCGAGCAGGGCTGAGCGGCGGCCATGGCACTGCACACCGAATCCCTCAAGGACCAGTCCTGCCTGATCGTGCACGGCCCAGACCAGCCCGGGATTGTCGCGGCAGTGGCTGCCCTGGTCACCCGCAACCACGGCAACATCGTCACCCTGGACCAATACTCCTCCGACCCGGCGTCGGGCGATTTCTTCCAGCGGGTGGTGTTCAACCGGCCGGACCTGGCCGCTGCGATGCCCGCGCTCGAGGCTGATCTGGAGAGCACCCTGGCGCCCCTGGGGCTCCGCTGGACGCTCACCGACCGGTCCGTCCCCAAACGCATGGCCATCCTGGTGTCGACGTCGGACCACTGCCTGCTCGAACTGCTCTGGCGGCACCGGCGCGGCGAACTGCCAGTGACCATCCCGATGGTCATCTCCAACCACACGAATACCGCCGAGGACGTCCGCTCCTTCGGCATCCCCTTCTTCCACGTCCCGTCGCACGGCGAAGACAAGTCCGCGGCCGAAGCTGAAATCCTGAAACTGCTGGACGGCAACGTGGATTTCGTGGTGCTGGCGCGTTACATGCAGATCCTCTCCCCGGGTTTCCTGGACGGGGTGGGGGTGCCGCTGATCAATATCCACCATTCGTTCCTGCCCGCGTTCATTGGGGCTGCCCCGTACCGGAAGGCCAAGGCGCGCGGCGTCAAGCTGATCGGCGCGACGTCGCACTACGTGACCAAGGACCTCGACGAGGGTCCGATCATCGAACAGGACGTCGCCCGCGTGACGCACGCGCATTCGGCCACTGACCTCCAGGCCCGCGGCGCCTACGTGGAACGGGCCGTGCTCTCGCGGGCGGTGCAGTGGCATGCCGAGGACCGGGTGGTCCGGCACGGCAACCAAACCATCGTCTTCTGACCGGGGCAGTCCAACGGCTGTCCGGCCAGTACCAGTTTGACCCCGAAAAACGACCAGAAATATCCGACACAGAACAAGAGGTTCATCGTGGCACCTAAGAATCTGCAGGAAGTTCTCGACGCGTCCCGCGGCGCGGTTGATCTGCTGCGCAACTCGCAGATCGGCTCATACATCTACCCGGTGGTTCCCGCCGACTTCCAGAACTGGATCAAGGAACAAACCGCCTGGCGCCAGACCGCCGTGCTGTACGACCAGTCCCACCACATGGACAACCTGTTCATGAAGGGCTCCGACGCAATCAAGCTGATCACGTCCACCGCGATCAACTCCACCGCCATGTTCCCCGTCAACAAAGCGAAGCAGTACGTCCCGACCACCGAGTCGGGGCACGTCATCGGCGACGGCATTCTTTTCCGCGAAGGGGAAGACGAGTACACCTACGTCGGCCGTTCCCCGGCAGCGAACTGGCTGCTCTACCACGGGGAAACAGGCGGCTTCAGCAACCTCGACATCAGCGTGGACCGCCGCTCCCCGTCGCGGCCTTACGGACACCCGGTGGACCGCCAGTACTACCGCTTCCAGATCCAGGGGCCGAACGCCTGGCAGGTGATCGAAAAGCTCAACGGCGGTCCGCTGGAGCAGTTGAAGTTCTTCAACATGTCGACCATGACGATCGACGGCACCACCGTGCGGACCCTCCGCCACGGCATGGCCGGCGCGCCCGGGCTGGAGGTCTGGGGCCCGTACGCGGACCATGACCGCATCCGGGACGCCATCGTCACGGCCGGCGCCGAGTTCGGCCTCGTCCCGGTCGGGTCCCGCGCCTATCCGTCGAACACACTGGAATCCGGCTGGATCCCCTCCCCGCTGCCGGCTATCTACACCGGGGAAGCGGAGCGCGGTTACCGTGAGTGGCTGCCCGCCGACGGTTACGAGGCAACCGGAACCCTGGCCGGGTCCTTCGTTTCCGAGAACATCGAGGACTACTACCTGACGCCGTGGGAGCTCGGCTACGGATCCTTCGTGAAGTTCGACCACGACTTCATCGGCCGGGACGCCCTGGAGCGGATGGACAAGGCATCCCAGCGCAAGAAAGTCACCCTGGCCTGGGACGCCGAGGACGTCACCGCGATCTACGCTTCGCTTTTCAATGTCGAAGGTCCCAGCTACAAGTTCTTCGACCTGCCGCTGGCCAACTACGGCTCGGCCAATTACGACTCCGTGGTCGACGCGGACGGAACGGTCGTCGGCTATTCGATGTTCACCGGCTACAGCGCGAACGAGCGGCGCGCCCTCTCGCTGGCAACGATCGACCCCAAGGTCCCCGAAGGCACGGAACTGAAGGTGGTCTGGGGCGAGCCGAATGGAGGCACCGCCAAGGCCGCCGTCGAACCGCACGTGCAGACCGAGGTGCGCGCCGTCGTCAGCCCCGTGCCCTACTCCACGGTCGCCCGCGCCAGCTACCAGGGCGGGTGGCGCACGAACTACCAGCCCGCCTAGGCTGGGAATCCCGGGTGGAGGGGGCGGCGAAGCCCCCTCCACCCTCCCGCCGTCCCAAAGGAGTACCGCATGAGCCTGCGCTACGCGCTGCTGGCGTTGCTGCGCGTCGGCCCGCTCTCCGGCTACGAACTGCAGAAGCAGTTCTCCGCGTCGGTGGGGCACGTGTGGCATGCCCCGGACTCCCAGATCTACCCCGAGCTACGCAAGATGGAAGCCGAGAACCTGATCGAGGGCGAAGAGCAGCCCCGGGGCCAGCGCGCCACCCGGCGCGTCTATCACGTCACGGCCGACGGCGACGCGGCCTTTTTGGCCTGGATGCAAACACCTCTGGAGTATGCCCGCGTCCGCGACCCCGCACATCTGCGCGCCGCGTACCTGGAAGCGGCGTCGCCGGAAGCTGCCCGAGAGTTCTTCCGGCGGCACGGCAAGCAATGGGAGGCCGAGCTCGCCCAGTGGGAAGGCGAACTACTGCGCATCGCCGAGGTCGCCAATCCCATGCTGGTGCGGCGCCTCGCCGCGACAGACCCCGGGGATTGGGAACGCACAATCGCGTTCAAACGCTTCACCTACGAGGGCCTCGTCGACCGGGCACGCATCGAAATCGCCTGGGCGCAGCGCGGGCTGGAACTGGTGGGCGAACTGGAAGCTTCCGGCGGCACCGCGCAGCCGGAAGCCTCCAGCGCCTGAACCGGCGGCTAGCCGAAGTTCTCCACCGTGGCGTAGCCCTTGCCGTTGTACTTCTGCACGAGCACCGACGATACGGCCGGCTGGCCGTCAACCGTCGTGTCCACCGACGTGCCGGAGAGCATCAGCGGCGCCTGCAGTCCTTTGATATTGCGCAGGGACGTCATGAAGCTGTCCCTCGTCGGGGCGTTCATGTTCTTGAACGCCTGCTCCAGCGTGGCACCCACCATGTAGCTCCACATGCAGTGCGGAAAGGCCGGCATGTCCGGGTATTTGCCGTACTGCTTGAGGTCCGCGAGGAACTTGACTACGTCCGGATCCTTGGCGAACGTCGGGCTCTGCGGGGCCTTTGCGAAGGACACGGAGTAGATGCCCGGATAGGCGGTGGCCCGCCCCGGCTCAAGGATCGCGGTGGGGCTGGAGGTGTTTGACGGCAGGAACCAGCTGGGCTTCCAGCCGATCTGCTGCGCCTTCTGCAGCGACGCGATCGCCAGCGGCGTGATCGACATGGCGTTGAAGACGACGTCGGCTCCCGACGACGCCAACTGGGTCAGCTGCGCATCCACGGACGTATCCGTGGCCTCGTAGGTCTGTTCCCCGACCACCGAGATGTTCGACGCTCCCTTGATGGCATCCTTGAAACCCTGCACGTAACCCTTGCCGTAGTCATCGTTCTGCGACAGGATGGCCACCTTGTGCTGGTCCTTGGATGCGGCCAGCAGCTTGCCGAAGGCGGCACCCTCGTTCTGGTAGATCGGCACGAACCCGAGCTGCCAGGCGCTTTGCTTGCGGTCGCTGAAGAGCGGATCACCGGTCATCACCAGCACCTGCGGGACCTTCTGGCTGATGGCGGCCTCCCGGAAGGCCCGGTTCGTGGGCGTCCCCAGGCCGGCCGTGGCCGCGAAGACATTGTCGGACACCATCTGCTGGAAGTTCGCCAGCGATTTTTGCGGGTCGTACCCGTCGTCGTAGGTCTTGATGTTCACGGTCCGGGTTTTTCCGTCACCGAATTTCACCCCGCCCGCCGCGTTCAGCGCACCGAAGTAGGCGGTTACGCCGGCAACCGTGCAGGTTCCGGGACCGGCAGTCGCGCCACTGAGCGGGGTGGTGATGCCGAGCGTAATTGAGGAGTCGGTGATGCCCGGGGACGATCCCGACCCGCCGCCCTGGCCGCCGCTGTCCCGGGTACACCCCGAGAGGGAGAGTGCCACGATGGATGCCATCGCGACGACGCCGAGGACCCCGTCTGACTTTTTCCTGAGCTTCATGATCGATCGTGCCTCTCTGGTTGTTCGAGTCCCTCCGGCGCGTCTTCCGGAACCGGACGACGCGCGGGAGCGGGCTGCTGGGGATTCCCGGGTACAGGGCGTTTGGTGGGACCGCGGGTGAGCCGGCGGACCACCCGCGGAAGGCTCACCAACCCTTCAGGCAACAGGAACAGCACCAGCAGGAGGATCGCGCCCTGGCTGGCGGTGGTGAAGCTGGGGTCGATCGCGTTTGTGAGTAGCGGAACCAGAACGTAGTAGGCGCCGCCGATGAGCGACCCCGTAATGCTTCCGGCGCCGCCGATGACCATGGCTGCGAGCAGCGTGATGGAGTGGCCGAAGCTCAGGGTCTCCGGCGAGGTGTACTGCACGGCTGCCAGATACAGGAATCCGCTGGCTCCGCCGAAGATCGAGGCGAGCGTGAACGCGAGCACCTTAGTGCGGTAAGGCGACACACCCATCGACGCTGCCACGGCCTCGTTTTCCCGTACGACGCCGAATGCGCGGCCGTACTTGCCGCGCACCAGGTTGCGGCCGAGCAGGAACGCGGCCGCTGTCACCAGCAGGATGATGTAGAACTGCCACTGGTCGTTGTACAGGCCGGACCAGTCGGGCGCGTCGGTGAAACGGGCCGAGATGCCCTGGGAACCGCCGGTGAATTCGTCGAGCCGCTTGGCGAGCGGAACACCGACGATGGGCAGCGCGATGGTGACCATCGCGATGGCGAGTCCGCCCAGCCGGGCCGCCGCAAGTGCTACGAGCAGCCCGACGATGCCCGCGATGACGCACGCCAGCACGAAGACCAGGACGATGTTCCAGCCCTGTTTCACCCCGTACGCGGTGACATAGGCGCCGAGTCCAAGGAAGAAGATCTGCCCCAGGTTCACCTGCCCGGTGTAGCCCATGACGATGTTGAGCCCCAGCACCGCGACGGCGTAGACGCCGATCCGGATCAGGGTCTGGTTGGCGAACGCCGGCAGGACGAGGGGGGCGACCAGCAGCGCAAGCGCAACGACGACAACGAGGACGGTCCGCCCGGCCCTGTTTCGGGTGACCGGCTTTCGGGTGACCGGCAGTACGCTGCTCATCAGACCCTCACCACGACTTTTCGGCCGAACAGGCCCTGCGGACGGAGGATGAGGATGACAAAGATGAGGACAAACGGCACGGCGATTTTCAGGTCGTGGCCGATCAGTGGAATGTACACCGCCACGAGGTTCTCCAGGACGCCGATGGCCGAGGCGGCCACAACGCAGCCGAGCGGGCTGCTCAGGCCGCCGAGGATGACGGCTGCGAGCGCGTAGACCAGCGCGGTGTCCAGCATGCCCGGGGTCAGGGTCAGCTGCGGCGCGACCAGAACTCCGGCGATGGCGCCGAGGGTTGCGGCGAGACCCCAGCCAACCATCAGCAGCCGCCCCACCGGAAGCCCGGACAACGCCGCCGACGCCGGGCTGTCGGCCACTGCGCGGAGGGCGAGGCCGAGTTTGGTGCGGAGGAACAACAGCTGCAGCAGCACCATGATCACGAGGATGGTCACCGTGGTGGCCAGCGAGCGGACGCTCACCACAGCGCCGAGGATATCCACGCTGCTGAGCGGAAAGAGTGACGGGAACCCGAGGTTGTTGTAGCTCCAGATGATGGCGGTGATACCGGTGACCAGGGTCAGCAGGCCGATCGTGACCACGACGGCGGTGTCCGGGTCGCCGCGTTCGAACCGGCGGACCAGGAAACGCTCCACCAGTGCGCCGATAAAGAACGAGATCACCACTGCGAGGATGATGCCAGCGATCAACGGCAGTCCGAATTGCACGAAGGCGTAGGCGATGTAGGCCGACAGTACCGCCAGGCCGCCCTGCGCGAAATTGATCAGGCCCGTCGCCTGGTTCACCAGCACGATCGCCAGGGCCAGTGCCGCGTAGATGGACCCGGCTGAGAGGCCGTCCACTACGAGCTGGATAAAGGTTCCCATCTCCGGTCAGCCCCCCAGGTAGGCGCGGCGGATCTCGTCCATGCCCTTGAGTTCGGCGGAAGTCCCGGTCAACGCGTTGCGGCCCGTTTCCAGCACGGTTGCCGTGTCCACCAGGGAGAAAGCGAGGTTGGCGTTTTGTTCGACGACCACCATGGCAATCCCTGACTCCCGCCTGAGCCGGCGGATTGCGTCGTAGACAGTTTTGGCGGTGCTGGGCGCCAGCCCCAGCGACGCCTCGTCCAGCAGCAGCAGCCGGGGCTTCGCCATGAAAGCCCGGCCAACTGCGAGCATCTGCTGCTCACCGCCGGACAGCGCTGCCGCCCGGGCGCCGATCCGGTCCTTGAGCTGCGGAAACAGGTCCAGGCAGTAATCCAGGTCCGCGGAGATCGCCTTGCGGTCCTTGCGAAGATACGCCCCCACGAGCAGATTCTCCCGGACACTCAGCTGCCCGAGGGTTCCGCGGCCCTCCGGGACATGGGCGATGCCGAGGGCGGCGACCTGGTCGGGGCGGAGGCCCCGGATGTCGCGTCCGTCGAAGGTGATCCGTCCGCCGGTCCGCACGGTCCCGCTGATCGCCCGCAGTGTGGTGGTTTTCCCCGCGCCGTTGGCACCGAGGATGCCGACGGAGCCGCCCTCCGGCACGCTGAGCGAGACCCCGTCGATCACCTGGACCGGTCCATAGGAAGCGGTTACCTCGGAGAGCTCAAGCAGCGTCATCGGCGGCGTCCTTCCCGATGTAGGCCTCAATCACGCGCGGGTCGGATTGCGCCTCGGCCGCGGTGCCCGCCATGAGTTTGCGCCCGTGGTCGAGGACGACGACCTGATCGGTGAGGGCTGAGATGAGGCCCATGTGGTGCTCGACGACGACAATGGTGGTGTCCTGCTCGGCGCGGATCCGTTTCACCGTCGCGATGAGCTGTTCCACCTCCCCGTGCGACAGTCCCGCCGCAGGCTCATCGAGCAGCAGCAGGGCCGGCCTGGAGAGCATGGCCCGCCACAGTTCAACGCCTTTGTGCAGGCCGTGGGAAAGTTCGTTGGCCGGGACGTCTGCCGCCCAGCCAAGACCCGCCCGCTCGAGGAGTTCGAGGGCTTCGGTGCGGATGCCGCGCTCCGCCCGCACCGTGTTCGGCA
Organism: Arthrobacter sp. B3I4; assembly: GCF_030816855.1. Classification (NCBI taxonomy): domain Bacteria; kingdom Bacillati; phylum Actinomycetota; class Actinomycetes; order Micrococcales; family Micrococcaceae; genus Arthrobacter; species Arthrobacter sp. B3I4. Next base: position 814,484 of record NZ_JAUSYK010000001.1, on the reverse strand, counting down.
GCCGCAGCGCCCAGGACACGGGGCCGCCGGGGAGCCGGGTGTGCCCGCCCAGCAACACATTTTCCAGGACCGTGGCATTCAGCCGCAGGGCCGGATGCTGGAAGGTTCGCGCCAGCCCGAGCCGGGCGAGCCGGGACGGGGCGCTGCCCAGCACCTCGGTGCCGTTGATCGTGATGGAACCTGAGCTCGGCTTGTAGTGGCCGCTAATGCAGTTGAAAAGTGACGTCTTGCCGGCGCCGTTGGGGCCCACCAAGCCGAGGATGACGCCGGGCTCGACGTCGAAGCTTACGTCCTGCAGCACCTTGACCCCGCCGAAGTGCAGGTTCACGTCTTTAAGGCTCAGCCCTGCCGCCACCGGCGTACCTCCCGTCGCACCATTGCAAGGAAATCGGCGCGGTCCTCGCTCCCGACCACTCGAGACCGACGGTACGGATCGCAGACGAAATTGTCAACGATTTGCGGTGGAGGCTAAAGGGCGGCCTGAGAAGGCGCGGCAGCCGCTAGCCGCCGGCGACGGATTGGATGATCAGGACCTCCTGGCCCGGCGCCACCTCGGTGCCGAGCCCCTGCAGCCTGCGGATCTCCGTGCCGGCCACGTAAACGTTCACGTACCGGCGGACAGCCCCGGTCTCGTCCCGCAGGCGCCGGGCCAGGGCCGGGAAGGCCCCGCCCACCGTGTCGAGCAGCCAGCCGACCGTCACCGGCCGGTCCGCGGACGCGGTCAGGACCGGCTGGCCGCCGGCCAGTGGCGCCAGGACACTGGGAAGCAGCACGCTGATCTCAGCCATCGGGGAACCTCACGCGGAAACCGCGGCCCCGGAGCGCTCTGCGGCAGGGACCGGCACCTGGGCAACCGCCGCCGCCCGAACGCACAGCACGTCCGGCAGGTGGGCGGCCACCTCCGTGAAGTGCTCCCCCTCGTCGGCACTGGCGTAGACGCTGCCGCCGCGGGTGCCGAAGTACACGCCGGCGGGTTCGGCCCCGTCCACGCAGGCGGCATCGCGCAGGACGGAGTTGAACTCCGCCTGCGGCAGCCCGGAATCCAGCCGCTTCCAACTGGCCCCGGCGTCGTCGGTACGGTGGACGGCGAGCTTTCCGTCCGGCGGGATCCGTTCGCCGTCGGCCTTCAGCGGGATGACCCAGGCCGTGCCCGCCCGGCGCGGATGCGTCAGCATGACAAAGCCGAAGTCGGCCGGCAGCCCTTCGGCAATTGACTGCCAGTTCTCGCCGCCATCGTCACTGCGGTAAACGCCGTGGTGGTTCTGCGCGTACAAGCGGCCGTCGACGGCGGCGTCCGCGGCGATCTTGTGGACGCACTGGCCGAACTCCGGGTTGGGATCGGGCATGAAGTAAGCCGAGATGCCCTTGTTCCGCGGCTCCCAGGAGGCGCCGCCGTCGATTGAACGGTAGACCCCGCCGGTGCTCATGGCCACGTGCACTTTGTCGCCGTCGGGGTTGACCACGATCGAGTGCGCCGCGGCGCCACCGTAACCGGCCCCCCACTCACCCCGGTGCGGGTGGTCCCACAAGCCGCGGTTCAACTCGAAATGCTCACCGCCGTCGGTGGATTTCCAGACCGATATCGGCTCGCAGCCGGCCCACACCACACCGGGGCGTGAATCCGCGTCAGGATGGATCTGCCAGACCCGCTCCAGTGCGGCATCCGTGTCCTCGGGAAAACGGATGGCTCCGTTTTCGGGCTCGCTCCAGGTCGCTCCGAGGTCGTCGGAGTGAAAGACGGTGGGCCCCCAGTGCTCCGAGCGGACGCCCACCAGGATCCGGGTCCGGCCATCGCGCGTGTCGATGCCGACACTGGGGATCTCGCTCATCAGGAAGTGGGGGCCAGTCAAGGACCAATTTTGGCGGTCCGGACTGGTAGCCAGCCAGAGGCCCTTTTTGGTACCGATCGCGAGGAGGAAACTCTCAGAGGTTGCCATGCCCTACATCGAACCACCGCGGGCCTGCGCCTGCAATGGTTTCCGCCGGTCAATCGACGAATCCCGGCGGCTTCGAAACCCGCACGTGCGGCACGCCAGGGCACAGGATGGCCGAAACCTGCGGGTAATTTTGGCCCGGGAAAATGGCCCGGGTAAATAAAGCGAAAGAAATTATTCGAGGTGCTGGCGCCTGGTCCGGACCGCAACGTAGGGTTGCTGTTGTAGGCGAAAGAGCCCCTACCCCATAGCCGCTCCGGAGTGCGTATCCCCCAATAACGCACTCCGGAGCTCTTTAATGTCCGCCCGGCCCAGATCGCATCCTCGATACCCCCGAGGGGTACTTGCGCTATACCCCCGCCGGGTATATGTTATAGCCATGACTGAGCCAGAAGCTTCCATGTCGGCAGTCGCTGCTGAGGCCCCGCCCCAGCAGCACGGCTACTCGAACAACAAGGATGCGTACCTTAAGCGGCTAAGACGGATCGAGGGACAGGTCCGCGGCATTGCGCGGATGGTCGATGATGACAAGTACTGCATCGACATCCTGACCCAGGTCGCCGCGGTCACTAAGGCTCTGCACGCTGTCAGCCTCGGGCTGGTGGAAGAGCATATCGGCCACTGCGTCGTCGGCGCGGCGGCAGAACCGGACCCGGAGCTCCGGGCCGAAGCCATCGACTTCAAAGTCAAGGAGGCCACCGATGCCATCGGGCGCCTGCTGCGGTAGCGGCAACACCACTCACCACACGATCGGACTGCTCAACCATGACCAGTCCCCCACCAAGGAGCACGCCATGAGCACCGTATCCACCACCATTGAAGTTTCCGGCATGACCTGCGGCCACTGCGTATCTTCCGTGTCCGAAGAACTCGAATCGCTTGCCGGCGTCGAAAACGTCGACGTGGACCTCAACGCCGGGGGGATTTCCACCGTGACGATCACCTCGGCCACGGCGCTCTCCCCGTCCGAAATCGGAGAAGCAGTCGCCGAAGCCGGATACCTGGTCGTCGCGAACGAGGCCTGAGCCCGATGGCGGACAGCTCCGCCGGGCATTGACGCAGACACAAGCGTCACCGAGCACCACCGCGCAGGACCGAGGGGAACAGACAGTGAGCAACCAGCAGCTTCTAGAACAGCCCGGACGCCGGGTCATCGAACTCGATATTGAAGGGATGACCTGCTCGTCCTGCGTCGGCCGGGTTGAGCGCAAGCTGGTAAAGATCGACGGCGTGGAAGCCCTCGTCAACCTGCCGCTGGAATCGGCGCAGGTAACCGTGCCGGCCAACGTCACCGACGAGCAGATCACCGCCACGGTGGCGGCCGCCGGTTACAAAGCCACCGTCCGGCCGGCGGCCTACCCGGCTCCCAGGACCGAGGCAACGCCGGAAGCGGATGCCAGCGGAACCGACCGCGAAAACCCCGTCCCGGTCCAGGGTCCGCCGTCGCACCCCTCCGGCAAGCTGCTACCCAGGCTGATCGTCGCGGCCGTCCTCACCGTCCCGGTCTTCCTGATTTCCATGTTCCCGGCATTGCAGTTCCCCAACTGGGGCTGGGTTGCGGGTGCGCTGGCCCTGCCGGTGGTGACCTGGGCCGCCTGGCCGTTCCACCGAGCCGCTGCCGTGAACGCCCGGCACCTCGGCTCCACCATGGATACCCTGGTATCTATCGGGGTGACCGCCGCCTACCTTTTCTCCGCCTGGCAGCTCCTGGCCGACCCCCGGATGACTGAGCATCCGGGCATGGAGGAGATGGGAACGGGAGGCCTGTACTTCGAGGTAGCCTCCGTCGTCACCACTTTCCTGCTGCTGGGCCGCTACCTCGAGGCCAACGCCAAGCGGAAAGCCGGGGACGCGCTTAAGGCCCTGCTGAACCTGGGCGCCAAGGATGCAGCCGTCCTGCGCAACGGCACGGAGGTGATGGTACCGGCCGAGCAACTGCGGGTCGGCGACATCATCGTGGTGCGGCCCGGTGAGAAGATCGCGACCGATGGCGTGGTCCTTGAGGGGACGTCCGCCGTGGACGCCTCGCTGGTGACCGGCGAATCGGTCCCGGTCGAGGTCGGCCCGGACAGCCCGGTCACGGGCGCCACCATCAACACCTCGGGGCGGCTCCTCGTTCGGGCCACCAGGGTCGGAAGCGAGACGACCCTGGCCCAGATGGGGCGCCTGGTGTCCCAGGCACAAACCGCAAAGGCCCCCATCGCGCGCCTCGCGGACCGCATCAGCGCGGTCTTCGTCCCGGTGGTCCTCATCCTTGCCGCCGTCACCTTCGCCGGCTGGCTGCTGGCGGCCGGCCCGGACATCAGCAACGCCGAACTGCGCGCCGCCTTCACCGCGGCCGTCGCGGTGCTGGTCATCGCCTGCCCGTGCGCACTGGGCCTGGCCACCCCGGTGGGGCTGCTGACCGGCACCGGCCGCGGCGCCCAGCTCGGCATCCTGATCAAGGGTCCGCAGGTCCTGGAAGACACCCGCACGGTGGACACCATCCTGCTCGACAAAACCGGCACGGTAACTACCGGCCACCTGGCCGTAGAGGGAACTCAGGCGTTTGGCCCGTTCACCGGCGCGGAGGTGCTCCGCCTCGCGGGGGCAGTGGAGGCCGCCTCCGAGCACCCGGTCGCCCGGGCGATTGCCGCCGCTGCGCTCACCGCCGAACGGCAGCCCGGCGACGAAGCCCGGCTGCCCGGCGTCGTCGACTTTCACTCGGCCCCCGGCGGCGGGGTCCGCGGGACGGTCAACGGACGTCTGGTCACCGTGGGCCGTTCCGGCTGGCTGCAGGAAAACAACGTTCCTGCCTCCGGTGGGCAGCAGGCCGCCCTGGCCGCCGCCGAGGACGCCGGCGCCACCGCCATCTGGGTGGCCGTAAACGGTGAACCTGCAGGCATCATCAGCCTGCGCGATACGCTCAAGCCTGGTTCCGCCGCAGCCATCGCCCGGCTCCGGGAACTGGGGCTGCGGCCCATCCTGCTGACCGGTGACAACGCCGCAGTGGCCGGCCAGGTCGCAGCCGCCGTTGGAATCCCTGCCGAAGACGTCTTCGCCGGCGTGCTGCCCGAGGGCAAGGTCGAGGCCGTCCGGGCGCTGCAGTCCCGCGGTGCCACGGTGGCGATGGCTGGTGACGGAGTGAACGACGCGGCCGCCCTGGCCCAGGCCGACCTTGGCATCGCCATGGGCTCGGGCACCGATGTGGCCATTGAGGCCGCGGACCTGACCGTGATGGGCAACGACCTGGGCCAGGTCGGCCAGGCGATCGAGTTGTCCCGCCGGACCCTGGCCACCATCAAAACGAACCTCTTCTGGGCCTTCTTCTACAACGCCGTCGGTATCCCGGTGGCCGCACTGGGCCTGCTCAACCCGATGATTGCCGGCGCGGCGATGGCGGCCAGCTCCGTCCTGGTGGTGGCGAACTCGCTGCGGCTGCGGCGCTTCGGCAAGTAGGCCCCGACGGCGGCTCCCGACGGCGGCTCCTAGGACATGCGGCGCCGTCCGTACGCCGTCAGGGGACGGGTTCGATGTCGTTCGCATGGTCGAGTTCGACCGACGGCTCTGGTGCACGGCGCAGCTCGTCCAGGCGGACGAGCACCACACCGCCGACGATCAGGATGCCGCCCAGCAGCTGGACCGGCCCGGGAAGTTCACCGAGGAGCAGCCAGGCCCAGAGGACGGCAAAGAGCACCTCGGTCAGCGAGACAAACGATGCCACCTTCGAGCCGAGGGCGCGGGCGGCCACGATGCCGGAAACGTAGGCGAGCACGGTGGCAAGGAGGACCAGACCGCCCAGCGCGACCCACCACGGCGTCACCCAGGGACCCAGCCGGGTGTCGGCTGTGCTGGTGGCCATCGGCAGCAGCCCGGTCGCGGCCGTGAGCCACATGACCAGCGCGCCCACCATCAGCCCGCCGGAGGCCAGCACGATCGGCGGCAGCGTGTCGTTCTCCTTGGCGGTTATGAAGAAGTAGATAGCCAGGCAGACGGCGGCCGCGATCCCCCACAGCACACCGATGAAATCGATCTTCACCGCCCCGGTAAGGTCCAGTACCAGGACCAGGCCCGCGAGTGAAAGCAGGGTGCCGGCGATGGTCAGCGGCCGCGGCCGCTTCCGGCTCGCCAGCCAGAGCCAGAGCACGATCATCACCGGAGCCAGGTATTCCAGCAGGAGCGCCACTCCGACGGAGAGCCGGGCGACAGCGTTGAAATAGAAGAGTTGGCATGCCGCGACGCCGATGAGGCCGAACAGCAGGACGGTGAGCCAGTTGTCGCGGAGCTGGTGCCAGCGGCCTCGCAGCGCCAGGGCAGCGGGAACGGCGAGGATCAGCGCGGCTCCGGTGAGGCGGGCGGTGACAGCAGCACCTGGCGTCCAGCCGGTCTCCAGCAGCGCCTTGGCGAACGACCCGGAGAGGCCGAACACCGCCGAGGAAAACAAGGCGACTCCCAGCCCGGAGGCCAGGAAACCTGCCACGCCAGTGGCCGCGGCAGTGGCGCCGGCAGATTGCAGGTTCTGGGCCGGGGCCCCGGCGCGGCGTGCGGCAGACATGGACTGCTCCTGTCAGGAGTAAAGTGGGGTTATGGTCATGACAGTACGCCCGGGGAACGTAAGGAGTCAAGATGGTCTTTGCGCCTGACACTGAAGTCGCGCTGCGCTCCGTGGTCGCTCTGATCAACACAGCCGCGAACAGCGAGGAGCACTTGTCCGGACTCGCGGAGCTGGACCGCTTCCTCGCCGCCGAGGGGTTCAGCGGCTCACGAAGCCACGAGGCCGCCGAGCTGGCCAGCGTGCACCGGCTGCGCACCGAGCTCGCCGCGCTGTGGCTGGCCGACGAGGACTCGGCAGTGGTCATCGTCAACCGACTGCTGCGCGAGGCCCGCGCCCTTCCCCAGCTGATGAAACACGACGGCTGGGACTGGCACCTGCACGCCACCACGCCCGAGGCGCCGCTGGCCGACCGGATGAGCACCGAGGCGGCGATGGCACTGGCGGATGTCATTCGGAGCAAGGAAATGCACCGGATGCTGGTTTGCGCCGCGGACGACTGCGACGCCGTGGTGCTGGACCTCAGCCGGAACCGTTCCAAGCGCTACTGCGACACGGGGAACTGCGCCAACCGCGCACACGTCGCGGCCTACCGGGCCAGGAAGGCCGTCTCCTAACAGAAGCTGGGCAGAAAGTGGACTTAGTGGGCGCTACTGTCGGGACCGGCGTCGGGTCCCGGCTGCGGGCGGTCGCCGCCGCGGGCGGAGGCGGGCCGCTTCGAGCTGAGGTTGACGCCGGAGCCCTTGCCCAGGTGCTCCGCGTTGTCCTTGTAGCTCATCGAAAGCATGGCTGCCATCACCAGGGTGACGATGAAGGCGATCCCCGCGCCGGTAAAGGCCAAGTCGAAACGCGGAACTTTGGCGCTGCCGCCGGAAGCAAAGATGAGGACGGCGACGAAGGCAAGCACTGCCCAGAACGCGGAAAACATGAGCGGCCCCTTGACCGAGGTCCGCAGATTGCGGCGTTCTCCTGATTTCGGCTCTGCCAAGATGCTTTCCTCCTGCCGCCAGCGCCGGGCAGGCGTGGCAGTCTGATACCGCGGTTGTTCTACGCAGGGTAGAACCTGTCCTTACTAGTTTACGGCCTTGTAGAAAGGCCGCGCGCATCGTGCCGCAGCGTCAGGCCGGCCAGGATCCACAGCATACCGCCGAGGATCGCGCCGCCGCCGGCAACGCCAAGCAAGGCGTGCGGACCGAGGTCAATAAAGAACGGCAGCGCCGCCGCGGTGCCCAGGCCGATCACGCCGGAGGCGGTCCAGTCCCGGGCCAGCACCGAGCGGCGGCGGGAGGTGAGCCCCAGGTAGAGCTCGGCCGCGCCGGCCAGCGCCAGGCCGAGCGCGCCGATGGTACCGAACACCAGGTTCCCCGGAATCAGCGCCACCGCCGCCCCCGTGCCGATCAGCACCGCCCCGGCGGCGGCCAGGGCCTTGGCCCCGCCCTCCCCGGCCGGCAGGCCGGTCTTTTTGACGCCCCAGATCACCACCAGACCCGTGGCCAGTAGATAAACTCCGCCGGTCCAGGCCATCGCCTCGACCGGGGGCGCTGCCCAGAAGACGGTCACCGCGCCGAACGCCAGCGCGAGGGCAGCGCGGACCAGGACCGGCTTCCACAGGTCCGGGGCGGCAGGCAGGGCAGTCGAGGCGGAGGGGGCTTCGGGGAGAGTCACCCGTCCAGTTTAGTGCGTGCCGGCGCCGGACCGGGCGCGGGCTGCGCCCGCCGGGACGCCCGGGTGTCACCGTGCGCCGAGCACCATCCACCGGTCATTGCGTGCCCGCCAGCCAAGGGTGACCGCGCGGGCCAGCATGTAGCCGAAGGAGAAAGCGACCCAGAGCCAAAGCAGCGCCGTTTCCCCCGCGGCGCCGGAGAGCCGGACCATGAGCAACAGCGGCAGGTAGACAGCAAGATTCACAACGCCGGCGATCGCCAGGTACCGGGCGTCGCCGGCACCGATCAGAACGCCGTCCAGGACGAAGACGTAGCCGGCAATCGGCTGACCTGCTGCCAGCACCAAGAGAGCAAGGGTGAGGGCTGACCGGACGCCGGCGTCCGGGGTGAAAAGCAGTCCTGCCCACGGAGCGGCGGCCGCCAGCAGGATCCCCGCCAGCGCGCCGAACCCCAGTCCCCAGCGGACCATCGTCCGGGTGAGCTCACGCGCCGCTATCGGTCGGGACGCGCCCAGTTCCTTGCCGATCAGCGCCTGGGCGGCAATGGCGAGGGCGTCGAGTGCGAAGGCCAGGAACGTGAAGAGACTCATGGCGAGCTGGTGGGCCGCAAGATTCACCGGGCCCTGCGCTGTCGCCACCACGACGGTGGCAAGGATCGCGATCCGCAGACTGAGGGTCCGCAGCATCAGCCAGGAACCGACTCTTGCCAAGGCGCGGATGCCTTGCCAGTGCGGGAGCAGGGACACACCGTGGCTGCGGGCGTTCCGCTGCACCATAACGATGTAGACGAGCGCCATCGCCCACTGGGCGATGCTGGTACCGAGAGCGGACCCGGTGACGGAGAGTTCCAGCCCGTAGACCAGGAAGAAGTTCAGCGCGATGTTGAGGGTGAACCCCGCGGTGGCCACAGCCAGCGGGGTCCGCGTATCCTGCAGACCGCGGAGCACGCCGGTGCCGGCGAAGATCAGCAGCATGGCGACGAGTCCCGGCATGGACCAGCGCAGGTAGTCCCCGGCAAAGACCCGTACGTCGCCGCTCGCGCCCATCAGATCCACCAGCGGTTCCGCGGCCAGGGATCCGGCCGCCGCCAGGACCGCACCCAGCAGCAAAGCGAGCCAAATCCCGTCCCGCCCGGCCGCCAGCGCCTTCGGCAGTTGGCCGTTGCCAAGAGCGCGCGCCACGGCGGGAGTCGTGGAATAGGCCAGGAACACCATGAGTCCGACGGCGGTCTGCAGTACAGCCGACGCCAGCCCGACGCCGGCGAGCTGGGCCACACCCAGAGGCCCCACGATTGCCGAATCCGCTAGCAGAAACAGCGGCTCGGCGATTAGCGCCCCGAAGGCGGGAACGGCGAGGCGGAGAATTTCGCGTCGCCCAACCGCCGCGGATGGCCGGGTCGCGGGGGAGGGGGCTGAGGCGGGCACGGAACCACCCTAGTGCCGCGCCCAGCATTCCCCCATCCGTCTGTGGCGGCCCCAGCGCAATTGTGTCAGCCCGCCGCTGCCCGGTGGCGTTCCGTCAGTACACTCGCTTGCATGAGTGAGACTTCCGCCAATGCCGTCACCCTGCGCTTTCTGGCCGCCCCCACCGATGTCGGCCACAGTGGTTCGGTGGATGCGGGGACGGTGCTGGAGTGGGTGGACAAGGCAGCCTACGCCGCAGCCGTCGGGTGGGCGAAGTCCTACTGCGTCACCGCTTATGTAGGCAACATCCACTTCGCCGATCCGGTCAACAGCGGCGACATGGTGGAGGTCACCGCGACCATCGTCTATACCGGGCGGTCCTCCATGCATATCCGCACCGTCGTCTCGTCCGGGGACCCCAGGGGCGGCCCGGCCACGATGCGGAGCCAGTGCCTGGTGATCTTCGTAGCTGTCGGGGCGGACGGCAAGCCCATCCCGGTGCCCCAGTTCGAGCCGGCGACGCCGGCCCGGATTGAGGAACGCGATCACGCGCTGGCGCGGATCAAGGTCCGCGAGGACATCGTGCAAGCCATGAACGCGCAGGAATACACTGATGCCGGCACCGCCGAGCGCGTGACACTGCGGTTCATGGCCGCGCCGACAGATGTCAACTGGGGCGGAAAGGTCCACGGCGGAATTGTCATGAAGTGGATCGACGAAGCCGCCTACGTCTGCGCCTCCCGCTACTGCGGTAAAGACACCGTGGCGGTCTTCTCCGGCGGCGTCCGGTTCTACCGGCCGTTACTGATCGGGCACCTGGTGGAGGTCGAAGCCCGGCTGGTCTACACCGGAACGAAGGGGATGCACATTGCCGTCCATGTCCGTTCCGGCGATCCCAAGGGCCACGAACTGAGTCTGACCACGTACTGCCTGACTGTCATGGTGGCCCGCGACGAGACCGGCACTTCGGTGCCGATTCCCCGCTGGGTGCCGGTTTCGGATGAGGACAAGCGCCTGCACGCCCATGCCCGTGAGCTGCTGGAGATCCGCGGCCGGGCGCCCGGAAACCGGCTGCCGAACCACTTGCTCTAGAAGCCTCCGCCTCCGGCGTCGCCTGCCATGTTGGCGAAGCGGGAATAGTGGCCCTGGAAGGCCACCACGATGTCCTTGGTGGGGCCGTTGCGGTGCTTGGCGATCAGGATGTCCGCTTCGCCGGCGCGCGGAGACTCCTTGTCGTAAACGTCTTCGCGGTGCAACAGGATGACCATGTCCGCATCCTGCTCGATCGAGCCTGACTCTCGAAGGTCGGAAACCATGGGCCGCTTGTCCTGGCGCTGTTCGGAGCCACGGTTCAGCTGCGACAGAGCGATAACGGGAACCTGCAGTTCCTTGGCGAGCAGCTTCAGCGCACGGGAAAACTCGGAAACTTCCTGCTGGCGTGATTCCACCTTCTTGCCCGAACTCATCAGCTGCAGATAGTCAAGGATCACAAGCTTGAGGTCATGCTGCTGCTTGAGGCGGCGGCATTTGGCACGGATTTCCATCAGCGACATGTTGGGGCTGTCGTCGATGAAGAGCGGGGCATCGTTCATCCGGCCCATGGTGGTGGCGATCTTGGACCACTGTTCGTCTTTGATGGTGCCCTTGCGCAGGTCCTGCAGGCCAATCGTCGCCTCCGCCGACAGCAGGCGCATTGCGATTTCGTTGCGGCCCATTTCGAGCGAAAACATGACGGTAGCGAGATTGTTTTTGATGGCTGCGGAGCGGGCGAAGTCGAGCGCGAAGGTGGACTTGCCCACGGCGGGCCGGGCGGCGATTACGATCATCTGCCCCGGGTGCAGGCCGTGGGTCAGTTCGTCGAGTTCATAGAACCCGGTCGGCACACCCACCATGCCTTCGCCCCGGTGTCCCGAGGCTTCAATCTCATCCACCGTGGATTCCATGACGTCCTTGAGCACGACATAGTCCTCGGCGGTGCGCCGTTCTGCCACGGCGTAGACCTCAGCTTGCGCCTGGTTAACCAGGTCCTCCACCTCGCCGTCCTGGCCGTAGCCAAGCTGGACGATTTTCGTGCCGGCGTTGACCAGTCGGCGGAGGACAGCACGTTCGCCGACAATCTCGGCGTAGTAACCGGCGTTGGCGGCGGTGGGAACCGTCTGGATCAGTTCGTGCAGGTAGGCGGGGCCGCCGATCCGGTTGATCTCACCGCGCTTGGTCAGTTCGTCCGAGACGGTCACGGCATCGGCCGGTTCACCCCGGCCGTAAAGATCGATGATGGCTTCGTAGATGGTCTCGTGCGCGGGCCGGTAAAAGTCCTGTCCGCGCAGAATTTCCACGACGTCGGCAATGGCATCCTTGGACAGCATCATGCCGCCCAGCACAGACTGCTCCGCGGGAATGTCCTGCGGCGGTTTGCGGCTACCCTCGGAGCCCCGAGTGCCCTCGATCGAGTCCAGATGCGTTACTGACAAAACTGCCGTCCTTCACTGTGTGCCGCAGGACTGACGTCCGGCGGCATCGAATCCATGCGTCGTGCGCCTGCCCGATAAGACGGCAGGTCTCCGCTGGATACTTCCTATCAGCCGGGTCCGACAAGCTGTCTTCGCCTCAGGCAGCGGTGCCGCTACCTGAGCGCTACTCCGGGTACCGCCGGGCCGATCCCCCGCAACGTTATCCTCCGATCCGGCCGGGACCAACACCGCCGTGGGCGGTGCCTGTGGATAAGGTGTGGACTACCGCGCCCTGCTTGTGCACAGCCTGTGGGGACAGTTGTGGATAGCGGAATTCTTTGAGTACCAAACATGCCGTGACCTGCGGAAACGTCGCTGGCGCCCTGTGGAGACAAAGAAATTTCCGGCAATTTTCATCCACAGCTTGCAGCTGGGAGTTGGGGATAGCCTCCGGCGGCTGAGGGCACAGATCGGCCGAAATATGCGAATTTCGTGATGCGCGCCACGAAAACGGCTCCTGCTTCTCTGCCGCGCATCGTGCACGTATCCCGAAGCGGGAATATACGGTTCGCGGCTCGGATTAGGCATAAGCTTTGGCCATGGGAGACGTTCTGGTTGCGGTGTTGCCCGCTGTCGTTCTCGCGGGAGTCCTATGGGCTGTGGCCACAGCGCTTCGGCCGCGCCATTTCGGCGTCTCCGAGGCCGAGCGCTACCAGTCGGAGCTGGCCGCCCGCTCCCGCGCGCATTACGAGACGCAGGTCAGGGACGCCCTCGCCGCCCGCTCCCGGATAGACGCTGCGACCCGCCCCAGCCAGAACGAACAACAGCACTCGCAGCAGGCCGAGCATGCCCGCGCCGCGCGGGGCATCCCGGCAAGCTTCGCCGGGGACTTCGGGCGTCCGGACCGCCACGGCCGCGTGCTGCCCGGAGGCCAGCTGAGTCCGGAGTTCGCATTGCAGCTCAGGGCCCTGGCAACCTCCGGCCATAAAGTACAGGCCGTCAGGCTGCTGCGCCAGGCCACCCACACAGATCTCTTGACCGCCAAGCAATTCGTAGATCGGCTGTAGTCCATGGAAGCCCTGCTAGTACCCGCCCTGATCCTTGTGCTCGTCGGCGTCTGTGTCGCGCTTGCCGCCCGTGCCATAGGCCGGCGTCGGCAGCCCAGGCAAGAGGAGGCGCCGCAACCCGGCCGCAACTCGGCGGAGCTGGCCCGCGCCGCCGCCGCACGGCTGGACCAGGAGCAGCACCGCCGCCTGTACGCGCTGATCGCCCAGGGCCAGGCCATGGCTGCCATCAAGCTCTATCTGGAAGTGACAGGGGAAGGCCTGCGAGCCTCGCGGGACGCGGTCGGGGCCCTGGCTGCCCACCCCCAGCCGTTCAGGCCCCCGGAAGCTCCTGGACAGCCCGTCGATGACGAGGACGACGACGCCCCCCAGCGCTTCCCGTACCGCTACCGGGCGATAGCGAGCAGGGGCGACGTCACCCGGGAAGTGAGCAGCAACATGCTCAATGACGAAATTTATGGGCGCATCCGCACCCTGGCAAGGAACGGCGACTCGGAAGCCGCCGCGACCGCGCTGACCCGGCACTCCGACATCTCACTCAAACAAGCCCGCGAGTTCATCGCCCTGCTCGAGGACTGACCGGCAGCGGCCGCTAGTTGCGCCCGGTTATCCCGGCGAGCAGCTCTTCAAACGGCAGCGACTCCAGCGGGGCAGGCTGCTGCCGCGGCTGGGAGCCCTTGAGCAGGCTGCTGAACTCCCCCGCCGCCCGCTCGATCCGCGCCGACAGGGCCGCGCCACCTGCGCCGGCGGTTCCCCAGTCCTGCGGGCCGGCAAACACTCCCGTGGCGGCGTTCCGGGTGCGCAGGTAGTTGAAGAGCGGCCGCATCGCATAGTCGAGCACCATCTGATGCCGGTCGGTACCACCGGTGGCACCCAGCAGAACGGCTTTGCCGTCCAGTGACTTTGGATCGAGCACGTCGATGAAGGACTTAAACAGCCCGCTGTATGAGGCGCTGAAGACCGGGCTGACCGCGATGATGCCATCCGAGGCTTCCACCGCAGCGATCACCTCTGCCAGCCGCGGGGGTGCATAGCCGGTCACGAAGTTGTTGGCGATCTCCACTGCGATGTCACGCAGCTCAACCGTCTCGACACTCACGGCGTAGCCGGCAGCGGCAAGCTGCTGCTCGGCCGAGGCCGCCAACTGGTCCGCAAGCAGGCGGCTCGACGACGGGACGCCGAGCCCGGCGGAAAGAACGGTGATGCGGCGGGATTCCACGGTGCAGCTCCTCAGGTTGTTCAACTGATGCAGACCCCAGTACATGCATATGCATCTATATACAGAAGGCGGCTGCCGGGAGCTTTATTCCCGCCCGGGTTCAGAGCATCACAAACCCCTCGATGCAGCTCACCGAGCTTCCCCCGATCCAGATGTCGTCCCCGGCAGCATCAACATGGACCCGGCCGGCCCTCCCCAGCACCGTTCCTTGCGCCGCCAGGTAGGACGTGGGCGCCCGCCCGCTCCCGATGAGCCACTGGGCCGCACCGGCGTTGAAACTGCCCGTGACGGGGTCCTCCGCGGCAGCGTCGCCGGGGATGAACGTCCGCACTTCAAAATCCGCCGCGGCACCGGCCGGATGGCGCCCAATGACACCGATCTTCAAACCCGCCATGGCCGCGTAGTCCGGCCGGACGGCCAGGACCTGCTCCGCCGACTCGAGCAATACACCGATCCATTCAGGTCCGTTGACCAGCCAGGCGGCGTCCAGCAACGACTCCCGCGGCAGCCGCAGACCCGCAGCGATGCGGGCCAGATCCTGCTCTGTTACCGGACCCGAACGGGTCAGCGGGGGAGCCGCGAAAGCCAACCGGCCGCCGTCGCGCTTCACCCGGACCAGCCCGGCGGCGCACTCCTGCACTATCGTGCCGTCCTGCAGCGGCATACCGCCGGCCTCAAGCCAGGCATGTGCCGAGCCGAGCGTGGGGTGCCCGGCAAAGGGAAATTCCTCGCTGGCCGTGAAGATCCGGACCCGGTAGTCGGCGCGGGGGTCGGTGGGCGGCAGCAGGAACGTCGTCTCCGAGAGGTTCGTCCAGTTGGCGAACCGCTGCATCTCTGCCGTGGAGAGGCCCGCCGCGTCGACGACGACGGCCAGCGGGTTGCCGCGGTACTGCACGTCCGTGAAGACGTCCACCTGGGCGAAGGGACGGAGGCGGGGCGAAGCGGAAGCATCAGGGGTCACTGCGGCAGGCTATCACCGGCACCGGTCCCGGCGGGGTGTGGGCGGGAACAACTGCGGGCCTGAAGGGGATGCGGTATAGCAAGAGACCCCCGCTTCCGGACCCTATGGGAATCCGGCGGCGGGGGCCTCTTACGCAGTCCAGTCAGCCGGGAAGGCTACTTGCCTGCAACTACGTCGAGTTCGATCACAGCGGAAACGTCGTCGTGCAGACGGACGTTGGCCTGGTAGGAACCGGTCGACTTGATGTGAGCCGGCAGTTCAACCTTGCGCTTGTCGATGCGGCCGAGGCCGGCAGCCTCAACAGCGTCCGCCACGTCGCCCTGCTTGACGGTACCGAACAGGCGTCCGGTCTCGCCAGCCTTGACAACGAGCTTGACCGGCTTGGCCTGCAGTGCAGCGGCCTGCTTCTGAGCGTCTTCCAGGGAAGCGTGCTCGCGGGCGGCGCGGGCAGTCTTGATCGACTCAACCTGCTTCTCGCCACCCTTGGACCAGGTCAGGGCGAAGTTGCGGGGCAGCAGGAAGTTACGTGCGTAACCGTCCTTGACCTCGACAACGTCGCCAGCAGCACCGAGACCGGTTACTTCGTGGGTCAGAATGAGCTTTGCCATGTTAGTTAATCCCTTCCTTAGCCGCGGCCAGCGCCGGAGTAAGGCAGCAGAGCAACTTCGCGGGCGTTCTTGATTGCCTGTGCGATTTTGCGCTGTTCCTGGACCGTGACGCCGGTGACGCGACGGGCGCGGATCTTTCCGCGGTCGGAGATGAACTTGCGCAGCAATGCTACGTCCTTGTAGTCGATGACAGTGATGTCAGCGGCCTTCAAGGGGTTGGACTTTGGTTTGGGCTTACGGAGTTCAGCCTTAGCCATCGTGGAGCTCCTCTTCGATGGAGCCCGTGGATATTGATCCACGGGATGGTGGTGATCCGCACCGGTCGACGCGCAGCTGCCGTGCAGCCCCGCGGATCCCGATGTCGGACCTTAGATGTTGTTTAGAAGGGAGGTTCGGAATCCGGACCGTTGCCCCAGCCGCCTGCATTGCTGACCCCGGGCGTGGCCCAGGGATCGTCCTGCTGTGCGGGCTGGTTGCCGCCGCCCCAGTTTCCACCGGAGTTGCCGCCCTGGTTTCCGCCAGAGTTGCCACCGAAACCGCCGCTGTTGCCGCCGCCGAAGCCGCCCTGGCCGCCGTTTCCGGCTCCCCCACCGCCGGAGCGCTGGGTGCGGTTGACCTTGGCGTTGGCGTAGCGCAGGCTCGGGCCGATCTCGTCGACCTCGAGCTCGATGACGGTGCGCTTCTCGCCTTCCTTCGTTTCGTAGGAACGGCTCTTCAGGCGGCCGGAAACGATCACGCGCATGCCCTTGGTGAGGGACTCGGCGACGTTCTCGGCTGCTTCGCGCCATACCGATGCGCGGAGGAACAGGGTTTCCCCGTCCTTCCATTCATTGGACTGGCGGTCGAAGGTGCGGGGCGTAGAAGCGATGGTGAAGTTCGCTACTGCCGAACCTGACGGCGTGAACCTCAGTTCGGGGTCATTGGTGAGATTACCGATGACCGTAATAGTGGTTTCGCCTGCCATCTACTGCCTCCTTGTGCGTTCCTGCGGGGTTAAAGATTGAGGGGTGGAGCTGATTACTCAGCAACAACCTTCTGCTCTTCGGGGCGGGTGATCTTGGTGCGCATGATGGTCTCGTTGAGACTCAGCTGGCGGTCAAGTTCCTTGGCGGTAGCCGGCGCGGCGGTGAAGTTCACCACGGCGTAGATACCTTCGGACTTCTTCTGGATTTCGTAAGCCAGTCGACGACGGCCCCAGATGTCAACCTTCTCGATGGTTCCACCATCGTTGGTGATGACGTTCAGGAACTTCTGAAGCGACGGCTCAACGGTACGCTCTTCGACCTCGGGGTCGATGATTACCATCAATTCGTAAGGACGCATATGTGAACCCACCTCCTTTGGGCTAAGCGGTTACGGCATTTCCGTAACAGGAGGTTCATTTGCGGTGCTCGTGCCGCGCATCGCCGCCGGAACGGAGGCAGAGCGCAGCACAGACTTCAACAGCTTAGTGCATCCGGGCCTGTTTCGGCTATTTCTTCTTCTAACCCTAGGCGGCTGGCGCCGGCGACTGAAGGGCCCGGGCAGCGATGTGGATAACCTTCCGGGCGCCTGTGCCATGATCGGGGCATGAGCACCGGATCTTCCTCCCCGTCCGTCGCTGCCCCGGTCCGCCGGAGCCGGCTCCGCTTCGCGGTGATGCTGCTGGCGGGACTGCTCGCCGCCGCCGCGTCCGGGTCGGGCGGGCGCTGGGTGGAGGCCCCTGCGGTCGGCTGGAGCACCGCCGCCCTGACGTATGTGCTGTGGGTCTGGATCAGGATTGGACGGCTCGACGCCCGCGGAACCCGCGCGCATGCCACCTCCGAAGACCCGTCCCACGGCGTCACGGACCTGATGATCCTGGCCGCCAACATGGCCAGCCTGGCCGCCGTCGCCGCTGTCGTGCTCGACTCACACAACAGCGACGCCGGCTTCCGGCTGGCCGGCGGCCTGCTGGCACTGGCCTCCGTTGCGCTGTCCTGGATGCTGGTGCAGACGCTCTTTACAGTGCGCTACGCAGGGCTCTACTACAGCACCGCGCCGAGGGCTGGATCGGCAGAGGGCGGCATCGACTTCAACCAGGACGAACCGCCGCAGTACACCGATTTCGCCTACCTTGCCACCAGCCTGGGCATGACCTACCAGGTGTCCGACACGGCGCTGAAGAACCATGCCATCCGTGCGGAGGCCCTGAAACACAGCCTGCTGTCCTACCTCTTCGGCACCGTCATCCTGGCCACGACCATCAACCTCGTGGTCGGTCTCGCCGATTCCTAGGAAGCAGGCTGCCGGAACACCGGCGCTAGAAAGCCGGGGGAGCCTGGCAGGCGGTGCGGAAAAACAGTTCCGTGACCGTTGCAAGCCGGTGCGGGTCCTCGACGCCGCACAGCTCGCGGGCCGAGTGCATCGACAACAGCGGCACCCCGACGTCGACCGTCCGGATTCCCAGCCGGGTGGCGGTCAGCGGGCCGATGGTGGATCCGCACGGCATCACGTTGTTCGACACGAACTCCTGGTAGGGGATCCCGGCGTCCGTGCAGAGCCGGGACCACAGCGCTGCGCCCGTGGCGTCGGTGGCGTAGCGCTGGTTGGCGTTGATCTTCAACAGCGGCCCGCCGTTGAGGACCGGGCGGTTGGCCGGGTCGTGGCGTTCAGGATAGTTCGGGTGGACGGCGTGCCCGGCGTCGGCGGAAACGCAGAACGACGCCGCAAACGCCTGCCGGCGCTGGCCCGCCGTGGCGCCGAGGCCTTCGGAGATGCGCACCAGGACGTCTTCGAGAACCGGACCGCAAGCCCCGGAGCGCGAGGCGGAGCCGATTTCCTCGTGGTCGAAGGCCGCCAGGAGCGCGATCGGTCCGTTCTCCGGCACGGCCCCGGAAGCGTGGGCGATGAGGGCGGCCAGCCCGGCGTGGGTGGCGGAAAGGTTGTCGAGCCGGCCCGAGGCGAAGAATTCGCCCTTCGCGCCGAAGACAGCCGGGGCCTGCGTGTCCGCAATCACGACGTCGTAGCCGCCGATCTGTGCCGCGTCGACGGTGGCACCGTCCACCCGCTCCGCGAGCAGGCCCAGGAGGTCCGAGTCCGCGGGGTCGCCAAGGCCGAACACCGGGTTCATGTGCTGCTGCTTGTCCAGGACCAGGCCGTCGTTGACCGCCCGGTCCAGGTGGATGGCCAGCTGCGGGAAGCGCAGCAGCGGACCGGTGGCTGTCAGATGCTCGGTGCCGTCGAGCATGACCAGCCGTCCGGCGAGCTGCAGCTCGCGGTCCAGCCACGAGTTCAGCAGCGGCCCGCCGTAAACTTCCACGCCCGCCTGCAGCCAGCCGAACTTGCCGGTGGTGGGCTTGGGCTTCAACTTGAAGGAAGGCGAGTCCGTGTGCGCGCCAAGGATGTTGAAGCCGGTAGTGGGCCCGGCGCCCGCCGGCGTCACCCAGGCGATCAAGGCTCCGTCGCGGATGAGGTAGAACTTACCCGCCGCGTCCTGGACTGCCTCAGCGTTCCAGGGCTCCAGTTCCTCGAGCCGGGTAAAGCCGGCTGCGTCCAGCCGGCGGCCGGCTTCGTGGACGGCGTGGAAGCTCGACGGCGAGGCGCTGACGTACGCGCCGAGGTCCTGAATGTGGTCTGCGGCAGTGGCGGAGGAAGGCATGGCTCCGAGTCTAGCGCCGACACCATGCTCCACCTCTGCACCTCCCGCACCTCCCGCGAGGGGCGGGAGGGGCGGGAGGGGCGGGAGGTGCGGCGGGACTACGACGCCGGGCCAGCTCCGGCCGCAGCATCCGCACCGACGGCGTCGACGTCAGCCTCGCGGTCCCCGGTCCGCGTTCCGGCAACCGGTGCGTTGCCGTGTTTGCGGTAGCGCCACAGCCCGATACCGACCACGACAGCGCCCAAGGCAAGCGACAGCAGCAGCGATTCACGGGTGGAATCAAGGATCACCATGCCCACCAGCAGGGCGACGATGCTGATGATCGCGACCCAGGTCAGGTACGGGAACAGCCACATCTTCAGCTGAAGGTCCCGGGATTCAGTCCCCATCCGGCGGCGCAGGATCAGCTGGGAGACGGAAATGACCAGCCAAACGAACAAGGCGATGGCGCCCGAGGTGTTGACCAGGAACAGGAAGACCGTGTCCGGAGCGATGTAGTTCAGTCCTACGGTGATGAAGCCGACCACGGTGGAGGCCAGGACCGCGGCCGCCGGGACGCCCCTTTTGGAGATCCGCATCCAGGAGCGGGGCGCGTCGCCACGGCGGGAGAGGGAGAACAGCATGCGGCTGGCGGTGTAGAGGCCCGAGTTCAGGCAGGACAGCACGGAGGTGAGCACGACGACGTCCATGATGGTGCCGGCTCCGGGGATGCCGAAGAGCTCGATCACGGCGACGTACGGGCTCTTCGCGACAGACGCAGCGTTCCACGGCAGCAGGGTCACCACGATGGCGATTGAGCCGATGTAGAAGACCAGGATGCGCCAGACCGTGGACTTCACGGCCTTCTTGACGGCGTCGACCGGGTTTTCCGACTCCCCGGCGGCGATAGTGGCGATTTCCGCGCCGAAGAAGGAGAAAACGACCACCAGGATGCCGGCCAGAACAGCGCCGGGGCCATTGGGCATGAAGCCGCCCTTGTTGATCAGGTTGTCCAGGCCGGGGGCCGGAACGCCGGGAACCAGACCCAGGATGGCGGCCACACCGAAGAGCAGGAACAGGACGATCGCTGCGACCTTGATGGAGGCGAACCAGAACTCGAACTCGCCGTACGACTTCACCGAGCCAAGGTTGGTCAGGGTCAGCAGCACCATCAGCACCAGCGCCCAGACCCACTGGTCGATGCCGGGCACCCAGCGGTGCATGATGGCAGCGCCGGCTGTTGCCTCGATGCCGAGCACGATGATCCAGAACCACGCGTAGAGCCAGCCGATGCTGAATCCGGCCCAGCGGCCAAGGGCCTTGTCCGCATAGGTGGAGAAAGACCCGGTTTCCGGGTTGGCGGCGGCCATTTCCCCCAGCATCCGCATCACAAGGATGACCACGAGCCCGGCCGCCATGTAGGCGACCAGGATGCCGGGGCCTGCCTGCTGGATGGCGGCGCCGGAACCGACGAAGAGCCCGGCGCCGATGACGCCGGCGATGGCGATCATCGATAGATGCCTGGGCTTGAGGGATTTGGAGAGTTGCTGGTCAGCCTGCATGAAGCGCCGTCCTTCGTGGGGTTGTGTCGGCCCGGCCTCCGTGCCGGGCAGGACCCGGGACGGCTGTGCTGCGGACCACAGTGTCGTTTCACCCTAGACCGCGGTACCGCCCTGCTGTCCTGTGCAATCCTCCAGATTACGACGCTTCCATTGAGGCGCAGCTCCAGCCGTACGGCCCCCGGAGCGCTGGTTGTTGCCTGGCAGGCAATTCGGAAATGTACCGGAAACCACCGCTGCGGGAACTGCTCCTGGCTGCGCTACACGTCCCGCTTCTTCAGCAGAACGCCGGCCAGCACCAGCGGGACGACAACCCAGGCACCCAGGACCAGAGCCGCCTGCCACGCCTCGAGCGTGTCCGGAAGATGTTCTGCTGCGGTCATCGGTGCCAGCGTGTTGTCCGGAATGTACTTCCGCAGTTCCTTGACGAAGTCCCCCTGGATGATCTGCAACGCGATCGGCAGCACGAAGAAGATGCCTACCAGCGCCATAATCCCGCCGGCGGAGTTGCGGAGCAGGGCGCCCAGGGCAAGGCCGATCGCGGCGACGGCGGAGACGTAGGCGCTGTTGATCAGCAGGGTCCGGACGTACTGGGCGCTGGAGACGTCGAGGGTGTGGCCGTACTGCCCGAAGATGGGCACCGCCACCAGGCCGGCAAGGTAGAGGGAGACGGCGGTGACGATGAAGGCGGAGACGACAACGACGAGCAGCTTGGCCACGAAGGCCGGGATGCGCTTCGGAACGGCGGTGAAGGTGGACCGCGCCATTCCCGTACTGAACTCGGAGCTGATGATCAGCACGGCCAGTGAGCCCAGGATGAGCTGGGCAAAGGAGATACCGGCACTCGGCGCCGAGGCGGCAATGTCGCCCTGGGCGGCCAGCGCAGCGCTCCGGCGCGGATCTGAGCCGGCGCTTTGGAGCGCTTGGCCGATCCCCCACGCAGCGAGGGCGCCGACCCCGACGATGACGGCGATGGTCGAGGCGAGCAGGATGAGGGTGGACAGCAGCGTCCGGAACTTGATGAACTCTGCATTAAGTACCCGCGGGAAGCTGGGGCCCGGACCGGTGCTGAGGCCGTCGCCGGTCCGGTCGTGTGGGGTGCCGGCGTGCGCTCCGCGGCGGGACGGAGTGGGTTCGAGAGTGGTCGAGCTCATGGCTTAGTGGCCTCCGGACTGGGCGGGGGCTTGGGCGCCCGTGGTGATCAGCGAGTGGTATTCGACCTCATCCTTGGTCAGCTCCATGTACGCCTCTTCGAGGCTGGCCCGGAGCGGGGTGAGTTCGTAGATCATGATCTGGTGCTCGAGGGCGGCGCGGGCGATCTGGCGCGGCTGGAGACCGGTGACTTCCAGGAGTTCGGTGTCCTGCACGCTGACTGAGACGCCGTCGCCGTCCAGCGCGCGCAGCAGCAGGTCCGGCTGGTCGGTGCGGACGCGGGTGCGGCCCTGGTCCTT
Organism: Arthrobacter sp. B3I4; assembly: GCF_030816855.1. NCBI lineage: Bacteria > Bacillati > Actinomycetota > Actinomycetes > Micrococcales > Micrococcaceae > Arthrobacter > Arthrobacter sp. B3I4. Next base: position 792,043 of record NZ_JAUSYK010000001.1, on the reverse strand, counting down.
TCCGGTGATGATTTGCTGGATGGGGGCGTCGGCGATGATTCTGCCGCGCCCGATCACGATCAGGTGGTCCGCCGTGACCGCCATTTCACTCATCAGGTGGCTGGAGAGGAATACAGTCCGGCCCTCCGAGGCCAGGAACTTCACCAGGTTGCGGACCCAGACGACGCCCTCGGGGTCGAGGCCGTTGACCGGTTCGTCAAGGATGACGGTCTGCGGGTCGCCGAGCAGCGCAGCCGCGATACCCAGCCGCTGGCCCATGCCGAGGGAAAAGCCGCCGACCTTTTTCCGCGCCACTTCGGTGAGCCCGGTCATTTCGATGACGTCGTGGACGCGTTTCTTGGGAATGCTGTGGGTGGCGGCCATGGCCAGCAGGTGGTTGTACGCGGAGCGGCTGGTGTGCACCGCTTTGGCGTCCAGCAGTGCGCCGACGTCCCGCAGCGGCGCGTGGTGCCGGGCGAAGGGCACACCGTTGACGGTGACCGAGCCCGACGTCGGCCGGTCCAATCCCATGATCATGCGCATGGTTGTGGACTTGCCGGCTCCGTTGGGGCCGAGGAAGCCGGTGACCCTCCCCGGTTCGACGATGAAGTCGACTCCGGCGACGGCGGTTTTATCGCCATAAATCTTCGTCAGGCCTCGGGCTTCGATCATGGAAGCGTTCCTTTGCGTTGCGTTCGGTTGTGTTACCTCCACGCTACAGACCGGCGCCCGTGAATCCGCCGCTCTCAGGGACGAATCAGGGACGAATCAGGGTGACCCGCACGCCGAAGCCGGCTCAGTCCGGCAGCTTCGGGGAGTAATACACCAGTCGGCCGTGCCTCACCGAGAACTCCACGACGCGGACGCCGGGCATGACCTCGCCGTCCACCGCCAGCACCATGGTGGGACCCACCGGTTCAACCCGGATCCGGCTGGCTTCGCGCAGATGGGTGATGCGGGACGTCGCGACGGTGCCCGTCAGCACCGACCACAGCAGGCGCAACCGGGCGAAGGACTCGTCCGCGGTGATCATGCGCAGGTCCAGCACGCCGTCGTCGAGGACCGGGCGCACCAGCGGGGCGTGGTCCCGGGGGTAGTAGCGGCCACGCCCCACATAAAGAATCCAAAGCTTGTGCCGAACCCCGTCCACAACAAGGGTGCACGGCGTCCCGGCCGCGAAGGTCCGGAACATGGCAACGACGCCGGCCAGCGGTTTCCCCAGGGCGGGCTGGAGCTGCTCCCGCCGGCGGACCAGGTTGGGGTACAGCCCGATGCTGGCGGTGTTGAGCATGGTCAGTTCCAGCTTCTCCGGGCTGTCGGGCAGCCCCCGCTCCACGGAGACATGGCCGACGTCGGCACATGCCGCTTCCCCTCTGGTTGCGGCGTCGACGGCGGCCTGCAGGGAAGGTATCCCGGCGTCGCGGGCGAAATGGTTGAGCGTCCCGCCGGGGAGGACCAGCAGTGGGAGCGAGTGGTCGAGGGCGGCCGCAGCGGCAGTTCCCACGGTTCCGTCACCGCCCCAGACGCCCATCGCGACGATGCCGGGCCGGGTGGCTACAGCCTCGATTTCGGCAGCGACATCCTCATCGGGGCTGATTTCCTTTATGTACGCCTTGGGGAATACTTCTTGCAGGGCCCCTGCGGTCTCGCTGGCATACGAGCCTCCCAAGGTGTTAACGGCAATGCCGAGCCCCTCGCCGTCGGGCAGCCGGGCGGCCTCCACCGGGGTGCGCCGGACGGCCGGGAAGGGCGGACGCACCGGCCACCATTTTCGCGTCACCAATGCTGCGCCGGCGCCGAGGGCTGAGCCAAAGAAGACATCCGAGGGCCAGTGCGCGCCGGTGTGCACCCGGGAGTAGGCCACGCCGGCAGCGACCGGGGCCAGCGTTGCGCCGAGGGCGGGGCGGATCAGGCCGACGCCCAGGGCGAAGGCGGCGGCGGACGCGGAGTGCCCCGAGGGCATGGAGGAACTGGTGGGTTGCGGGTGGACGAAGCGGAAGACCGGAAGGTGTTCGGGCAGCGGGCGGGTGCGGGGCAGCAGTGTTTTAAACACCACGTTCGTCACGGCGGAGGCAACGCCTTGCGCCAGTACGCCGTGCAGTGCCGCCCGCCGGGTCTTGCCGGGAAAGATCGCCATCGCGGCGGCAATCCCCAGCCAAAGCTTGCCCTGGTTGGCGGAGGCCGAGAGCCGCCGGAAGAAATCGTCATGGCTGCCGCCGGGCACCCGGGAGAGGGCACGGACCAGTTTCCGGTCCAGCTTCTCGAGGTGGCGCGGCGTTTGTCCCAGCAGGCTTCGCATTTGACCACCCTACTGCGGGGCACTGCCGACCACAGCGGCTGCGCCGGTGTGGTCGCGCCGGTGGTTGAGGCGGGGCCCTTCGGCCTGGCGCTGGTCAGTTTGGGCCGTTTAGGCAGCGCGCAGGGGCTTCGCAGCACCGGCAAGCAACAAGGCTACGAGAATCGGTACGGCGATAGCCAGCAACGCGAGCCGGATCCCGGTCACGTCCCCCAGGTAACCCAGCAGCGGCGGCCCGGCCAGGAAGGCGACATAACCCAGTGTCGAGACGACTGACACCCGGGCTGCGGCCTGACGCGGATCGTCGGCGGCCGCGGACATGCCCATCGGGAAGGCCAGGGCCGCGCCCACGCCCCAGAGGGCCGCGCCGGCGGCCGCAAGCCAGATGTTTCCGGCGAAGACGAAGAGTGCGAGTCCGGCTGCCGCGGCGGCCATGCTGCCGCGGAGCACGGGCACCCGGCCGTAGGCATCGATCGCCCGTCCCCCGAAGAAGCGCATGGCAGTCATCGCCAGGACGAAGACCGCGAAGAGCAGAGCGCCCGTCGACTGTTCGGCGCCCAGCCCGTCCACGGAGGCCTTGGCGATCCAGTCGTTGCCGGCACCCTCGGTGAGGGTCGCTCCGAGCACGACGACACCGATCAGCAGGGTGCGGCCGTCCCGCCAGGCAGCTCCGCCCCGGGGGGTGGCGCTGCCGTCCGCTTCCTTAGGTGCTGCGACGTGCGGAAGGAAGTAGCGGGGTGCCAGCAGTGCGGCGGCGGCCACAATCCCGGCGATGACGAGCAGGTGGACTGGAAGGCCCACGCCGAGCCGGGACAGGCCCGCCCCAATGAGGGCGCCCACGAAGGCCCCGCCGCTAAAGGCCGCATGGAACTGCGGCATGATGGTGCGGCCTAGTTTGTGTTCAACGTCTGCGCCCTCGATGTTCTGCGAGACGTCCCAAAGCCCGATGCCTATGCCGAAGAAAAACAGCGACGCAGCGGTGCCGGGAATCGTCGCGGCGTTCAGGGACAGAGCGATCCCGACTCCGGCCGCTGCGGCGAGCACCCCCGCCGCGCGCACCGTGTTGGCGGTGCCGATCCGGCCCACCACCCAGCCCGCCGTGGGCAACGCGATCAGTGACCCGACGGCGACACACAGCAGCAAGGTGCCCATCTGTCCCGACGTGATCTGCAGCAGTTCAGTGACGGCCGGGATGCGGGCGGCCCAGCTGGCGAACACCAGGCCGTTGATCCCGAAGATCAGAAAGGTCGCCGCGGCTGCCGCATTGAGTTGCGGAGCGGTTGAGGTGCTTGTCATGTCGTCACTTTCTCCACGGGGCGTTGTGCGGGTTCGGCGTGTTCTTCACGGGGCCAGCCGGGACCCGGACGCTCCCTCCCTTCCGGCCGCCGGAACCCGGACGCTCCCTCACCAGGTGAGGGAGCGTCCGCGGAAAACGGGCAGGATGTGAGGGAGGATCGGGGTTTAGCGGACCCGCTCCACGCGCTTTTCGTCCCACACCGGTTCGGCCGATTCGTAGACCTTGCCGTCGGAGCCGAAAACCAGGAAGCGGTCAAAGGTGCGGGCAAACCACCGGTCGTGGGTGACGGCGAGGACGGTCCCCTCGAAGTGGTCGATGGCCCGTTCCAGCGCCTCGGCCGAGTGCAGGTCCAGGTTGTCGGTCGGTTCGTCCAGCAGCAGCAAGGTGGCACCGGAGAGCTGCAGCAGCAGGATCTGGAACCGGGCCTGCTGCCCGCCGGAGAGGGATTCGTATTTCTGCTCCGACTGTGAGGCGAGGCCGTAGCCGTCCAGGGCGCCGGCGGCTGCTTCGCGGCCTAGGCCGGAGCGGTGCTCGTCCCCGCGGTGCAGGATCTCAAGCAGCGTTTTGCCGAGCAGGTCGGGCCGGACATGCGTCTGCGCGAAGAACCCCGGCCGGATCCGGGCTCCCAGTTTGACCGTGCCCTCGTGCGGGACCTCTGCGATGTCAACATCGGAGACCGGCAGGTGCTCCCGCTCGGGGTCCGTGCCGCCGGTCGCCAGCAGGCGCAGGAAATGGCTCTTGCCCGAACCGTTGGAGCCGAGCACACCCACCCGGTCACCGAACCAGACCTCGGTGGAAAACGGCTTCATCAGCCCGGTGAGCTCGAGCTTCTCCGCCACGATGGCCCGCTTGGCGGTGCGCCCGCCCTTGAGCCGCATCTGCACGTTCTGCTCAACCGGCAGCGCCTCGGGCGGCCCGGCCTCGAGGAACTTGGCCAGCCGGGTCTGGGCCGCGTGGTAACGGTTGGCCATATCGGAGCGGAACGCAGCCTTGTTCTTGTACATGTTGACGAGTTCCTTGAGCTTGACGTGTTCCTCGTCCCACCGCTTCCGCAACTCCTCAAACCGGGCGTTGCGGTCCGCGCGGGCATCCACGTAGGAGCCGAAGCCACCGCCGTGGACCCAGGCGCCGGCACCGTTGATGCCCGGTTCCAGGGTGACGATGCGGCCGGCGGCGTTGTTCAGCAGCTCGCGGTCGTGGCTGATGAAGAACACGGTCTTCTTGGACTCGTTGAGCTTGGCCTCTAGCCAGCGTTTGCCCGGCACGTCAAGGTAGTTGTCCGGCTCGTCCAGGAGCAGCAGCTCGTCGGGGCCGGCGAACAGCGCTTCCAGCACCAGCCGCTTCTGCTCGCCGCCGGAGAGGCTCGACGCCGGGCGGTGCTGGGCCCGGTCGAAGGGCAGGCCGAGCGCGGCCATGCAGACTTCGTCCCACACGGTTTCGACGTCGTACCCTCCGGCGTCCCCCCAGTCCACGATCGCCTGGGCGTACTTGATCTGGGTGGGCTCGTCGTCGTGCTCCATCATCGCCATTTCCGCCTCGTCCACGGCGCGCGCGGCGGCCGCCAGCGGCGGCGGCGCTGCCGAAACCAGCAGGTCCCGGACGGTCGAGTCGTCCCGGACCTGACCGACAAACTGGCGCATGATGCCCATGTTTCCGGAGCGGCCGACAGTTCCTTCGTCCGGAACAAGGTCCCCGGAGACGATCCGGAACAGCGTCGTCTTGCCCGTTCCGTTCGGTCCAATCAGCGCCGTCTTGGTCCCGGCAGGCACCTTGAACGTCACCCCGTTGAGCAACTGCGTGCCGTCGGAGAGGAAGTAGTCGATGCCGGAAACGTCTATATGAGCCACACGGACAATCTTCCCACGGCCCTGACGGCGGCCCGGCGTGGGGCAGAGCCCGTCCGCTCAGCCGGCGGCGGTGAGGAACTCCTTCAGCAGCGGCCCGGAGGTGGTGGCACCGAGGCCGCCGTCCTCCACGAACACGGCGACGGCGAGGTCCCCGTGCACCGCCACGATCCATGCATGGGTCTTGGGCGGGTTGTCCTTGCCGAATTCGGCCGTGCCGGTCTTGGCGCCCACGGGTGCTCCTGGCACGGCGGCCAGGAACCCCGCGTGGCCCGAGGTGACGACGGCGCGCATCATGTCCGCCAGGGAGGCAGCTTCCGCGGCTGTCACCGGCGTGCCTGCCGACTTGGCGGGGGCGGGAGCCGACGACGACGGCGCTGCCGTCGCTCCGGCGGTCGGTGCGGCGCTTCCCGCCGCGGCGGCGTTCGGGTTCAGCACCAGCACGGGGGAGACCGGGGCGCCCTTCGCGACCGAGCCCGCCATGACGGCCGCGGACAGCGGGGACAGCAGCACCTTGCCTTGGCCGATCATCGAGGCAGCGTGTTCGGTGCCGGCGGCCTCGCCCGGAACCGACCCGAGGAACGCCGCGGCGCCCAGCTTGGGGGCCTCCACGGCGACGCCCAAGGATGTGGCGGCCGACTCCAGCTGCGCCTGGCTGACGGTGTCCCGCGCATTGATGAACGCGGTGTTGCAGGAGTGCGCGAAGGCGTCCCGCAGCGCCACCGAGCCGAGGGACGACGCGGGGTAGCCCTCGGCGTTCTTAAAGGTCCGGCCGTCCACGGTCAGGGTGGCCGGGCAGTCCACCTTCGAGTCGGGGGTCATGCCGTTGCGGATCATCGCCAGGGAATCGACGATTTTGAAAATGGATCCGGGCGCGTACTGGCCCAGCATGGCGGTGTCATAGCCGTTGCTTCCCGGGCCGGACGCGGCGGCCAGCACCGCGCCGCTGGAGGGCCGGAGTGCCACGATGGCCGATGCCGGGCCCACTTTGGCCAGGGTGTCCTCAGCCAGCTGCTGAAGCTTCGGGTCCAGGGTGGTCTTCAAGGGGGTGCCCACCTTCATCTCAACCTGGAAGAGGATCCGGCGGCCACCGTTGAGCAGTCCCTGGCGCTGTTCCGCGGTAAGCCCCGCGGTCTGCGCGAAGACCTGGATGCCGTTCGTGCCGCGCAGCTGCGCGTCGTATTGCTGCTGCAGGCCGCCGGTTCCCGTGGTGTCCCCGGCCTGGAGCGAGCCGCCGGATTTCTCGATTTGTTCGGCATTCGCCTCCCCTGCGCTGCCCAGCAGGGCTCGGGCGAAGGTGCGGGTTGGGGCAAGCGGAAGCCAGTCGCGGATGGCCCGGGCGCCGGGAATCTCGCCGATCTGGTTATCGGAGATGGTCCGGCCGTCCTCGCGCAGCGTGATGGCGGTGACAAACCCCTCGGCACCGGCTGCCTGCACCTGCTGGGCATAGGCTGCAGGGTCCACACCCACCAGCCCGGCCAGCTTCGTCGCGGACGCTGCCGGATCGGCCGCCCCCAGCCGGGGCTTATCGATGCCAACGTGGACCACCGGACGGTAAGTGACCAGCTTGGCGTCACCGGCACCCAGGATGTCGGCCCGCGACGGGGACTGAGATGAGGTGCCGAGGATTTCACCCTCGGCCAGTCCCGGCACCAGCAGCCCCGGGCTCCACACCGTCAACCACTTGTCACCCGACTTCTTCAGTTGGGCGGTCACCGTGTACTTCCACTCACCGGAGCCGATCTTCCAGCTGTAGTCCAGCGGGACCGTGGCGGTGTCCTTGTCCAGCTTGAGCTCTCCGCTCTGCACCGTCGGCTTGGCCGGGTCCAGCGCTTTGAAGGCTTCGTGCAGCCGGTCGTTCGCGGCCGCGGAGTCCTTGCCCTCGAACGGGACGGATCCGACGTCGAGCGCGGCAACCGCAGACGCGAGCTGCTTCGCGGCATCCTGCGCGCCGGCCCGTCCGTCGTCGCAGGCCACGAGCACGGTGCCGAGAAGGAGGCCCACCAGGCCAAGTGAAAGCGTTTGAATTTTCCCCATTCGCGTCATTATGCCCTGTGCCGGAGACTTTCCTCCCGTCATGGCGTTCGTGCGGGTGTCCGCCGGGGGCGGCGCTACGTTCGCCGGATGATCCTGCGCTGCGTCGCCGCAGCGATGGCAGCGGTGCGGCTGTCGACGCCGAGCTTGGAATAAATGTGCACCAAGTGCGTCTTGACGGTTGCCTCGGAAATGAACAACTCCCTGGCGATGGCGCGGTTCCCCAGCCCGGTGGCCAGCAGTTCGAGCAGTTGGATCTCCCGGGCCGAAAGCGCCGGCTCGGGATTGCGGATCCGCCCCAGCAGCCGGGCCGCGACTTCCGGGGCCAGCGCCGTCTGGCCGGCGGCGGCGGCCAGGACCGCCTCGCGGATCTGTTCGGGCGGCGCATCCTTGAGCATGTAGCCGCTGGCCCCGGCCTCGACTGCGGCGAGGATATCCGCGTCAGAGTCGAAGGTGGTGAGGATCAGCACCGGCGGCGGCGGGCTTCCCCCCTCACCGGCCATAATCCGCCCCGTCGCAGTGACCCCGTCCATGCCGGCGCCCATTTGGAGATCCATCAGGACGACGTCGACCGGTTCGGCCAGGGTGTGCAGCCGCGTCAGCGCCGACAGTGCGGCGGCGCCGTCCGCGACTTCCGCGGCGACGACGATGCCCTCGAAGTCGGTGAGCATGGCCCGCAGACCGGCCCGGACGACGGGGTGGTCATCCACGAGGAGCACGCGGATCTCCTTCATTGCCCGTCCTTCCCCGGCACACGGGATGGTCCGGCCGGAAGGATGCCGCCCGGAAGCGGCAGCCGGATGGCCACCACGGTCCCCTCACCGGGCGCTGACTCGACGTCGAGGGTCCCGGAAAGTGCTGCAACCCGCTCCCGCAAGGACCTCAGCCCGTACCCGGATCCATCCGGCCGGTCCGACACTCCCAAGGGATCGAAACCGACGCCGTCGTCGAAGATGTCCATCGCCACCTCCGTTCCCAGGAATGACAGGGTCACGACGGCGGCGGCAGCGTGTGCGTGGGTCCAAACGTTGGCAAGACTGGCTTGGGCGGCACGGAGCAGGGTGGTGCTGTAGGGGTTGGGCAGTTCGGCCGGGGTTCCGTCGGTTTCCAGGCGGCAGCGCAGCGTGGTACACCGGGCGGCCGCCTCCGTTTCGGTCTGGGCACACAGCCTGCGCAGGCTGTTCACCAGAGAGTTTTGTTCCAGTTCGGGCGACTGGAGGCCGCGGACGAAATTGCGGGCTTCGGCGAGGTTGGCGGCTGCGGTTTCCTGAACGGTCCGGAGCCGGACCGCTGCCATGGCGGGGTCCCCGGCGTCCAGCGCCTGCTCCGCGGAGCGTCCCATCAAAACAATGCTGGAAAAGCCCTGGGCGAGGGTGTCATGGATTTCCCGCCCCAGCCGGGTCCGCTCCGCCAGGATGCCGGCCTCGTGCTGGCTGCTGGCCAGTTCGGCGCGGGTGCGCCGCAGCTCATCCGCCGCCAGCCGCTGGTTTTCCGCCTCCAGATAAAGCGCGCGGTACGCCAGGCCGGTGACGACGGCGAACACCGCACCGAAAACCGGGCCCAGCACCGTGGGCAGCTCCAGGGGGTGCCCGCCCGGGCCGTCGTTATGGAACCACAGCACAGCGATCACCAGCAGTGTGCTGGCCGCGATCGCGCCCAGCGCCATGCCCCTGGGCAGGACATGCAGTTGCAGGAAGAACAGTGGGAAGGCCAGCCAAACGAAGTCCGCACTGGCCCAGACCAGCAGCACCCAGATCAGGCATACCGTTCCGAGCCACCACGCCGAACCGGGCCGCGGGTCGAAGCGCTCCGGGCGGACGGAATGGCGTTTCTCCAGCACCGTGCCGGCCAGATAGACGCCCGCGAGGCAGAGGGCCAGGCCGAGCACCAGCCAGTCCGTTCCGGAGATCCCGCGGGCCAGCAGCCGGACCAGCGCCACAAGTAGCAGGGCGGCGAAGCCCACGTGCAGGCTGACGCGCAGAACCCGAAGGATTACGGCGGCATCGGTGGTCTCGCGCTCCTCCCCGCTGCCGCTGTCGTTCATGGTCTCAGCCTAATGCCGGACCTCCGCCCCAGGGCTGGGATCCGCCCACCTGCGGCCACAATCAACCTTTTGATTGACGGGCGCCTCAACCGCACCGCCGCGGCAGACTATCCGTCTGCCTGATGGAACGGCTGCCGCACCCCGCCAGAGTGAAAGGGAGGTCAAATTCCCAGACAAAGGACACCCATGTTTCTCGCCATCCGTGACATCCGCTTCGCCAAGGGCCGCTTCGCCCTGATGGGAAGCGTGGTCGCGCTCATTACGCTGCTGCTCGTGATGCTCTCCGGGCTCACCGCAGGACTCGGCAACCAGTCAACGTCCGCCCTAGCGGACCTTCCCGCCGATCAAGTCGTGTTCGGCGCGCCAGCCGGCGGCAGCCCCAAGGCATCATTCACGGAATCTGAGGTGACCCGGGAACAGCTGGCCGATTGGTCCGGCCGTGACGGCGTCAGCCGGGCAGAACCGCTGGGCATCAGCCAGGGCCGCCTGCAGGCCCTCGAAGCCGGCGGTGTTCCCGCCGGAACCGCCAATGTGGCGGTGTTCGGCGTGGCGGCGGGTTCCGGCGTCGCTCCTGCCCCCACGGCAGAGGGCACGGTGGTGGTCGGTGCCGAGCTCGCCAAGGAACTCCAGCTCTCTGTCGGCAGCCGCGTGTCGGTGGGCGGTACGGAATTGGCGGTATCGGCTGTCGTTCCCGAGCAGTGGTACTCGCACACCGGCGTCGTGTGGACCACAGTGGGGGACTGGCGCCGGTTGGCCCACCTTGCGGGAACGGATGCGATCGCGACCGTGCTCGCGGTCAGTTTCGACGGCAGTGTCGACGTCGCGGCGGCGAACAAAGCTGCCGGCACGGTCAGCACCACCCGTGAAGGATCCTTCCAGGCCCTTGGCTCCTACCGCAGTGAAAACGGTTCGTTGTTGCTGATGCAGGCCTTTCTTTACGGAATTTCCGCGCTCGTCATCGTTGCGTTCCTGACCGTCTGGACCGTGCAACGCACCCGGGACATCGCGGTGTTGAAAGCCATGGGCGGTTCATCGGCTTACGTGCTTAAGGACGCCCTGGTGCAGGCGGCTGTGGTCCTGGTCGCTGGGGCCGCCGCGGGCGGAGCCGCCGGTGTGCTGGCCGGAATCCCGGCCTCCCAGGCCGCGCCGTTCCTCATCACCCCACTGACCACGTTGCTGCCCGTTACCGGAATCGTCGTCCTCGGCCTGGCCGGAGCGGCGCTGGCGATCCGGGGCATCACGCGCGTCGATCCGCTGCTGGCCCTCGGCGGTAACTGACCCGTCACGTCAGCAGGCACTTCACACCAAAACATTCTCTGAAAGGCATATCTATGGACGTCTCCCTTAAGCTCAGCAATGTCACCCTGGAGTACCCGGATGGCGAGGGAACCCTGAGGGCACTCGACGATGTCTCCCTGGAACTCCGCCGCGGTGATTTCCTCTCCCTGGTGGGGCCGTCCGGTTCCGGAAAGTCCTCGCTGCTGGCCGTCGCGGCAACGCTGGTCCAGCCTACCTCCGGGTCCGTCTGGGTGGCTGGCCAAAATGCGGCCACAATCCCGGAGGCGGGGCGGACGGCGCTGCGGCGGGACGGGATCGGCATCATCTTCCAACAGCCGAACCTGCTGCCGGCGCTTACCGCCACCGAGCAACTGGTCATCGCGGCACACCTGCGGGGGGAGCCGGTCAGCGAGGCCAAGCAGAAGGCGACCGGGCTCCTGGGGAGAGTCGGTCTTGATTCGGTGCTGAACAAGCGGCCGCACCAGCTCTCCGGCGGCCAACGCCAGCGGGTGAACATCGCGCGCGCTTTGATGGCGGATCCGGCGGTGCTGCTGGTCGATGAACCCACGGCGGCGCTGGATCAGGAGCGGAGCGAGGAGATAGTGCGGCTGCTGCGGCAGGTGACGGATGAGTTCACCGTGGCTACCCTCATGGTGACGCACGACATCGGGCTCGTTTCCTATACCGACGCCGTGGCAACCATGCGGGACGGCCGCCTTTCCGCCGCGGAAGTCCTCTCAGCAGCCCGTTAGATGCCCAGGTCCGGGACCCGCATTCCAAACATGTCCTTCAAGGCATATCTCGCGGCGTGGAATCCGGGCATCCCGGTCACCCCTGGCCCGGGCGGTGTGGATGAGGAGCAGAGATACACGCCGGACAAGGGGGTCCGCCAAGGCACGGGACTGAGGACGGGCCGCCGGATCAGGCCGCGCAGGTCCATCGCCCCGGCACCGAAGTCGCCACCCACGTAGTTCTCGTTGTAGGCCGCCAGTTCCGCCGCCGTCGTCACCTTGACCCCGGTCACCAGGTCCCGGAAGCCGGGCGCAAAGCGTTCCAGTTGGTCCATCACCGCGTCGCCCATGTCCACGGTGGAGCCGGCCGGGACGTGGCAGTAGGTCCAGAGGATGCACCGGCCGGCGGGGGCGCGGCCCGGATCGAACCGGGAAGGCTGTGAGACGAGCACGTAGGGCCTCTCGGGGTGCCGGCCCGCAGCCACCAGGTGTTCCGCCTCGGCGGTTTCGGCCCGGGTGCCGCCGACGTGGATGGTACCGGCGTCCGCGAGTTCAGGAGCGGCCCAAGGCACCGGGCCGGAGAGGATGAAGTCGACCTTGCAGGCGGCATTGCCGAAACCGAAGGACTCGAGCGCCCGGCGGTACCCCGGCGGAAGCCGACCGTCCGCGATCCGCAGCAGACCCGTCGGAGCGACGTCCAGCAGGGTCGCGCGAACCGCCGGCAACTCAGCCAGGGATCCAATCCGCGTCCCGGTCTCGACCACACCGCCATGGGCTTCGATGTCCGCCACCATCGCCCCGGCGATTGCCGCGGATCCGCCGATCGGTATCGGCCAGCCGCCAGCATGCCCGAGCGCCCCGAGCAGCAGTCCGGCGCCTGCCGCGGGCAGTGTCGGCAGGGGTGCGACGGCGTGCGCGGCCACGCCGGTGAGCAGGGCCGGAGCCAGCTCTTCACGGAACCTTATGTCCCACAAAGGGGACCCCTGTTCAAGGGTGCGCAGGCCGAACACGGCAGCCGCAAACGGTTGCCGGGGGATGCGGAACAACTGGTTTAGAGCCACGTCCGCCACGCCCTCCACCCGGTCGACCAAAGGCTGCATCAGTCGCCGGTAGGCCTCACCGTCACGGCCCAGGGCAGCTGCGGTGCGGTCAAGGGAGCGGTACCCCAGGGCAGCACGGCCGCCGTCCAAGGGCACACCGTGGGAAAGCTCAGGCACCTGCAGCCGGACCCGGCGGGACAGCTGGAAGTCGCGGAAGAACGGGGAAGCGAGTGCCATCGGGTGGACCGCCGAGCACACGTCGTGGAGATATCCAGGCTCGATCAGTTCCGAGGTCCGGAGGCCGCCGCCCGCCGAGTCGGCCGTTTCGTAGACGTGCACCGCAAGGCCGGCACGCGCCATCGTCACCGCTGCTGCGAGCCCGTTGGGGCCGGAACCTACTACTGCGACATCAGGCATACAAATCAGGCCTCCACTCGGGGTTTCCGCCATGGCAGGACGGACCGGGCTGGACGCCGGATGTCCAGGCGGAGCCAGTCCGGGGCGCGGTTGAACGGGCCGCCGTGGGGATCGTCCACCTCGTAACGGCGGACGACGTCGTAGTGCGGGTCCCAGATGTCCCAGGCCACCCGCACCATCAGGTAGCCGGTTGCGACCATATGCGCCAGGACGGCAAGGACGTAATACGGCATATCGATGTTGTGCTGCGTGGGTCCCCCGCTGGTCACTTGGCCCAGATACATCCACACGGCAGCCCAGTGCAGCCCCTCGACTGCCTGCCAGACCAGGAAGTCCCGCCACTTGGGCCGGGCCAGGGCCAGCAACGGGACCAGCCAGATCACGAACTGCGGCGAGTAGACCTTGTTGGTGAGGATGAACGCCGCCACAATTAGGAACACCAGCTGGGCGAACCGGGGCCTGCGCGGCGAGGCGAGGGCCAGAACCGCGATCAGGACGCACGCGGCCAGGAAGGCGTTCAAAGCCAGGGCGTTGATGGCCTCGGCGCCCAGTGGTTTCCAACCGAGGCGTCCGGCCACCAGGTTGTAGCCGAACCAGGGCGAGCTGTAACCCGCCGGACGTGACTGCGTGAACTGGTAAAAGTATTTCCAGCCGGCCGGATCCTGGGTGGCTGCCGGGAGGTTGACCGCCAGCCAGGTGGCCGCAGCCGCTCCCGCGGTAACGAGGAAGGCCCGGATCTTTCCGGTGCGGAGGGCCAGCAACAAAACAGCGCCCAGAATCAGCAGTGGGTAAAGCTTGGTTGCAGTGCCTAAGCCGATGAAGAGGCCGGCGAGCAGCAGCTTGTTCCGGGAGAAAAAGTACATGCCCAGCGCCAGCAGGCCGACGGCCCACATGTCCCAGTTGATGAAGCCGGCCAGGACGATGCCGGGTGCAACGGCCACCATGGCCGCATCCCACTGTCGACGACCAGCGGTGCGGGCGGTGGCCAACACCGTAACGATCCAGGCGGCCGCAATTAACGTGGCGTTGATGTCGAAGTAGGCGAGGACGCGGGAATCACTAACCCCTCCGCCGGGCACCAGCAGCGCGGTGGCCCCGGCGATGAAGCCCATGATCACCGGGTACTCGAAGTAACTGCCGGCGGTGACAAAGGGGAAGGCGCCGTCCCCCAGTCCCCGGTTCCTGAACAATTCCGGAAAGTCCGAGTAGCACGTTGCGTAGAACTGGGTGGGGGATTCCCAGCCGTTGCTGCGGCAGTAGCCTTTCACCAGGACGGCCAACAGGGCGGCCAGGACCGTGAGCAGGACGAGGACGCGTTCTACCGTGAAGACTCCGGGGGAGACCACGCCCGCAGCGGTGCGGCGGCCCAGCGGTCCGCCGATCACTTCGGTGAAGTTCCGCAGCAAAAGGTCGCTGCGGCTGGGGACTACCAGACGGGTCCGCGTGCGGTGGTCCGGCGGCGTTGTCTCCTGCATGCCTTGAGCTTACCGGGCAGCCGGACCCCGACGACGGGCGTCGGGGTCCGGCGCCGAAAGTACGCTTCATCAGCGGAGAAGTCCCATCTGGTGCATGGCGAGGAAGATATCTTCACGCCGCTGCTCCAGCAGCTGGGCGTTGAACTGCGTCCGGTCTTTGAGGACCGGGCGGGCGTCGAAGATCAGGACGTTGTGCAGTTTTCGCATCATTATGATCACCTCCTTTCGGAAGGCTTGCAGGAAAAGAGGGTGGACGGCTGACTGGCGCCCGGGGCGGGGAGCGGCAGCAGCGGCCACGGCACCGTATTCCGGTTTATCGGAGGGCGACTTGAAATTGGGCATGACAATTAAGGCCTCGAAATTCAAAGAGTTTTCGGCAAGGAAATAGCGCAGGGCTATTAGGTGATTTCAAGAGGGCGACGGGAAAATCCACACACCGGCTGGCGCGGCAAACCCCAACAAGAAGCTGGTTCGGAATTATGGGGGATACTGCGAAGCTAGGTGATTCCGCCGAGCGAACATTCCGCCCGCACCGGCCAGCGCGACAGGACGGCCAATGCAGGGGTCGGCCAACCCAAGGGCTGACCGACGCAACGCGCCGTATGTCTAGGGCCGGGCAGTGCCGGTGGAGCCGGAGCTAGGAGGCAGAAAGTCCGAGTTTCGGGCGCCGGGCAGCGACAGAGGCCGGGGTGGCGGTAAACATCCATCCGCTAGTCAAAGTAATCATTTCCCAACCTCCTTTTCTGTTCTGCCGTGACTCCGGCTCACTGGCCGGGTGACGTGCGCCGTGACCCCGGCGAGCCGCTCTGGGGTCAGAAATAAAAATACACCTAAAGGCGGCGTTTGCCTACTAAAATAGGAAAACTTCTTCAACTAATCGTTTGTCTGGAGTAATTCAGAGTCCCCAGCGGACGATAGCGGGGGTCTTCTTGTCCCAACCGAGGGTGCAAACCTTGGCGGTGCCCAGGACAAAGTGCCGGCCTTGATGGGCATCAAGCCCCAGCCAGCGCGCGGTGAGGATGCGTGAGAAATGGCCGTGCGCCACGATGAGAACGTTGTCCAGACCGGACTCCAATACGCGGGCCACGATTTTGTCGGCCCGGGCGGCGACATCGTCCAGGTCTTCGCCGTTCGGCACGCCATGCGTCCAGATCAGGTAGTCAGGATTGTCCTTGCGGATGAGGTCGGAACTGATGCCCTCGTAGTCGCCGTAATCCCATTCCACCGCCAGTGGTTCCATCCGGGCATCCGGGAAGCCGGCCAGCTCCGCGGTGCGGCGGGCACGGCGGAGGGGGGAAGTCAGCACAAGGTCGAAGTCGACGGTGTCGAGCACTTTCCGCGCTTCCACCGCCTGCTGCTCACCTTCCACGGTGAGGGGGAGGTCAGTAAGGCCCGTGTACTGCCCGCTTTTGGACCATTCCGTTTCGCCGTGGCGCAGGATCCAGAGCTGCGGGCGTGGAGTATTGGAAGGTGCGTTCACTTAGGACTCCTCTGTAGGGGAAACGTCGACGGCGGCAGCTTCCGGCTGCGCCGCCCACCACTCCTGAAGCTTGGCTTCGGCCACGGCAGGCTCCAGGGGGCCGTGCTCCATCCGCTCTTCCAGCAGGAATTTGTAGGCCCGGCCCACGACCGGCCCGGGCTTGAGACCCAGCAAGGCCATGATCCGGCCGCCGTCAAGATCGGGACGGACGGCGTCGAGGGATTCCTGCTCCCGCAACGCGGCAATCCTCGTCTCAAGGTCGTCATAGGCGAAGGCGAGCCTGTCAGCCTTGCGCTGGTTGCGGGTGGTCACGTCCGAGCGGGTCAACCGGTGCAGGCGCTCCAGCAGCGGGCCGGCGTCGGTGACATAGCGGCGGACCGCGGAGTCGCTCCAGCCGGCTTCGCCGTACCCGTAGAAGCGCATGTGAAGTTCCACAAGGCGTGCCACGGCTTTTGTAGTGTCATTATCAAACCGGAGGGCTTTCATCCGCTTGGAAGTCAGCTTGGCCCCGACCATGTCGTGGTGCCGGAAGCTGACCGCACCGCCCGGCTCGAAGCGGCGCGTGGCCGGCTTGCCGACGTCGTGCATCAGGGCAGCGAAGCGAAGCACGAAATCAGGGCCGGGAACAGGTCCGTCGGCAGCCGATTCGAGTGCCGCCGCCTGCTCCAGGACCTGAAGCGAGTGCTGGTAGACGTCTTTGTGACGATGGTGCTCATCGGACTCCAGGCGCAAGGCCGACACCTCGGGAAGCACAAACTCAGCCAGCCCCGTCTCGACCAGCAGGTCGACGCCGGTCCGGGGCCGGGCGGCACTGATCAGCTTCACCAGCTCGTCACGGACCCGCTCCGCGGAAATGATCTTGATCCGCTCAGCCATCGTCGTCATGGCCGCACGCACTTCCGGATGCACGGCCACCCCGAGCTGGGCAGCGAAGCGGGCGGCGCGCATCATCCGCAGCGGGTCATCGGAGAAGGAGTCTTCCGGAGAACCGGGAGTCGCCAGGGTCGAGGAATGCAGATCCCGGACGCCGCCGAACGGGTCCACCAGTTCCATCCCCGGCAGCCGCAGGGCCATCGCGTTGATCGTGAAATCCCGCCGCAGCAGGTCATCTGTAAGGGACGACCCGAACGCCACGACTGGCTTTCGTGACTCCGGATCGTAAGCCTCGGCGCGGTAGGTGGTGATTTCGATCTGGAACCCGGCCTTGCGCATCCCGATAGTTCCGAAGGCGCGTCCGATCTCCCAATAGGTGTCGGCCCACTTTTTGATCAACGCCACTGTCTCATCCGGGGTGGCATCAGTGGTGAAGTCCAGGTCCGGCGACACCCGGCACAGGAAGAGGTCGCGCACCGGCCCTCCCACGAGGGAAAGTTCGTGTCCGGCGTCGACAAAGCGCTGCCCAAGCTCGAGGACCACCGGGTCTACCTGAAAATCGATGGTGGAAGAATCAGTTTGGTGATGTGCGTGCGCCATAGTCTCTTAAGCTTGTCAGAAATCCTCGCCAGCACCACACCGGGACGGTCGGCCATCCGCTGCAGTCCGTGCTCAGGAGAGCCACGACGCCGATTCCGTTTCCCTGCCAGCCACTTTCGCGCCTTGTTTAGGTCATCAAGTCCGGGCAAGAGTAGTTAGAGTGGACTTTATGGCCCATCCCGTACCGAGCGCTCCCGGCAGGAGGACAAACGCACCGTTGCCATCGGCAATCGGTGCCAACGTCGCGCCAGCCCAGCATTTGGGACAGGCTTCGCTGCCGACCGTCGAGGAAATCTCCGCCGGCGGGGTCGTCGTGGACACATCCGACGCCGAATTGCGGGTTGCGATCATTGCCCGCCTCAACCGCGGCGGGCGCCTCGAGTGGTGCCTGCCGAAGGGCCACCCGGAGGGGAACGAAAGCAACGAAGAAGCCGCGGTGCGCGAAATCGCCGAGGAAACCGGAATTGAGGGCAAGATCCTGGCGCCGCTCGGGAGCATTGACTACTGGTTCACGGTCAGTGGGCACCGGGTACACAAGACGGTGCACCACTATCTGTTGCAGGCCACGGGTGGGGAACTGACGATTGAGAATGACCCGGACCAGGAGGCCGTCGACGTTGCCTGGGTCCCGCTTCACGAACTGGCCCGCCGGCTCTCCTTCCCCAATGAGCGCCGGATCGCGGACCTCGCACGGGAAGTCCTGCCCGAGCACAGCTGAAGCGCCGCCCACCGCGCCCGGCGTGACCCCAGCCCGCTGCGGCCTACCGCCGTCCCGGGCCTGATGGCGCACAAAGGCATCCCCGGATGAGACGATGAAGACAATGTCTGCTGCCAAGCCCTCGCCCGATAAGCCTGCCCCGTCCGCGGCCGCCGCCACCCCAGCCGCCCACGCCGGAGAGGCACGTTCCAGCGCCATCATGGCCGCCGGAACGCTGGTTTCGCGTTTCCTGGGCTTCGTAAAGACCTGGATGCTCGCGGCAGCCCTGGGCCTCGGCTCCACCGTCACCGACACGTTCGTCAACGCCAACAACCTGCCCAACCTGATCTTCCTGCTGGTGGCCGGCGGCGTCTTCAACGCGGTACTGGTCCCGCAGATCATCAAGGCAAGCAAGGCCGCGGACCGCGGAGCCGACTACATCAGCCGGCTGCTGACCTTGGCCGTCGTGGTGTTGCTTTCGCTGACGTTGCTGGTGACCCTGCTCGCGCCATGGGTGATCGAGCTGACCACCCAGGGCTATTCGCCGCAACAAAAGGCCCTGGCCGTATCGTTTGCTTTCTGGTGCCTGCCGCAGATCTTCTTCTACGGCCTGTACGCCCTGCTCACCCAGGTCCTGAACGCCAACGGGGCGTTCGGACCCGCCATGTGGGCCCCGATCCTTAACAACATCGTCGCGATCGCCGGCCTGGGCATGTTCATTTGGATCCTGGGAGCTAATGACGCCAGCAACCCGCACACACTCGATAACTGGGGGTCATTCCAGACCTTCCTCGTGGCGGGCTTCTCCACCATCGGTGTCATTGCCCAGACCGCCATTTTGATGATTCCGGTGTTCCGGTTGCGGCTGGGGCTGCGGCCCCGCTTCGGCTGGCGCGGCGTGGGCCTGGGCCAGGCAGCCAAACTCAGCGTCTGGACGCTGTCAACCGCCGCCGTCGGGCAGCTCGCCTTCCTCTACGTCATGCGCATCGCGACGATCCCCGGCGCCGAGCGCCTCAGGCTGGAAAAGGCCGGCGACCACGCGGCCGCGGCCACCCTTCCTGGCAACGCGGTGCTGGAAGTCGCCAGCCAGCTTTACCTGCTCCCGCACTCCATCATCGCGCTCTCTCTGGCCACCGTGCTCTTCAACCGCATGACCCGGGCATCCCAGGACGGCGACCGGGCCGGGCTGCGCAGGGCGCTGTCCCACGGTCTGCGGACCATGGCGGTAGCCACCGTGTTTGGTGCGCTGGCGCTCTTCGCCCTCGCCGGGCCGCTGGGCATGTTCTTCTCCGGCGGGCAGCGTCAGGACGGGGTCATGCTGGCCCAGACGCTCACCATCCTGGCCCTGAGCACGCCGTTCATGAGCGCGAACTTCATGATGTCGCGGGTCTTCTACGCCAACGAAGACGCCCGGACCCCGTTCTTTATCCAGCTGGTGCTGGCCCTCGTCAACGTGGTGGCCGCCTTCTTCATCCAGTTCCTGCCCTTTGACCAGATCATTTTCGCCATCGCGATCCTCTATACCGGCGGCAATATCCTCTCGGTCATGGTCAGTGCGTTCTTCCTCCGCCGGCTTCTCGGGCACTTGGACGGTCCACGCGTGGCCAGCTCCTACATCCGCATGGGTTACGCGGCACTCGGCTCGGCGCTGGCCGCTGCCGGAGCGCTGTGGTTGCTGGGCAGCTACCAGCCTGACGGCTTCGCCTGGAGCAGCCGGCCGGCGGCCCTGGTGACCGTCGTCGTCGTCGGTCCAGTCATGCTGGCTGTTTACTTCCTCCTGCTCAAGATCCTTCGTGTGACCGAACTGCAGGACCTGCTGCAGCCTCTGCTGGGAAGACTGCGGCGCAGTCCCGCCGAGGCGCCACACCGGGCCGCCGGGGCTGACGCCGGTACCGACACCCGCACGAGTGACGCCCTCGCCAGTGAAGCTCCCGTACCTGCCAGGCCCACCCAGGAAAGGGCCACCACCTCGATGGATACCGGCCTCATCCCGCGAATTTCGGGGGAGTTCGACACCGCTTCCTTCCGGGTAGGGCCAAACCTCCGGGAAGAGGAGGAACCGGGCGGGCATTCCGACGGCGGATACCTCCCTGAGGAGGAGCTGCCCGGCACCGCCCGGGCCAGCCAGGGCCGGCCGGAGATTCCCTTACCCGGCCGCCGGACCTACCAGGGCCAGTCGGGGCAGAACCCTTATTTCCCCTTCGGCCGCCGGACTAAAAAATAGCCGCCTTGTGCTCGCGGCGCCGGGATCACGCGGCGCGGACAGTGCATCGGCTAGGATCGAAGACTAATAAGGGGAGTTGCAGACCTTAGGTCCACCGGCTTTACCGGGGGCCGGCGTTGACTGTTGACGTCATCAAGGCCGGCAATTCCCGGACAGTCTAGGAGGAACCCGTGTCCCACCCGATCGATGTCGGATCAGTACTTGGCGGCCGCTACAAGGTCACAGCCATGGTACTGACTTCGCATGACCATGATCTGGTGCTGGACGGGGTGGACCAGGTACTCAACCGCCCGGTGAGCATCCTCGTCGCCGGCCCTGGCAACGCCGACCAGGTGGCCCAGGGCGCCCGGGAAGTGGCAACCGGTGAACGTCCGGGGCACGTCCAGATCCTGGACCTTGGGGTCAGCGACGCCACCACCTACCTCATCACCAACCACACCTCGGCTGCCGACCTGCTCGACCTCGTCGTCAGCTCCAACCCTCCCTATGTGGAGCCGTTCTTCACCGACACACTGGGCAGCGAAATCTTCGGTCAGCCGCGCTCCACCGAGCCGGAAACCTACGACGGTCTCTACGACGACGAGGAAATCGACGCGGGATACATTAACTACGGTGAGCAGCACCGGCCGGCCGGTCAGCGTCCCGCGGCGCCCTCCGCGCCGCCGCAGCGTGTACCTGCTCCGCCGGCGTCCTCGCCGGGCGCAGGCTCCCGTGGCCCCGCTGCCCGCGACTCCAGCGGGTCCGGCTCGCAAGGCAGGAGCGGCGCCAGTGCCCGGGGTGCCGGTGCCCAGGGTGCCGGTGCTTCCGGCGTCGTCGCTGGTGCCGCCGCTGTAGCGGCTGGTTCCGCCGGTGCCGCCGCCGCCAAGGCTGCCAAATCCCCGAAGACCGCCCCCCAGCAAGCGGCTCCGCAGGCTACCGCCGCCCAGCCGGTGCAGACTGCTGCGCAAGCAGCGCCGGCTGCAAAGACTCCCAAAGTCTCGCTTTGGAAAGGCGATGACTACGACGACGCCGAGCCTGACGAGCGGACCGCGGCGAGGCAACGCGCTGGATCCACCGGAGCGGCTGCCGGTCGGGCAGCGGGTAGTTTCCCGGTTCTCGCCAAGAAGACCCCGTCCACGGACCGGTACGAGGAGTACGAAGACGACACCGACGACGACGAGCCGCGGCGTGAACCGCGGTCCATGCGTTGGCTGGTGGGCGCCCTGCTGGCTGCAGTGCTCGTGATCGGACTGATTTTCGCCGTCACGAACCTAGGCGGGCTTTTCAAGGGCGGCACGCCCGAAGCCGCCAAGACGACAGCGCCTGCCAGTGCCCCGCAACAAACCGAGGCGCCCTCCGCGGCCCCGAGTGCACCGCCGGCGGCAGCACCCCCGGCCATCGAGTCGGTCACCCGCCAGGGCAACTTCGATTTCGCCGCCACCTACGACCGGGACCTCGTCAAGACCTACGACGGCAACGCTGCCAGCTACTGGTCCGATATGGAGTTCGCCAGTGACAGCTGGGGCGGTTTCGCTCCTGACGGCGTTCCGCTCGTCGTCAAGCTCAAGGACGAGGCGCAGATATCGTCGGTGACCCTGAGCCAGCTTGGCGCCTCCGGTGGCAGCATCAGCGTCTTCACCAACGACCAGCCGTCGTTGGAAGGAGCCAAGCTGGTTGGCAGCAACAGCTTCACCTCCCCGGAACTCACCATGCCGCTGCAGGAGCCTGTCACGGCCCAGTACGTCATCGTTTCGATCAAGAGCCTTCCGAAGCTCGCAGCGCCAAAGACCCGCTACGGTTTCGGACTGCGGCTTGCGGAGATCAAGGTCCAGTAGGCGCCGCCCGCCAGACGGTACCGGCGGAGGATCCGGAATGACAGCCTGCCGGCGGGGCGTCCGGGTAGAACGCTAGGGGCTGGTCATGACCCGCGTCGACGGAATATCCGGATGCCTGTTTTAGTTGTGCAATGTGGCCGGCCACCCAGGCGGGCCCTTCGACCAGGGAAGAGGTTCACAGTTCAGTGAGCAACGCAGAAAACACCGCGTCCGAGGTACGTGATGTCATCATCGTCGGCTCCGGGCCTGCCGGCTACACGGCGGCGGTGTACACGGCGCGTGCCGACCTCAAGCCGCTGCTTCTGGCAGGTTCTGTAACCGCAGGCGGCGAGCTCATGAACACCACCGACGTCGAAAACTACCCAGGCTTCCCCGAGGGCATCATGGGCCCGGACCTGATGGAGAACTTCGAGAAGCAGGCCGCCCGGTTCGGCACCCAGATCGAGTTCGAGGACGTCACCGACTTGGACATCGACGGTGACATCAAGACGGTCACTATCGCCACCGAAGAGACCTTCCGCGCCCGGGCCATCATCTTGTCGACCGGCTCCGCCTACCGCGAACTGGGTCTGCCCAACGAGAAGCGCCTGTCCGGCCACGGAGTGAGCTGGTGTGCAACCTGCGACGGTTTCTTTTTCAAGGACCAGGACATCGCAGTGGTCGGCGGAGGTGACTCAGCCATGGAAGAGGCACTGTTCCTGACCAAGTTCGCCAGGTCGGTGACGGTCGTACATCGGCGGGAAACCTTGCGCGCATCGAAAATCATGGCGGATCGTGCACTTGCCCACGAGAAGATCAAGTTCATCTGGAACACTGCTGTGGAAGACGTGCTGGGCGGGGACAAGGTCAGCGGACTTCGGTTGAAGAACCTTCTAGACGGCACGGAAACTGAACTTGCTGTCACTGGAGTTTTCGTGGCGATCGGAAATGATCCCCGCACCGACCTCGTCAAGGGCAAGCTTGACCTTTCGCCGGAAGGGACGATCGCCGTCGAGGGCCGTACATCCAAGACGAGCGTCAAGGGCGTCTTCGCCGCCGGTGACGTCATTGACCCGACCTACCGTCAAGCCATCACCGCATCCGGTTCCGGATGTGTGGCTGCCCTCGACGTCGAGCACTACCTCGCAGACCTCCACGCCTGACCAGAGCGCGGTAAGCCCAAGAGAGAGACAAGGTTATGAGCAACGCAAAAGATGTAACAGACGCCAGCTTCAGCACCGACGTGCTGGCCGCCGACAAGCCCGTCATCGTCGATTTCTGGGCTGAATGGTGCGGCCCGTGCCGCAAACTCAGCCCTATCCTCGACGAGATCTCAGTCGAATACGGCGAGAAGGTCAACGTCGTCAAGGTGAACGTCGACGACAACCCCGGAATAGCAGCGGAGTACGGTATCACCTCGATACCGGCTGTTTACTTGTTCCAGGGCGGCGAAGTCAAGGGAACCGTCATTGGCGCACGGCCAAAGCAGTTCTTCGAAAAGGAATTCGCCGACGTCCTGTCCTAAGTATTTGCCACGCCGGCCCTCGGCGTCGGCGCGCTGAAGCGGTGGTCCTCCTGAGGAGGGCCACCGCTTTTTGTTGTTGTACTGCGGTCGTTGTCACAGGGGCCCAATGAGTATCAGCCGCCCGGCAGCCGCACTGCCGGGGAAATTGCACTCAATAGCAACCGGTTCCGTTCACTTTCGTCGCCTGACGTCCATCCAGGCCCCTCTCAGCAGGAAAAATCGTGTGGAGCCGAGTATGGAGAAGGGTAGCCAATGTGGAAGAAGGCGAGATGAGGGTTGTCGACACCGAACCTGGTCATGGTGGACTGACGAAGTCGCGTTGCCGAAGGCGGCCAACGCTAAAGGGACGGTTGTGAGGGCCGGCATCGTGCGTCGGCCCGGATTGCCTGCCGATGCGTCCCGCCTGGGACGAGCAGAGCGGAGCGCGGGGTACCGCTGCTATGGTCCGGTGGTAGGAAGCGGCACTGGGCAGTGGGAGTGAGAGAGCCACGGTCGCGGCAAGCAACAATTCGCCCGTCCAAAGGTCCGCGCAACCCGATGCGGAATTGCGCGACCGTTTCACGTGAAACACGGCACTATACTGTGATCCCCGGGCGTTCCCGGGCCGGCCGACGCGACCGCGTGCGCAACGGCGGCCGTGCACGTTATCAGTCATGACGGGTGCACCACGACCAAGTAGCTTGTTGGACGCAGACGGGCAAAGTAGGGCTGCTGCTTTGTGTTTCACGTGAAACGAGCACGCTCCGGCAGCGGTGGGCGTGGTGCAGCCCCGCGCTGTAGGGGGACAAGCCCGTTGGTGGTACTAGTGCTAACGCAAATAGGTAGAACAAGACGCCTCACACCGGCGGTCCGCTCATTAGAGATCCGGCCGAGATTGCACGAGCGTAGCCGAGTGCACATACAACGGGAACGCGGAATCATGTGCGCCGCCCCCAGGTCATTTCGCAGGTGCCGGCTTTGAAAGTTAACGTGCGCTACTACACCCTCACGGGTGTTTAGCGAACACGCATACCTGCCCACTGCTGCTTCCGGCCCAAGCGGCCTGGGCATCCATGGCGAAGACACCCATGGAACTCGTTGGGGATGCAAAGGGACGGCGCCGGTGGTACCCAAGCCTCACCCGCCGCTCGACGACAGGTTACGGATGCGCCGCGCAGCACCCACTGTCTTCTGGTGAGCGCGGTGTACCGGGCTCGGTCCTTGCCGATTGCGATGTTTCACGTGAAACCAGCCAGTCGGTTGACGAGAGGATGCGAGCGGCAGTCACGCCCAGAGCGGTGTAGACCTCGCTAACCGCTACCAACCACCGTGTCTGCCGCAAAACGCTCCTCGGCCATCGCTCGGCGCGGGCTAAACCTCGCTAATCGCTACCGACTGCCGGCTGCCACAAGCGCGGCCGCGCCATAGCGTCGTGTAGTGACTGTGCAGGGATCAGGTTTCCGGGCATGCCGGGCACGCAGGGATGTGGCAGAGAGATGTAGCCGATTTACGAACAAGCCGGCGCGGACTGTAGCGAAGGCTGATGCGACTGTCGTGCCGCCTTCCCGAGGATTATCGCGACCTACCTGTCTCTGAGTCTTGCTCACTGGCGGCGGAACTCCCCGTGGCACGCCGTTCAAACCCGCTCACGGCGAAGCCCGCACCTCCAACGTGGCGACGTTTCACGTGAAACTGTCGCACAGAATGGACGTCTGCGACCTCAGAGAGAGCACAAGTTGCGGCCCTATTGAGGCGGACTAACCGAGCCCGCGCCGCCGCAGCGAACCGGGCGGGCGGCCTCCGAAGTAGTTCATTCGCCGCATCGCCTTCGCCATGACCCACTGGGGGTGATGCACCAGCCGGTCGCGTTGGTCGTCCCGTGCTGACACCGATCGGGGGAGCTTTCGCTGGCACCGCATCGACAAACGCAACCGGAAATAGGCTGGCCACTAGTGACTCGCCGAGCCATCGACGGTATCATCGCAAGCGTGCCCCATTGTCGATCCGCCGGCAGCAGCATTTCAAGGGCTGGTCGGGGTTATTCAGAACGTCTGCAACGTTGGGCACCGGATCGGAACCATTCCTGGGCCTCGAACCGTATGGAGTGCCTCTTCGCGATTCCAGGGGAATCCTCCTACGCTGCATTGCTGACAGCGCCCTGTCCCGTTACCAGGCTAAGGAGAGCGGGCGACCCGCGCTCGTGATCATTCCGTAGGGCGCGTGGTTACGCTGCAGCCTTTCCAGCATCTTCTGCTCGTCGTGGGAAACACGCGGGACCGCCGCCGCTTCTCCCGCTCCACCCTGGCAGCTCAGTCTCTCCCGCATCCCACTGCGGGCCATGCCGGCGGCACACCAACCTAGTGGCGGCAAAAGAAACCCACCAGTGCCGGGGACACAGTCGCGCAGACCGCGCCCGAGATTCTGTGCCGCTCGAGTGTACCCTGCTTGCTCCGCATCACCGATGCTGTTGGTTGCGCCTGGCCGTTACATTTTTCTGGTGGGCAGGCGGCCTCGCGACCAGCCCCAATTCGGTGGAGCCGCGGGTGTCTGCCCCCTCCACTACGTGGTTACCTGACTTGGTTATGCACAGGATTATCCACAGCACGGCCATCCGATACCCACAGCGATATCCACAGGCGGACGCTCACGCGACAGCGGGCGATACGCTGCTGTGGCCCTGGCAACCCTTTGCCTTCCTGCAGCGCAGGAGGCTCATGCAAGTGTACAGCCACCCGTAAGGGAAGCAGATCGCGCAAAACTCAACCCCCGTACGACGAACGACACCTTGACGGAGCGCGTTTCTCGCCCAGCGGAGTCATACTTCTTCTGTTCCACGTGAAACATCCCTGCCCTTCCCTCAGGCTAGACGGCCGGCGCTCCGATTCGATCCTCTATCGCGACTGCCATCTCACGTGCGACCCGGGAAAGTCCCCCTAACCTGTCCACAAAGTTATCCACAGCCACATCCACCGCGGAGCCTGCGTCTACTGTGCGCAGAAGGAAGAGGAGGACGACTTTGGGAAACCCATCAGACAGTCCATCGGTCTCACGATTCGTGGCGCTTGGATTTGCTGAGGCCAGAGGCCAATACGGTAAGCCTAAAAAGTGGTGCATCTACGCACGCGAGGAGGGTCATCTTCGCCGCGCCAGCACGACGCTGTCCTCCCCGCGCGGTGGGCTGTCACCGTTCCATCAGAACAGGCGGCCCGGCAACGTGGGGGACCCAAGGGACACAACCACCAGGGACCATGGGATCCAGGGGAACCCTGGGAACAGGAGACCGAGGGCTGGGGGATCGGCAAAAAAATGGACGGGCGGACAGGGGACCACAACGGTACCGAGAGTTAGCAGATCCACGTCGTTCTATAGGACCCCTTCTGCTACCGGCACGGATGATCGCCTGCGAAAGAGCGCACAGCACGCACACAGCAGGGCGGTAGGTTCGAACAGCGAAGCAGACGGAGCAACTCGTCAGCAAACCTGAGCTGTGTGGCTGGTCCGCCATCTCTAAGTCATGGGAGATCCGGTAGCCCGGCTTGCTTCGTGCGCAACGGCACCGGCCGTGAGGTCGCGCGATCTCGGGCAGCCGGCGGACGGTGGTGGAACCTAGCCCTGTTGCGGGCTGTCGGCTATCGACGCTTGTCGTTTCACGTGAAACCTCGCCTGTCCACGGAGAGTTCGGCCTCGCGAGGGCAAAGCCGACGCGCACACGGCACTTCCGCTGACGGGGCGTGCCCGACACCCTACCTGTTCGACGGGTGCCCATTGTGAAGGGGGCAAGTGGCGTCCAAGGTGGAGGGATGTCGCAGAGGGTGGCGGACCGTGAGAAGTGATGAGTTCATGTCCACGTGCCAAGCCGGCTCAGAACAGGGCGAACAGGAGCACGTTTCACGTGAAACAGTGCGACCAGAACCCTGCCCGTCCCGGAAGGAGGTTCACGAGAGTCCACGGGATTGGGAGTGCGGGTTCTATACGAAATATTGCTGAAACTGGCCGTGCCGTCAATTAGCAGGGACGCGCACCAGCCAGGCGCTAATTGGGTGAGTCAAGGAACGACGCCCACTGCGTGCACTCGGTGTGCCGCAGAACGGCGGCGCCGCGAATGAGCTAACTCGTTGTGGTCTCACGAACGTTTCGAAAGCCAGCCAAGCCATCCCACCGAAGTACACCAGATGTAGCCAGTTGGATCCCGTGGCACACCGGCCGGCTGGCCGCGACCCCGCAGCCGACCACGTCGGCCGGTGCATCCATGGAAGCACGTCAAACGCACCTAGGTAGCCCTTGGTAGTGCACCACGCGAGCAGCTGAGGCTACTTAGACGCCAAATGTAGGCCCCGCGGCACCGTACAGCGCCATACGGTGCTCCTGGTGCAGTGGCGCGGTGAGGGCTTCTGTATGCCCCCAGCAAACCCGGAGGGCCATGTAGGAGGCCCGTGGAGCCCACCGAGAACTCGCGGTGCCAATCTGGAGGCTACGGAGCCACGAGGCGCCAACCACGGGAGGGGCGCCAATAGGTCGGACACTTGCCGTGCACGACGGCTTGTTTAGCTGCGCCTCCAATATATCTGGCACAAAAAAGGGAGCCTGTTTCACGTGAAACAGGCCCCAAGCGGACGATTCCGTGTGCTTTAGCTCGGGCTACCGGGGCTGAGAACGTCCATGATGCGATTGAGGTCCTCGACGCTAGCGAATTCGATGCTGACGCGGCCCTTGCGCGCACCCAACGAGATCTTCACGTTGGTGTCCAAGCGGTCCGAGAGGGAAGAGGCAAGATAATCCAGGCGCTCGTGGCGGGCGCCGGGCCTAGGAATGTTGTTCTTCGTGGGCGACGCGGGACCCTGGTACAGCGTCACAGCCTCCTCGGTTGCCCGAACGGACATGCCCTCGGCCACGATCTTCTGTGCAAGACGCTCCATGGCGGCAGCGTCCGGCAGGGCGAGAAGGGCCCGTGCGTGCCCGGCAGAGATAACACCGGCACCGACCCGGCGCTGTACAAGGGGCGGGAGTTTCAGCAGGCGAAGCGTGTTCGATACCTGCGGCCGCGAGCGGCCTATTCGGTCAGCGAGCTGCTCGTGCGTCGTTCCGAAATCCTCCAACAGCTGCTGGTAGGCCGCCGCCTCCTCCAGCGGGTTCAGCTGGCTCCGGTGCAGGTTCTCCAGAAGGGCGTCGCGCAGAAGGTCGTCATCTGTGGTGTCGCGGACGATTGCCGGGATGGTGTCGAGTCCGGCCGCCTGCACTGCACGCCACCGGCGTTCGCCCATCACGAGCTCGTACGGTTCTCCACCTTGTTCGGTTGAAGTGCGCACCACAATTGGCTGTAGCACGCCGATTTCGCGGACTGAGTGCACAAGCTCTGCCATGTCGTCCTCATCGAAGACCGAACGTGGCTGCTTCCGGTTCGGATGGATATCCGAGACCGGAATCTCAGCGAAACGAACGCCTGGCACCTCGACCAAGTCCACGCCGTTGTCTCGCTCGGCAAGCGGAACAGACGCAACGTCAGCTGCCGGCGGGACCGACTCTGCAGCTTCCGTTTTCGCTGTTGTGGCTTTCCGGCCGGCTTGTTTCTTGGCACCGGTAGACTCCGGCACTGCCGGCAGATCTTCCTCGGTCCCTCCGGTTCGGACCGGAGCCTTCGAGGAAGGAGTCTTCGACGGAGCAGTTTTAGGCCGTGTCCCCGTTTCGCCCGACGCGGCCACTTCATCGATCCGCACCGACGCAGCCTCATCCGAAGCGGCGGAGGTCGTCGTCCTCTCCGCTACGGGTGGCTCAGCAACTGAGATCTCTTCCTGCGCTTGGGCGTCCACGGGGCGTTTTCTCGCCTCGGGGAAAAACAAGTCAACGGGCCGGGACGGGGCCGAGCCGTTTCCGGAGGCGTTGGCCGAGGCGGAACTTGGAATTAGCGCGCCGAGGCCGCGGCCGAGGCCACGTCGCTTATCGCTCATGGATAAATCCCTCCGATGGAAGAGCCCGGCATGCTCCGGCTCTAGCTAGTGCAAGTTTTGAGAAAAGTCTAACGTTCAGCAATTTCCGCTGCGGCTTCCAGGTAGGAGAGTGCACCGCTGGAGGAAGGGTCGTAGGTCATGACCGTCTGCTGGTAGCTAGGTGCCTCGGAAATGCGCACCGACCGCGGAACTACGGCGCCCAGGACCTGCTCCGGGAAATGCTCGCGGACTTCTGCGGCCACCTGGGCTGCCAGATTGGTGCGTCCGTCGTACATCGTCAACAAGATGGTGGAGACCACCAGATCAGCGTTGAGGTGCTTTTGAATCATTTCGATGTTCTTCAACAGCTGGCTCAGTCCCTCCAATGCGTAGTACTCACACTGGATGGGAATCAGGACCTCGCTGGCGGCACAGAAGGCGTTTACCGTCAGCAGTCCCAGACTTGGCGGGCAGTCGATGAAGATGTAATCCAGCCGCTCCTCGCCGTTCTTGGCGCGTTCCTTGGCATAAACATCGATGGCGCGCCGGAGACGCTGTTCACGGGCGACGAGGCTGACGAGCTCGATTTCAGCCCCCGCAAGGTGGATCGTGGCCGGCGCACAAAGGAGCCTGGAGATGTCCGGGCAGGGTGCCACAACGTCTTGCAGGGGCACGTCATTAATGAGGACGTCATAGATGCTGTCGACGTCGGCGTGGTGCTCAATCCCGAGCGCCGTCGAGGCATTGCCCTGGGGATCGATGTCGATGACCAGCACATTCAGGCCAGCGGCGGCAAGCGCTGCGGCAATGTTGACGGTGGTGGTGGTCTTTCCCACCCCGCCCTTCTGATTGGAGACGGTGAAGATACGGGTCTTGTCAGGTTTGGGAAGTTCCCGTCCCAGCAATCGTTCACGCCGTTTGTTCTCGTGCGCCAGCTCACGAGCGATTGGACTGGAGTCGTCGATGGAGTCCAGTACGTTGCGGGCCGGGGAAGCCGAAGTTTCACGTGAAACTTTGGCCGAACCAGGCCGGTTAGCAACCGTAGTGGTTTGCTTTGGTGAGTTTTTGGAAGCGACGGCAGGTGCCGTGAACGCCCGTGCTGACCCCAGGGACACGAACGGAGGTATCCGTTGTGTGGAGGCTTCGCTGCTGGTCACTTGCCACTCTCACTCTCGTTCGGCTTTTGCTGCCGGTAACTAGCCTAACCTCTTCCGCAAAAAGAGCGCGGGCACCGGGCTGGTGCTAGGCAATCTTTCGGGGCTTATTCACAACTATCCGAACAACAGTCGTTGGCTCTTCGAGAAGGTCCTCGCCGACTACCTTCACAGAGGTCTCCACGCCGCCGAGCTTGCGGATCGCCTTGGCAGCTTTCTCCACTTCCTCCGCGGCGCTTCGGCCCTTGATGGCCACAACTTCACCCTTGCCTGCGAGCAGCGGAATGGTCAGGCCGGCGAGGTTGGAGAGGGCAGAGACGGCACGCGCGGTGACGACGTCCGCCTCAACCTGGCCCACGGCCAGTTCCGCCCGGGTCCGCATCACCGTAACGTTTTCCAGGCCGAGATCATCGACCACTTCCTGCAGCCAGATCACCCGTCGTTCCAGCGGCTCGATCAGGGTCAATTCGAGGTCAGGCCTGGCGATCGCAAGGCAAAGTCCCGGGAGGCCAGCCCCGCTCCCGACGTCGGCGACGTGGCTCCCGTGGGCGATCTCGCGCTCGATCACCGCACAGTTGAGGACGTGCCGGCTCCACAACCGGGGAACCTCCCGCGGGCCGATGAGGCCCCGCTCAGTGCCGGAGGTGGCGAGGTGCTCAACGTAGCGCTTTGCAAGGTCCAGCCGGTCACCGAATACAGACTCAGCGGCTTTAAGTTCAGCCGCGGTAATTTCCACCATCAAGCTATCCGGAATCAGTCTGCAGAGACAACGATGTGCCGGTCGGCACCTTCGCCTTCAGATTCGCTGACGAACCCAAGATCGGCCACGGCGTCGTGGACAATCTTGCGTTCATACGCACTCATCGGCGCGAGGGCAACCGCCGCACCCGTTTCCTTCACGGAAGCAATGGCGTCCTCGGCGATCTGCTGCAGATCGCCGGCGCGGCCGGCACGGTAGCCGTCAATGTCCAGCACCAGACGGGATCGGCTCTCCGTAGCGGAAAGCACGGCAAGGCGGGTCAGCTCCTGGAGAGCTTCCAGCACTTCACCGTCACGGCCTACCAGGTTCTCCAGCCCCGAGCCCTCCTCGTCCGCCACGATGGAGATATAAGTGCGGCCGTTGCGGACCTCGATGTCGATATCGCCGTCGATATCGGCAATGTCGAGCAGCTCCTCGAGGTAGTCGGCGGCAACGTCGCCCTCCTCCTCCAACCGGCCGGCTGAGGTCCGCTTGTCCGCGTCCCGGCCGGCGTCCTCGGACTCCTCGGAGACTTCTCCGGGGCCGTGCTCCAGGACGCCGTCCCGGACGTCGTCCTGGCCTTGTTCGGGGGAAATATCGTGTTCGGTGCTCTCGGCAGACATTACTTCCTCTTCCTGTTCTTGCGCTGTGGCTGGACGCGCTGGCTCCTGGCGGTCACGGCGGCCGCAGCAGCCGCCGCTTCAGCCTCGGCGTCGGCCTTCCGGGCACCCGTCAGCGGCAGCGAGGGCAAGCCCTTCGCGGCGCGCCGCTCCTCCAGAGCCTTGGCGGCCGGGGATCCCGGCGTCGGCATCCGGCGGATGACAAAGAACTGCTGGCCCATGGTCCAAAGGTTGGTCGTGGTCCAGTAGATGAGGACACCGATGGGGAAGTTAATGCCACCGACGCCGAAAACAAGCGGCAGGACGTAGAGCATCATCTTCTGCTGCTTCATGAACGGGCTCGCCATGGCCTCTTCAGACATGTTCTTTGCCATGATCTGTTTCTGGGTGATGAACTGCGAGGCCGTCATCGCAAGGATCATCACAATCGAGAGGATCCATACCGCGATCTGGTTGCCGCCACCGCCGTGCAGGAGGGAAGCCGACAACGGGGCACCGAAAATGCTGGACTCATCGAACTGCACGACTTGGTCATGGCTGAGGGCGCCGATGCCCTTGCCGCTGGTCTTGGCGCTGCTGATTCCAGAAAGGACCTGGAAGAGCGCGAAGAAGAACGGCATCTGGATCAGCATCGGCAAGCAGGCAGAGAACGGGTTGGTGCCGTGCTTCTTATACATCGCCATCTGCTCCTGCGCCATGGCTTGGCGGGAGAGCTGGTCGGTCTTGCCCTTGTACTTATCCTGAAGCTTCTTCAGGTCCGGCTGCAGGAGCTGCATGCCGCGCTGGGCCTTGATCTGCTTGACAAACACCGGGATCAGAGCGGCACGGATGACCAACACCAGACCGATGATGGACAGGGTCCAGGTCCAGCCGTTGGCGGCCGGGAGGCCGATGGCGCTCAGTCCGTCGTGGAAGCCCACCATGATGATGGAAACCAGCCACTTGAACGGAAACATGATTGTTTCAAAGAAGTCCATACGATATCCCTATTCGTCAGGCCGCCGGGCGGCCTTCTCCATCAGACTGCGCAGCCAGGTACTTGTCCGGGTTGTTCAGCACAACAATTCTGGGGGTGTGGCCTGCTGGCCACTCCCGGTGCCCGGCGGGGACATGGTCCACACCACCGGAATTCCACGGATGACAGCGAGCGAGGCGCCGGGCCGCAAGCCAGCTGCCCTTCACGGCCCCATGTATCGTGACCGCCTCCAGCGCATAGGCCGAGCAGCTGGGAAAGAAGCGGCAGACCTGTCCATACAGCGGTGAGACAAGCTTCCGGTAAGTCATCAGCAGCAGGATGAGGAGGTTGCGGGGCAGATTCCAGACCGCCTGGCCAAGCCAGATTGCGGCGGCTTTGAGACGTGATTCAGGAACGGGGACGACGGCGGCACTTGAGTTACGCACGCGGGGTCCCTTCCTGTGTTGTCTCGTAAGAAACTGTAGAAGCGGCCTGTGGAAGGCGGCTGCCCAACCGTTTCATGTTGTTCTCAAGAGCGGCGTCATAGTCGAAGCGCAAGCTATCCCAGCCTGCAACCGCCGAGGCGGGCAGTGCCCGAACCACGATAGCGAACCCGGTGGGGTATTTCTGCAACGACAAAGCGCCGGCTTCTCTCAGTCTCCTCTTAACGAGGTTCCTAACAACAGCGTTCCCGACACTCTTGGAAACGATGAAACCGATCCGGCTTGGTTCTCCGGCAGCCAGGGCTGCCGTATATAACACTAAGTTCCGGCGTCCATTGCGGACGCCGGAACGTACAGTTGTTGAAAAATCGGTCGGTGTCCGTAGACGGTTCCGGGTGGCTAGCACCGCTCAACTCGCATAGGGAGGGTGACCGATGAGTCAGTTATTTAGGCCGACAGTTCGGTACGGCCCTTGCCACGACGGGCTGCCAGAATGGCGCGGCCGGCACGGGTACGCATACGAAGGCGGAAGCCGTGCTTCTTGGCTCGACGGCGGTTATTCGGCTGAAAAGTCCGCTTGCTCACGTTAGTTACTCCAGTGGATCAAAGGTGCGCCCACCCGATCAAGGGGAAGAACTGGTCGACGCTAAGTTTTGTATGTGCCGCCTACCTCGGCTCGCAAGACGCGGGGCGTCGGGAGAGATTCAAATGAGGCGATAGGCGTGCACATGGGACTTCACAACGTTAGGGCCTGCCGCCCCCCAGAGTCAAACCGGGGGCGGCGCTATCGCCTGTCCCCAAGCTGTGGCTAACCTGCCCCATCGCCTGTGGATGAACCGCCTTTTGGACTCCGTTCCGGAACCACACCGGTGTAATTATCCACAGGGGGAATGCCAGCTATCTTCTGCCGTTTTCATCCCCTAGAGTGGCTCAGTAGCCCATTATCCACTGAGTGTGTACAACCCTGTGGATTAAGCCGGGACCAGCAGCCTGGTTCAGGGCTTGCGGCTGCAGGAAACGCAGGCAAGCAAGGTTTGAGGAACTGATTGATGACGGTAGACGAAGCCAACCACGCGAACACCGTCGGAAGTTCCTGGCGGCGGGTGGTCAGCCTTCTGGAGAACGACCACCGTGTCACCCCCCGTCAACGCGGCTTTGTGATCCTGGCCCAGGCCCAGGGCTTGATCGGTTCGACCCTGCTTGTCGCCGTGCCCAACGAACTTACCCGCGAGGTGCTGCAGACCCAGGTCAAGGAAGCACTCGATGACGCTCTGCGAAGCGTATTTTCCGACGAGATCCGTTGCGCGATCGACGTCGACACCGACCTTGTGCCGGTGCACGTGGAACCGGAACCTGCCCCCGAGCTGGCCCTCGCTGCTGATCCCATGGTGGAGCTGAAGCCGCAGCCGATGCTTCCGAGCACGTCCCACGAATTCGGCAGGCTCAACCCTAAGTACGTCTTCGACACCTTCGTGATTGGTTCGTCCAACCGCTTTGCCCACGCGGCCGCCGTCGCCGTCGCGGAAGCTCCCGCCAAGGCCTACAACCCGCTGTTCATTTACGGTGACTCCGGCCTCGGCAAGACGCACCTCTTACACGCCATCGGCCACTACGCCCGGCGGCTCTACAGCGGCATCCGGGTCCGCTACGTGAACTCGGAGGAGTTCACCAATGACTTCATCAACTCGATCCGCGACGACGAAGGCACCAGTTTCAAGACGACGTACCGCAATGTTGACGTCCTGCTAATCGATGACATCCAGTTCCTCGCCGGCAAGGACCGCACGCTGGAGGAGTTCTTCCACACGTTCAACGCCCTGCACAACAACAACAAGCAGGTCGTGATCACGTCGGATCAGCCGCCCAAGCTGCTTGCAGGCTTTGAGGACCGCATGAAGTCCCGCTTCGAGTGGGGCCTGCTGACCGATATCCAGCCGCCCGAACTGGAAACCCGCATCGCCATCCTGCGTAAGAAAGCGCTGAGTGAAGGACTCTCCGCTCCTGACGACGCGCTGGAATACATCGCCTCGAAAATTTCCAGCAACATCCGCGAACTTGAAGGTGCCCTGATCCGCGTCACCGCCTTCGCAAGCCTGAACCGCCAGCCGGTAGATGTAGCCCTTGCCGAGATGGTACTCAAGGATTTGATCACGGACGACGGCGCCCAGGAGATCACGTCCGCGCAGATCCTCACCCAGACGGCCGACTACTTCAAGCTGACCATGGAGGAGCTCTGCAGCAAGTCGCGCACCCGCACCCTGGTCACCGCGCGGCAGATCGCCATGTACCTGTGCCGGGAGCTTACCGACATGTCGCTCCCCAAGATTGGCCAGGAACTCGGTGGCCGTGACCACACCACGGTCATCCACGCTGACCGGAAGATTCGCGAGCTGATGGCGGAGCGCCGGGTCATCTACAACCAGGTGACCGAACTGACCAACCGGATCAAGCAGCAACAGCGCAATTCCTGAACGCCCACACGGCGCACTCTTACCTTATTAGCAGTGCGCTGTGGACAACCCTGTGGATAGTTAAGGGGACAACGGCGGTCAATGGGCTTAAAACCCTTAAGGCGCCTGTGGACTGGCGAAACGCCCCAAAATGTTGTCCCCATCCACACCCTGTTTAAAACCTGCTTCCCCCACAGTCCATGAACAGGGCTTAACCGCGGAACGACACGGCCAGACTGAGTTATCCACAGTTTCCACAGCAGTTATTAACACTACTAATCCCAAGAAAATGAAATTCCCTCAAACAACAGTTTCTTCTCACCCCTCCGCCAACTGCCCCTGACCAGCTCGAAACCCCGCTTCGAACCACACTGGTGTAAGCCAGGGATGGGAGAAGTCCGTTCTTGGGGCTAAGCTGTCTGCAGTGCGTCCGTCCCGGAATCTTTCGTGTGATTCGACTTCCGGAGCCGGGAGCAGCAAGCCGCACCGGGACGCGTGCACTTACCCTTCTTGGCAGATCAGGCACCACAAGCGGTGAGCCCGGGGCTTGACACGTTTGGCATTATCAGCAGCAATGAAAGGCGGCACCCTTCCGTGAAGTTCAGAGTCGAACGGGACGTTCTGGCCGAAGCAGTGACCTGGACCGCCCGGTCGTTGTCGCCGCGTCCGCCTGTTCCGGTTCTTTCCGGTCTGCTGCTCAAAGCCGAAGCCGGCACGGTCAGCCTCTCAAGCTTTGACTACGAGACCTCGGCCCGCCTCGAAATCCCCGCCGACATCAGCACCGAGGGCACGATCCTGGTATCCGGCCGCCTGCTCGCAGACATCTGCCGCAGCCTGCCGTCCGCACCCGTCGAAATTGAAACAGACGGCAACAAGGTCACCCTGACCTGCCGCCGGAGCAGTTTCCACCTGGCTACCATGCCGGAAGCGGAATACCCGCCGTTGCCCGGACTTCCTCCCATCAGCGGAACGGTGGCCGGCGACTCGTTCGCGCAGGCTGTCTCGCAGGTGATCATCGCGGCCAGCAAGGATGACACGCTGCCCATCCTTACCGGTGTCCGGATGGAAATCGAGGACGACCTGATTACCCTGCTGGCCACCGACCGCTACCGCCTGGCGATGCGCGAAGTACCGTGGAAGCCTGCCACCCCGGGCATCTCCACGAGCGCCCTGGTGAAGGCGAAGACCCTCAACGAAGTCGCCAAGACGCTTGGCGGCAGCGGGGACATCAACCTCGCCCTGGCCGAGGACGACAGCCGGCTGATCGGTTTCGAGAGCGGCGGCCGCACCACGACGTCGCTCCTCGTCGATGGTGACTATCCCAAGATCCGTTCCCTTTTCCCGGATTCGACGCCGATCCACGCCACAGTCCAGACCCAGGAACTGGTGGAAGCTGTCCGCCGCGTGTCTCTTGTGGCTGAGCGGAACACCCCGGTGCGGCTCGCGTTTACCCAGGGCCAGCTACACCTCGACGCCGGAACCGGCGAGGACGCCCAGGCTTCTGAAGAGCTTGAGGCCCAGCTGAGCGGCGAAGACATCACGGTCGCCTTCAACCCTCACTACCTGATCGAGGGCTTGAGCGTCATCGAGACCAAGTTCGTCCGGTTCTCCTTCACCACAGCTCCCAAACCGGCGATGATCACCGCCCAGCAGGATGCCGATGGCGAAGACCAAGACGACTACCGGTATCTGGTGATGCCGGTCCGCCTGCCCAACTAGACCCCACCGCCGCCTTCGCCTCGCAAGTCCCCATCGGCTCCCAGCCTTCGCAAGCTCAGGCAGGGACCCTCGCCGATGGGGCCCCACGGCCAGGGAACCCTGGCGGCGTGGGCCCACGCAGTTGGGCTTCCCACCCTCCCACCAGCGCAGAAAAGAGTTCCACCCGTGCACATCGGACTTATCGGTCTCGGAAAAATGGGCTTCAACATGCGCGAACGGTTGCGCAATGCTGGGCTCGAGGTCACCGGATTTGACCGGAACGCAGAAATCTCGGATGTCGCCAGCGTGGACGAGCTCATTTCCGCCCTGCCCGCCCCCCGGCTGATCTGGGTAATGGTTCCCTCCGGCGCCATCACGGACGCCGTGATTACGGAACTGGGGAGCAAGCTGGACGCCGGTGATCTCGTGATCGACGGGGGGAACTCCCGCTTCACCGAAGACCAGAAACACGCTGCCGCCCTTGCTGAAAAGGGGATCCGCTTCGCGGATTGCGGGGTATCGGGCGGCGTCTGGGGCCTGCAGAACGGCTACGGCCTGATGGCCGGAGGGGATACAGCCGATATTGAACGCGCACTCCCGGTCTTCGATGCGCTGCGGCCGGAAGGTGACCGCGCCGACAGCTTCGTCCATGTGGGCGGTGTAGGCGCCGGGCACTACGCCAAGATGGTGCACAACGGTATTGAATATGGCCTGATGCAGGCCTACGCCGAGGGCTATGAACTCCTTGCGGCCAAGGACATCGTCACCGATCTGCCGGGAACGTTCCGGGCCTGGCAGAAGGGAACCGTCGTCCGCTCCTGGCTGCTGGACCTGATGGTCAAAGCCTTGGACGAGGACCCGGGACTGGAATCCATCGACGACTATGTCGAGGATTCCGGTGAGGGACGTTGGACTGTCGAGGAAGCGATCGCCAACGCCGTTCCGGCCCCGGCTATCACCGCGGCACTGTTCGCCCGCTTCGCTTCCCGCGAAGACAGTTCACCGGCGATGAAGATGGTTTCAGCGCTGCGCCACCAGTTCGGCGGACACTCCACCCGGCCGGCCAAGTAAGTCCCGGAGTCCTGAAAACGGCGTGTACCTTGAACAACTGTCGCTGACAGATTTCCGCAGCTATGCCCAGGTCGACCTCACCCTGGAGCCGGGGGTCACGGTACTCGTGGGCTCCAACGGCATCGGCAAGACCAACCTGATGGAAGCCGTCGGCTACCTGGCCACCCTCAGTTCGCACCGTGTCAGTTCCGATGCTCCGCTGCTTCGGTTCGGCACCGACCGGGCTCTGGTCCGGGCCAAACTGGTCCGCGGGGGGCAATCGACCGTGCTGGAGCTGGAAATCAACGGCGGCCGGGCCAACCGGGCCCGCATCAACCGCAGCAACCCGGTCCGGGCCCGGGACATCCTGGGGATCTGCCAGACGGTGCTCTTTGCCCCCGAGGACCTCGCCCTGGTCAAGGGCGATCCGTCCAGCCGACGCCGTTTCCTCGATGAACTGCTGGTCAGCCTTATTCCCCGCCACGCGGCCACGCGCAGCGACTACGACCGCGTACTGAAACAGCGCAACGCGTTGCTGAAGTCCGGCCGCACCGGCAAATTCACGTCCGGGCATGAAGCAACCCTTGATGTCTGGGACCAGCATATGGCGAGAGCTGGAGCCGAACTCCTGCACGCACGGCTGGAATTGGTGGAACGGCTTCAGCCGCACCTGAGGAACGCTTACTCCCAGCTCACGGACGGCTCCAAAGCGGCCGGAGCGGTGTACCGCTCGACTCTTCAGGGGGTGGTCGACGACGATGGCGAAGCAGCGCGCGGCGGAGCGGGGACCGCGGCGGGGCCTCCGGCAGACGCAGCCGAAGACCTGCGGTTGCTCAGCGTCGACGACCTGACCGAACGCTACGTGCGGGCTTTCGCAGCGTCGCGCCGGAAGGAACTGGAACGCGGGATTTCCTTGGTAGGGCCACACCGGGACGAACTCGAACTGGTCCTGGGCCAGGCCCCGGCGAAGGGTTATGCCTCCCACGGGGAAACCTGGTCAATGTGCCTGGCCCTGCGCCTGGCCTCCTACTATGTGATGCTCGATGACGCACGCACCGGCGGGTCCGCCCCGATCCTGATTTTGGATGACGTTTTCGCCGAGCTGGATGTTCAGCGGCGGCGTAAACTGGCCGCAATCGTTTCCGGCGCGGAACAGGTCCTGGTGACCGCCGCCGTCGAGGACGACATACCGGCGGAACTGGCCGGGCGGCGGGTAAAGGTCATTCCGGGAGGAATCGAGGAGCCGGACAACCGATGAACAAGGACACCGACGGCGGTCTGCAGCCGGGCCGCGATCCCGATGACATCGATGCGGCCCAGGCAGCGCTGAACCGCATGCGGGATGCCGCGGCAGCTCGAGGTGAGATCCGCCGGAAAGCACCGCCCCGCCCCGGCAGCAGCCAGAAAAGCGGCCAGAAACCGCTGCGCGGTGCCGGCACGCGGGGCTTCAGTCAGTTCCACGGAACCGGACGGGATCCGCTGGGCCTCGGCAAGGTAGTGGGACGGTTGGTGGCAGAACGCGGCTGGAGTTCCCCGGTGGCGGTCGGCTCGGTCATGGCGCAGTGGCCGGCCCTTGTTGGACCGGAGATCTCGGCCC
The DNA here is from genome assembly GCF_030816855.1 of Arthrobacter sp. B3I4. Lineage (NCBI taxonomy): Bacteria > Bacillati > Actinomycetota > Actinomycetes > Micrococcales > Micrococcaceae > Arthrobacter > Arthrobacter sp. B3I4. The sequence continues at coordinate 751,807 of NZ_JAUSYK010000001.1, read as the reverse complement.
ACTGCACCCCGGAGAGCTTTGAAGACACGACGTTGCATGTGCGCTGCGACTCGACCGCTTGGGCGACTCAGCTGCGGCTGCTTAGCCTGAGCCTGCTGGAAAAGTTCCGCGTGGAGCTCGGTGACGGTGTGGTAACCAAGATCCAGGTGCTCGGCCCTGCAGCGCCCAGCTGGCGGAAGGGTGCCCGTACCGTGAACGGACGCGGTCCACGCGATACTTACGGTTAGCAGCCGCAGCCGCCGTTATGAAGCAGTTGTTCCAAAAAGATTGAAAAATCCGCGAACGGCGTGTAGGGCGCTCAGACGCCCCGGGCCGGTATAGGCACCCAGCGGAAGGACCCCCGGAGCCTTGCAGACGGAGTCAGCGGCCTCCCAGCGGCACTTTGCCAGCCGTTTGGCCCTCCGGAATGCGGGAATCGGTCCTATAACACGGTAGAATCGCAGGAGATAACTGGGCGCCGGTGAAACGTCGACTGAGTCCGTTTCCGACGCAATTTTCTGTGCGGAGACCGGCTCACGGAGCTGCCACGGGCGCCATCAGTGACGTGCCTGCTGGCGGTGTCCGTTTTCCTTGGAAAGCGGTTCCGGCCGGCCTTCAACGAACATAGAGGAGTCGAAAGCGCCTGTGGCTAACGACAATACAGATTTCCCGGCAGCGGACCCAGCAGCGGGAGGTGCGTCAGCGGACGCCCCCGCGGAAGCGGTGAAGCCGCACGGCTACGGCGCCAGCGACATTACCGTGCTTGAGGGTCTGGAAGCTGTTCGGAAGCGCCCGGGTATGTACATCGGCTCCACCGGGCCCCGTGGTCTGCACCACCTGGTCTATGAAGTTGTCGATAACTCCGTTGACGAAGCTCTGGCGGGCTACTGCACGCACATTGAAATCGTCCTCCGGGCCGACGGCGGCGTAACGGTCGTGGACAACGGCCGCGGCATTCCCGTGGACATGCACCCCACCGAACACAAGCCGACGGTGGAAGTGGTCATGACCATCCTGCACGCCGGCGGTAAGTTTGGTGGCGGTGGCTATGCGGTCTCGGGCGGCCTCCACGGTGTGGGTATCTCCGTCGTCAACGCCCTCTCAAGCCGCGTCGATACCGAGGTCCGCAGGCAGGGCCACGTCTGGCGGATGTCCTTTGCCGACGGCGGCAAGCCCCAGGGCGGCCTGGTGAAGGGCGAGGAAACGAACGAGACCGGAACCACCCAGACGTTCTACCCGGATCCCACCATTTTCGAGAGCACGGACTTCGACTTTGAGACGCTGCGGGCCCGGTTCCAGCAGATGGCGTTCCTGAACAAGGGGCTGCGCATCACGCTGACCGACGAGCGCCGCGCGGCGGAAGCGTCCGAAGACGAAGACCTGGATCTTGACGGCCTGGAGACTGAGGGCGAGGTTCCCGCAGATTTTCACACGGTGGTGTATCAGTACGACGAGGGTTTGCTCGATTACGTGAAGCACCTGAACTCCGGCAAGAAGGTCGACGTCGTGCACGAGGACGTCATTGCCTTCGAGACGGAAGACACGGAACGGCACATCGCCTTGGAGATGGCGATGCAGTGGACGAACGCGTACTCCGAGAGCGTCCACACCTACGCGAACACGATCAACACCCACGAGGGCGGAACGCACGAAGAAGGCTTCCGCGCCGCGATGACCTCGCTGATCAACCGGTATGCGCGTGAAAAGAGCATCATCAAGGAAAAGGATGACAACCTCACCGGTGACGACATCCGCGAGGGCTTGACCGCCGTCATCTCGGTCAAGCTGGCCGAGCCGCAGTTCGAGGGCCAGACCAAGACCAAACTTGGCAACTCCGAGGTCAAGGGCTTCGTCCAGCGCGTGGTCACCGACGGCCTCGGTGACTGGCTGGAACGCAACCCAGGCCCGGCCCGCGACGTGATCCGCAAGGCCATCTCCGCGGCCCAGGCGCGTATGGCTGCCCGCAAGGCCCGTGACAACGCACGCCGCAAGAGCCCGCTGGAATCCTTTGGCATGCCGGGCAAGCTGTCCGACTGCTCCTCCAAGGACCCGCAGAAGTGCGAGGTCTACCTCGTGGAGGGTGACTCGGCAGGCGGCTCGGCCAAGCGCGGACGCAACCCGGAGACCCAGGCAATCCTGCCGCTTCGTGGCAAGATCCTGAACGTCGAGCGCGCCCGGCTCGACAAGGCCCTGGGCAACGCCGAGGTCCAGTCCATGATCACCGCCTTCGGCACCGGCATCGGTGAGGACTTCGACCTGGCCAAGCTCCGGTACCACAAGATCGTCCTGATGGCCGATGCCGACGTCGACGGCCAGCACATCACGACTCTGCTGATGACGCTGCTCTTCCGCTACATGCGCCCGCTGATTGAGAACGGCTACGTCTATCTGGCCCAGCCGCCGCTGTACCGGATCAAGTGGTCGAACGCCCCGCACGACTACGTCTACAGCGACCGGGAGCGGGACGCAAAGCTGCTCTCCGGCCAGGCTGCGGGTCGGCGCATCCCGAAGGACAACGGCATCCAGCGTTACAAGGGCCTCGGCGAGATGGACTACACGGAACTCTGGGACACCACCATGGATCCGGACCACCGCACCCTCCTGCAGGTCACCATGGACGATGCCCTGGCAGCCGACCAGACCTTCTCGGTCCTCATGGGCGAAGACGTGGAGTCCCGCCGAAACTTCATTCAGCAGAACGCCAAGGACGTTCGGTTCCTCGATATCTAGCGGCCCAGCCCTGCATATTCCAGAACCGATATATACCTGAAACGGAAAACATAGACTATGAGTGACGAAACACCCGAGGTCCCGCCCGCATCCGGCGCGGAAGCCGTGCTTGAAGGCACCGTCCTTGATACCGACGTCCTGAGCGACCGTGTCGAGCAGGTCGACCTGCAGACCGAAATGCAGCGCTCATACCTCGACTACGCCATGGCCGTAATTGTCGGGCGCGCGCTGCCGGACGTCCGCGATGGACTCAAGCCCGTCCACCGCCGCGTGCTCTACGCGATGTTCGACGGCGGCTACCGCCCCGACCGCTCCTTCAACAAGTGCGCCCGCGTCGTCGGCGAGGTCATGGGCCAGTACCACCCGCACGGAGACACCGCGATCTACGACGCCCTGGTCCGGCTGATCCAGGACTGGACCATGCGGTACCCGCTGGCACTGGGCCAGGGCAACTTCGGCTCGCCCGGCAACGATGGTGCAGCCGCCCCGCGTTACACCGAAACCAAGATGGCCCCGCTGGCCATGGAAATGGTCCGGGACATCGACGAGGAAACCGTCGACTTCCAGGACAACTACGACGGCAAGAATCAGGAACCGACCATCCTGCCGGCGCGTTTCCCGAACCTTTTGGTCAACGGTTCCTCCGGCATCGCCGTCGGCATGGCCACCAATATCCCGCCGCACAACCTCCGCGAGGTGGCCGACGGCGTGCAGTGGTACCTGGCCAATCCGACTGCCAGCCGTGAAGAACTGCTCGAGGAACTGATCCAGAGGATCAAGGGACCCGACTTCCCGACCGGTGCCACGATCCTGGGCCACAAGGGCATCGAGGACGCTTACCGCACCGGCCGCGGCTCCATCACCATGCGCGCCGTCGTCAACGTTGAGGAACTCCAGGGCCGCACCTGCCTGGTTGTCACCGAACTGCCCTACCAGGCCAACCCGGACAACCTCGCCATCAAAATTGCCGAGCTCGTCAAGGACGGCAAGATTTCCGGCATCGCGGACCTTCGCGATGAGACCTCCGGCCGCACCGGCCAGCGCCTGGTGATCGTGCTCAAACGCGATGCCGTGGCCAAGGTGGTGCTGAACAATCTCTACAAGCACACGCAGCTGCAGGACAACTTCGCGGCCAACATGCTGGCAATTGTCGACGGCGTGCCGCGCACGCTTAGCCTGGACGCATTCATCCGGCACTGGGTCACCCACCAGATGGACGTCATCGCCCGGCGCACCCGCTACCGGCTGCGGAAGGCAGAAGAAGAAGCCCACATCCTTCGTGCGCTGCTGAAGGCGCTGGATGCACTCGACGAAGTCATCGCGCTGATCCGTGCGTCGACCACCACCGAAATGGCCCGCGACGGCCTGATGGAGCTGCTCGACATCGACGATCTGCAGGCCCGGGCCATCCTGGACATGCAGCTGCGCCGGCTCGCTGCCCTGGAACGGCAGAAGATCCAGGACAAGCACGCCGAACTGGAAGCTGCGATTGCGGAATACAACTCGATTCTCGCCTCGGAGGAGCGCCAGCGCGAGATTATCAGTACCGAGCTGGCCGAGATTGTCGATAAACACGGGGATGACCGCAAGACCAAGGTGCTGATGGGCTTCGACGGCGACATGTCGATGGAGGACCTGATCCCCGAAGAAGAAATGGTCGTCACCATCACCAGGGGCGGCTACGTCAAGCGCACCCGCAGTGACAACTACCGGTCCCAGCAGCGCGGCGGCAAGGGCATCAAGGGCGCCCAGCTACGCGGAGACGACGTGGTGGAGCACTTCTTCGTTACGACCACGCACCACTGGCTGTTGTTCTTCACGAACCTGGGCCGGGTCTACCGCGCAAAGGCCTACGAATTGGTCGAAGCAGCACGTGACGCCAAGGGACAGCACGTCGCGAACCTGCTGGCCTTCCAGCCGGACGAGCGGATCGCGCAGGTGTTGGACCTTCGCGACTACCAGCACGCGCCCTACCTGGTGCTCGCCACCAAGCGCGGTCTGGTCAAGAAGACACGGCTGGAGGACTACGACACCAACCGCTCCGCCGGTGTGATCGCGATCAACCTGCGCGACGGTGACGAACTCGTCTCCGCCCAGCTCGTGTCCGAGAGCGACGACCTGATGCTGGTTTCCCGCAAGGGACAGTCCATCCGGTTCACTGCCACGGACGAAGCCTTGCGCCCGATGGGACGCGCCACTTCCGGTGTCACCGGTATGAAGTTCCGTGAGGATGACGAACTGCTAGCCGCCGACGTCGTTCGGGACGGCTCGTTCGTCTTCATCGTCACCGAAGGCGGGTTCGCCAAGCGCACCGCGGTGGAGGAATACCGCCTTCAGGGCCGCGGCGGGCTGGGCATCAAGGTCGGCAAGTACCAGGAGGAACGCGGGCACCTCGTAGGGGCCCTGATCGTCCAGGAAGAGGACGAGGTCCTGGTTGTCATGGAAGGCGGCAAGGTGGTCCGTTCGTCGGTGGCCGGGGTGCCTGCCAAGGGCCGCGACACCATGGGCGTTATCTTCGCCAAGCCTGACAAGAACGACCGCATCATCGAAGTGGCCCGGAACAGCGAACGCGGCCTGGACACTGACGAAACAGGCCCCGAAAGCGAGGCCGAAGATCAGGCTGCGGAGCAAGATGACGTAACGTTGGCTGGAGATAACGGATCGCGCGAGGGGTCCGTAGAGACAGAATCAGTACCGGCCCCCGATTCAGATGAGTCATCAGGCGATGCCGAGCTGGACGAAGACAACACCGGAGGTAACGCGTGAGTAATTCCGAGTCCTATCCCAAATCGAGCAGTGGTCCCGGCGGCGCGCGCCAGCCTGCTGCCCCGCGGGTCAACGCGCCCTCGCGTCCCCAGCAGCGCCCCGGCGTCGTTGGAACCGGCCAACGGCCGGCCACGCCCGGGCAACGGCCCGTCACGCCGGGCCAGCGCCCTGCGACGCCGGGCCAGCGTCCTGCGGCCGCCGGACAGCGTCCGGAGGCCGCGGCCCAGCGGCCGGGCCAGCCGGGCCTGGTCCGGCCGGCACCGAAGGCCAAGGTCAGGCGTGCACGGTTGCTCGTGAGCAAAGTTGAGCCTTGGTCCGTCCTGAAAATGGCCTTCCTGCTCTCCGTAGCGCTCGGTATCGTCACTGTCGTTGCCGCGATCGTGCTCTGGACAGTGTTGGATCTGACCGGCATCTTTGACCAGGTGGACAGCCTGCTGGGCACCCTTGCCGGATCTGAAAGCGGCGGCTTCGAGCTGAAGAAGGTCGCGTCCCTCGGCCAGGTTGCCTCCTTTGCCGTGATCATCGCGGTGATCAATGTGGTCCTGCTGACCGCTCTGTCGATGCTGTCCGCAGTGCTGTACAACATTGCCGCCACCCTGGTCGGCGGCATCGGTGTGACCCTCACCGACGACTAAATGGCCCCTTCCTCCCGGTGAACCCCGGGAAAAGACCTCGATTTTGGATCGGGCCGGGATGTGCTGTAAAGTCATATCTCGGCCCGATGAGGCATCGGGGCGTATAGCTCAGGCGGTTAGAGCGCTTCGCTGATAACGAAGAGGTCCCAGGTTCAAGTCCTGGTACGCCCACGGAACCTGTACAGGTTCCTGTAAAGATCCACGTGAAACTGGATCGGAACGGGGTGCGTGTGAAGAAGTTGCTGGCAGTTGCAGCCACGATCGCAGGCGTCCTGCTCTACAGGAAAGTGCAGGAATCCGAGGCCCGTAAGGCAGTCTGGAGCCAGTCGACCGATACGGTCGATTAGCCCAAGCCAGGCTGGGAGCCGGAAACGGCGGTCCGGCACTGGGGTATGATTGACGGGTTGCTTCTTATGGGGGCATGGCGCAATTGGTAGCGCACCTGCTTTGCAAGCAGGGGGTTCGGGGTTCGAGTCCCCGTGCCTCCACCATAGGAAAAGGTCCCGGCCAGCGGAAAAGCTGGCCGGGACCTTTTGCGTTCACGCCCACCCCGGCCCCACCCTGAGGGCGCTGACGGCGGGCACCTGTGCGGGAGCACTACTGTGGAGGCGTGAACTTCTTCCTCGCGGCGCTCGGTGTACTGGGCGTTGCCTCCTCCGGGCCTCTGATTGCTGCCACGCTGGGTGCCACCTCCGTGAGCGCCCTGGCCATCGCTTTCTGGCGCAACGCTATTGGCGCAGTCGTCATGTCCGGTCCCGTTCTGGTCCGTCAGCCCCGGCAGTTCGGCCGGGTCAGTGGCAGCGAGTTCCGCTGGTCACTCGCCGCGGCGGTGGCGCTGGCGTTCCACTTCGCCTGCTTCATCACCTCACTCCAACTGACGTCGGTGGCTGCCGCGACCGCACTGGTGTGTCTGCAGTCGGGCTGGATTGCCGTTTTCCAAGTCTTTCGCGGCGTCCGGCACAGCTGGCAGGTCTTGGCCGGGCTGGGGCTGGCTTTCGCCGGTGTAGTGGCAATCACCGGCTTCGATATGGGCACTTCCCCGACCGCCCTGACCGGCGACCTCCTCGCCGTCGTCGGGGGTATGCTCGCTGGCGTTTACACGCTCGCCGGCGGCAAGGCGCGGCAGACCATGGGTACCAGCGTCTATACGACGCTCTGTTACGGCATGTGCGCTGCGGTCGTCGCTGTGCTCGCCCTGGCGAGCGGCCAGCCGTTGGCAGGCTTCGACGCGACCGGCTGGCTTGGCATCCTGGCTATCACGGTCTGCGCGCAGCTGGTGGGACACACCGCGTTCAACCACCTGCTGGCGACGATGAGCCCGTTGCTGGTTTCGATGATCATCCTGCTGGAAATTCCCGGTGCGGCGCTGCTCGCGGCGGCGTTCCTTGGTGAAACGCTTCCGGGCGGAACTTATGCCGGCCTGGTGATGATCCTTGTGGGTCTCGCCGTCGTCGCGGCCGGCCAGCGGCGCTCCCGTTCGACACGGCGCAACGCGGAGCGCCTGGCCGAGCTGGGGACGGACTGAGCGCTACTGCCCGCCGCGGCGGGCCGGTTGTGCCGTGTTGACGGTGTGGATGGCACGCAGCAGTTTTGCCGGGAAATACACGGAGAAAAAGACCACCATGGGCGCCTTTAGTGCCATCTTCTTCACGTTGTGCGCCTTGTAGGTGCGGTCGAACCGAGTGACGTAATAGCGGTAATCCCGGGGCGAGTCCTCGAGTCGGCGGGCCGACATGCCGGACACCATTTGCGGCCAGTACTGGATCCGGAGGTCGTGCTCGGCCAGATGCAGGGAGAGATCAATGTCCTCATGCATCTCGTCCTTTTCATCCCGGCAGGTCTCCAGCCGGATTGTCTCCCAGGCGGAGCGCCGCAGCGCCATATTGGAGCCGAAGAGGAAGTGGTACTGGTGCTTAGCCAGCTTGAGCATGAACTGGCGCATCTTGTCATCAGCCTTGAGACCGAAACGCCGCATTGGCATGTCGTAGTACACCACGGGACCCGTGGCAGCGTGCACGGAGTCGTCCGCGAAAGCCTTCTGGACTTGTTCCACCCAGTCCGGCTCCAGCACGGAGTCGGCGTCAATTCTGCCTAGGATCTCACCCGTGGCGTGATCAAGCCCGTAATTGCGGGTGGGGATCAGGCCTTGGTCCGTGTCCTGGCTGAGCAGGACGATCCGGCTCTCCGGGTACTCCTGCTGCATCTGCCGAACGATGTCCGCCGTCCGGTCCTTGGACAGGTTGTCCACCACAATGATTTCGTGGGCGGGTACGGACTGGTAGACGGCGGCGATGAGGCACTGCCGAATGACGCTTTCCTCGTTGTAGGCCGGGATGACGATGGACACGGCCGGGGCACGCACGGCATCGTAGGGGGCATCCACAAGGGATTCAGCGGGTGACATCACCCCAAATTTAGCACCTGAACCGGTTGTGAAGCCTGCGGCGGCCCCGGTGCAACAGGTTGGTGGCAAAGTAAAAGGAGGGATCCCGCCGATCGGCGAAATCCCTCCTTCTGCACGTACTCCGGCCCGCACGCGGCGGGTGTCGGGCTACTTTTTCTCTTCGCCGTTGGAGCTGGCGGCGATGTTGCGGATCGCGGTCTTAGCATCCGTGGCAACCGGGGCCGTCAACTCGTCCTCGGTCTTGGCCGTTGCATCAGCGCCCAGGTCCGAGGATGCCTCCGCCTGCTTGTCGGCCGCATCCGCCGTCGCGGTCGAAGCAACGGCAGTATCGCCGCCGCTGTCCTTGACGTCGGTGACCGTGGTGGCGGGCACCGGAGCCGGGGCTACCGGATTGACGGGGGCCGGAGTCTTCCAGGGATCTTCGACAGGCTTTGAGGCCTTCCAAGCGGCGACGCCGGCAGCGGCGGCAGCCGCGATGACGCCGAGAATCAGGAAACCGCGGTGCTTGGGCTTCTGCGGCCCAGCCAATTCATCGTTGACCGCGCGGCTGGCCTCGGCAGCTGCGACGTTGAGCTGCTGGCTGGCTGACTGCACCTGTTCCTGGAAGTTGCGGATGACGCCGGTGTCCACCAGGCGCTGGGCCACGGCATCCACGTGGGCCGGGGCTCCTTCGAGGGTACGGTGCACCACCTCCGAGGCCAGACCGATCTGGTCGGATAGCTTGGGGAGGTAGTCGACAACGACCCGGTCGCGGGCGGTGGCGATGACGGGGGTGGCCCTGTCCAAGGCTTCGTGCAGCCGCGGGGTTGCCCCTTCGACGGCGTCGTGGATCCTCGGCGCAAGCTGGGCCAGTCCGTCCTGAATGCGGGGGGTCACGGTCGCGACGCCGCCGGCCAGGTTGTGGGCCGCAGACTTCAGGCCCTCCTGGATCCTGGGGGAAGCGGTGTCCACCGTGTGCTGTACGCGCGGAACGGCCCAGTCAACTGCGGCCTCAACCCGCGGGGTGGCCCATTCTCTGGCGTTCTCTACTGCGCTGGCCACAGACTGCTCCAGGTCGCGGGCAATACGATCCGTTTTCTTCACAACTACCTCCCGATTAATGTGACGGTTCTGTTGTTAGCCTACGGGTCCGGGACCCCACGGGCTATTCTTCAGGTGGATTTCAGGCCGATTTCACCCAGCGCGGAACTGGGTGTGCGCCCCTGTGGCCAGACTCGTTGCGTGGAAGAATAGGGCCATGACTGCCATCGCAACTGCAAAAGCAACCATCCACACGAGCCTCGGCGACATCGTCGTCAACCTTTTCGGCAACCACGCACCCAAGACCGTCAAGAACTTTGTCGGCCTGGCCACCGGTGAGCAGGCCTGGACGCACCCTGAAACCGGTGAGGACAAGACCGGCACGCCGCTCTACAACGGCACGATCTTCCACCGCATCATCAAAGACTTCATGATCCAGGCCGGCGACCCGCTGGGCCGTGGCGTCGGCGGACCGGGCTACAAGTTCGACGACGAGATCCACCCGGAACTGACTTTCAACGAGCCGTACAAGCTGGCCATGGCGAACGCCGGAATCCAGATGGGCCGTGGCACCAATGGCTCGCAGTTCTTCATTACAACCATCCCGACCGGCTGGCTGCAGGGTAAGCACAGCATCTTCGGCGAGGTGGCGGACGAGGAATCCAAGAAGGTCGTCGACGCCATCGAGGGCGTCCGCACCGGCATGGGCGACCGCCCGGTTGAAGATGTCGTCATCAACAGCATCGACGTAGAGCAGCTCTAGCCAGCCCATGAGCTACGGAATTCCGTCGGCAGAGCCGTCCGCGCAGGTTCCGGTGTGCCCAAGGCACCCGGACCGGCCCGCCTATGTGCGGTGCCAGCGGTGCGGGCGCCCTGCGTGCCCCGATTGCCAGCGGGCGGCCGCCGTCGGGTTCCAGTGCATTGACTGCGTCAACGAAGCAAAACGTACGACGCCGGCTGTGCGGTCGCCCTACGGCGGCACCGTCGCGGCGGGGAAACCGCTGGCCACCCTTGGGATTATCGCCGCCTGCGCCCTGCTTTATGTGCTGCAGTGGATAGTTCCCGGCGACGCTGCCTACCGAAACCTCGCCTTCGCCACCGTTTATGCGACTCCCGAATACGGGGTCTTCGAGCCGTGGCGGATGCTCACCTCCGCTTTTCTCCACTCCCAGGGTTTCATCCTCCACATCGTGCTCAACATGTACATGCTGTGGATATTTGGCCAGGCGCTGGAACCCCTCCTCGGGCGCATCCGCTTCCTAGCTGTATACCTGGTCTCAGCCGTAGGCGGGTCCGTCGGTTACCTCCTCCTTACGCCTGCCTACGTTCCAGGGCAGCCGGTCAGCGGCGTCGTGGGTGCTTCCGGCGCCATTTTCGGCCTCTTCGGCGCCATGGTGGTTGTCCAGCGCCACCGCGGCGGGGACACGAAGCAACTGTGGGTCCTGATCGCCATCAACGGCGCCATCGGCTTTGTCGTTCCGCAGATCGCTTGGCAGGCCCATTTGGGTGGCCTGATTACCGGTGCGCTCTGCGCTGCGGTCATTGCGTACGCTCCCCGCGGCCGGAGGCAGGGGCTGCTCCAGCTGGCCGGACTCCTCGTCGTGGTAGGTCTGCTCGCGGCGGCAACGGCGTTGCGCGTCGGTACGGCAGCGCTGCCGGTCTGATCCGCCCGAGCCTGGTTGCGGTCCCCACGGTTTTCCACAGCGGTTATCCACACTGTTGGTAACTTACATGTGTGTAGTTCACCGGTAAATCCGCACTCCGGAGCGTCAGGTAGCGAAAGTGTGCGAGCGTTCCCCAGCTCTGTCCACACTTGTGGATAACTTTCGCCACCAGCCTTGTGGTTATGTGCATAACCACAGGCTTCGGCGCCACGGCAGCACGGTGGTCCCCAGAACGCGCCGAGGACACTCCTGCCCTAAGAGTCTCCGTCCCGGGCAGAGGTTCGTCTCTGAGGCCGCGCAGGAGCGGCAAACCCGCTGCTCAGCTGTCGAAGGGATCCCTCGCAGTTGTGGTGCGGCCGTATAAGGAGCGCTTATGCACAGGCTTGTTCACAGTGTTAATAACTTGAGGCTTGGAGTTTTCCCGTTCCTGCCGCCGCTGCAGTACGTTCTTCCGCGACCCTCGACCCTGAAGAAGCTACTTTTCCCCAAGTGTGGATAACTTGTGGGTACTTGTCTGTTGCTAAGTGGATAACTCGCCCTTGGTGGTTGCCGGCCCAGGATGAAGGCTCGGCGGCACGAGGCGGCTGCCCGTGGCGCGCGGGTACCCGTCGCGGCGAGTGGCGAAGGCCCAGATGAGGCCTCCCCTGGTTATCCACAGTTCATCCACACTGTTAATAACTCACAACCGTGTAACTTCATCCAGGTAAAGTGCCTTTGTACGGTCCGATGCGCCACAGCAGGCTGTCACGGCCCGGGCTCATGACACCCCTGCTGGACGTGCGCACAGGCTGTGGATAACCCGCGCAGACTTGTGCACAGGGGTTCAGGACCGGGCGACCGGTTCGGAGGGCTACTACCGCGGCCAAATTCCCGCCGTGCCACGCCGGTGGCTCTCCATCAGGTGGGTGTCGATCATCCCAATGGCTTCCATCAGGGCATACATCGTGGTGGGACCAACGAATACGAAGCCGCGCTTCCGCAGGCCCTTGGAAAGCGCCAGTGATTCGGCTGAGCTGGTCGGGATCTGATCCAATGCGGTGGGCTCAGGCGTGACCTGCGGCCGGAAGCTCCAGATGAAGTCGACTAGACCGCCGTCGCTCCTCAGGTTCAGGGTGGCCTGCGCATTGGTGATTGCGGCCCGTATCTTGAGCCGGTTACGCACAATGCCCGCATCCTGCATCAGACGTTCGACGTCTGCTTCGCTGAAGGCAGCCACGGTCTCGGGGTGGAAGTCTGCGAAGGCTGCGCGGAAGGCCGGGCGTTTGCGGAGAATGGTGGCCCACGACAGGCCCGCTTGGAATGCTTCGAGACTGATCCGCTCGTAGAGTCCCTGCTCGTCCCGCACCGGCAGGCCCCACTCGGTGTCGTAGTAGGTGCGGAGCAGGGGATCTACGGCCGCCCAGGCGGGCCGGGCTAGACCGTCATCGCCGATGATGCAACCGCTAACGTCCGTTGTCATTGGGAAGTCCTTCGATGGGGCCAGGGGTACCGGCGCACGCTACCGAAGTGTGCTGCCCAGAACAAGCAAGCCGGCACACAGGGTGCGCCGGCTTGCTGGAAGAGATGGGCAGGGCTCAGGAGCGCCAGCGCGTAGTCATCAGGAAGCCCACAATGGCGATGCCGAAGCCCGCGACGATGTTCCATGAGGCCCAGTCACGGACCGGAAGGGTGCCTTCGCTGATGTAAAACGTAATGATCCACAGCAGCCCGATGATCATCAGGCCGAACATCACAGGTTTAAACCACACCGGGTTCGGTTTGTACGCCTGCGCTGCAGGAGTTTGCTGCTGCGCAGGGGCAGTCCTCTTACGCGGCTTCGACTCGGGCACGGGTCCTCCTTGGCGGGCTGGATAACAAGCTTGTGACCCGGCTTGCTACCCTTTGAGGAGGAACGGCCGGCGGTCAACGCTGTCTAGGTTGGTGCAAAATCCTAATTGCAGCCAATTCTAGCTGTTGTTCAGGCCGCTTTTCCGACGATTGCCGGGCCCACCGTGGTGGGTATGATCGCGGCGCTGGTTTGCCGGCCGGAGTGCTGGTATTGATGGTTGAGTTCCTGTTCTCCTGGACGGGGCACTTTGGCCCGTTCACTGATTCGACGATTGGCATAGCAAAGCACCCATGAGCACAACCAAGATCCTGGTCGTAGACAACTACGACAGCTTTGTTTACACGCTTGTCGGCTACCTTCAGGAACTCGGTGCAGAAACCACTGTGGTCCGCAACGACGACGTGACGTTGGCCGAGGCTATCGAAATGGCAGAGGCCCGTGACGGCGTCCTTGTTTCGCCCGGGCCTGGGGCGCCTGGCGACGCGGGCGTCTGCATCGACCTGATTAAGTGGTGCGGCGGTCACCAGAAGCCCATGCTGGGTGTCTGCCTTGGCCATCAGGCGCTGGCCGAGGCGTACGGAGGCCGGGTCACGCATGCCCCCGAACTGATGCACGGGAAGACGTCGCTGGTGGAACACCACGGAACAAGCGTCTTCACCGGGATACCCTCGCCCTTCACCGCCACCCGCTACCACTCGCTGGCTGCGGTGCGCGAAAGCATCCCGGCGGTCCTGGAAATAACCGCCGAAACCGGAACCGGCGTCGTCATGGGACTGCAGCACCGCAGCGCCCCCCTGGTTGGAGTCCAGTTCCACCCCGAATCGGTGTTGACCGAGGGCGGTTACCTGATGCTGGGCAACTGGCTGGAATCGCTTGGCATGACCGGTGCATCGGCGCGGGCGGCAACCCTGAGCCCGCTGATCCAGCACTAAAGGCCAGCCGCCCCTAGGGGGCTGTCAGGTCGGCGAGAAGCTTCTCGGCGCTGTCCTTGATCGAATCCTTGGCGTTGGTCTTGGTCACCGACGGCGATGGTGAGGGGGTCGGCGAGGGCGGCGGCGGAGGCGGCGGGGGTGCCTTTGCCACGGTGACAGTAATTGTCTTGCCCTGCTCGACCTGGGCGTTGGCGGGATCACTTTGCCCGGTGACCTTCCCGGGTTCGACCTGCGTGTTCTCTGCTTCCCTGAAGATTGCGACGAGCCCGACGTTCTTCAGCGCAGCCTCCGCTTCCGCCTGCGGAAGCGCGATGAGCTGCGGGACGGCCACCTTGCCCGTGGACACGATAATCTCCACAGTGCTTCCTACTGCCACGCTCTGGCCGGGTGCGGGATTAGTGGTGATCACAATGCCGGTCGGAACGGTAGGGCTGTTGTTGAGCGTGGTCTTGGGCGCTCCCGTCAGACCGGTTCGCCGCAGTACGTCTCTCGCGTCCGCCTCGGTCCGGCCCGGGAGGTCTGTGGGAATCTTAATGACGCTGGGGCCTTCGGAAATGTTGAGCGTAACGTCCGAATTCCGTTCCAGCGAACTTCCCGCCGACGGCACCGTGCCGACGGCGGTTCCCTTCGGTATCGTCTCATGCTGTATCCGGCTCAACTGGGGCTTGAAGCCCGCGTTGTAGAGCCTTTGTAAGGCCTCCGATTCAGTCAGCGATGTCACCGTGGGGACGTCCACTTTGGCGACCGGCGGTGGCTGCTGGTTCACCATGTCGTAGAGCCACAGACCGCCGCCGGCGAGCACCAGCAGCGTGAAGACCACGAGCGCGGCGATCCCCGTCCTGCGGCGCGATTTCTGCTTGTCGGTCGGCTCGCGTTCGGGGGGCAGGCTTAGGGGCAGGCCCCCCGTGTCCGGCGGTAGCTCATGGCCGTCGGAGGCCGCGGTGAGCGCCTCGCCGCTGATTGGGTCCGGCTGAATACGATTGCCAGGGGCGTCGTCGAGGAACTTGGCACCCGTCAAGGAGAACAGCGCGGTGGCCGGAACCGCTTCCGGGGATGCGACGGTGTTATTGGGATCAGTGGGCGCTTCGCTGGCCGGCAGAGCTGTGACGGCGACGCCGCTACGCGCCGCCCGGAGCGCGCGCCGAAAGGCAGCGGCGTCCTGGAAACGGTCGGCCCGGTTTTTCTGCAACGCCTTGGTCAGGACGCTGTCCAACGCTTCGGAAACCTCGGGGTTGAGGCTGCTGGCGGGTTCGGCAATCTCGCGAACGTGCTGGTAGGCGACCGAGACGGGGCTGTCACCAATGAAGGGCGGCCGTCCGGTCAGCATCTCGTAAAGCAGACAGCCCGCCGAGTAGAGGTCACTCCGCGCGTCGACGGTCTCCCCGCGTGCCTGTTCCGGGGACAGGTATTGCGCAGTTCCGACGACGGCCTGGGTCTGTGTCATGGTCGCCGAGGAATCGGCCATGGCCCGGGCGATGCCGAAATCCATCACCTTCACGCTGTTGGAATCCGGGCAGAACATTACGTTGGCCGGTTTGATGTCGCGGTGGACAATCCCGGCCTTGTGGCTGTAGTCGAGGGCGGAGAGTACGCCGAGTGCAAAATCTATTGCCTGGTCGATAGTGACTTCTTTGGCCCGGATAAGGTCCCGGATGGTCTTGCCGGAGACGTATTCCATCACGATATAGGGCACCCGGACGGTGTCGTCGTGGCCGCCCGGCACCGCGTGTTCCCCGGTATCAAAGATGGCCACAATTGACGGGTGGTTCAGTGCTGCAACAGCCTGCGCTTCCCGCTTGAACCTTGCTTGGAACTGCGGGTCGCGCGCCAGATCGGGACGGAGCAGCTTGATGGCCACCGTCCGACCCAGCCGCGTGTCCACTCCCCGGAACACATCGGCCATGCCGCCGCGGCCGATCAGCTCACCCAGCTCATACCGTCCGCTGAGGACGCGCTGGGCGCTTTCCGGGCTGCTGTCCTCCCGGTGCGAAGGAGTGCGTGGCGAAGTGGACATCATTGCCTACTTGGTGGAGCTGACGCTCGGGGTGGGCGACGGCGACGGCGACGCCGGTGCCGGGGCGGCGGCGAGATGGTAGGTGACCACGGAACCGGCCGGTACCTGTGAACCGGAGGCGGGCTCGGAACTTACGAACGTGCCCGGCTGCTGGTTTTTCTTGCCGTCAACCGGGTCGCCCTTCTGCCAGCGCAGACCGGCGGCTTCGATCGCCTGTTGGACGGCAGTCTCGGAGGCACCGGGATCCAGCCGGGGAACGGCGACTGGTCTCGGGCCCTTCGAATAGCTCACTGTGATAGTTGTGCCAGGTGGGACCGACCCGGCGGGGTTGATCTCTGTAACTGTTCCCGGAGCGGAATCGTTGAACACCTCTTCACCTGTGACGCCCAGTCCGAGGCCTATCAGTTTGCTCCGGACCTCCTGGTAAGGCTTGCCCAGATACTCTTCAGGAACGAGGTTGATCGCCGGCGGCGTCGTCTGGGTCGGCGTAGCCGAGCTGCTCGACGGGCTCGGGGTGGGACTCGGGCTCTTGGAGGTCGGGGCCGCGCTCGACGTGCTGGCCTTGGCGCTTGAACTGGTGGCCGACGGTGAGGGGAACAGCATGCCGGCCTGTGAAAGGACGAAACCCACCAAAGCAAAGAGCACCAGCAGGATCAGGGCGATCAACGGCCAGGTCCACGGACTGCGCCCCCGCCGCTGTGGTTCCTCCTCGGGCTCGTACCCGTCGTAGTCCTCTTCCTCCTGGACCCAGGTGCGCTCGGCGCCCAGCGCGTTGGCGCGGGACAGCGCGTTCCGGGCACCATAGCCGCTGGCAGCGGCGGCTCCCGCGGCCAGCCCCGCGGCGGCACCGGCTCCGGCTGCGCCGACGACCGGGAGAGCCGACGTTGACTTGTCCTCTGAGGTGCCGATGACGCCGGTGGCAGCCGTAGGGACGTCAACGGGTGCCGTGATGGGGCCGGTGGCGGGCGCGTCGAACAGCAGCATGCCGGGCACAGCAGCGTGGGCCGCTGCAATGTCACCGTTGCGGATCGCCTCCGCCGCTTCGGCCAGTTTGATCGCGTCGGCCGGACGGTTTTTGGGGTCCTTGGCAAGCATCGACATCAGCAGGGCACGCACCGGTCGCGGCAGGGACTCCGGCAGCGGCGGCGGCGCGTCGTTAACCTGGGCCAAGGCAATCGCGATCTGCGATTCTCCGGAGAACGGGCGGTGCCCGGTAAGGCATTCGTACCCAATGACGCCCAGCGAGTAGATGTCCGAGGCTCCGGTCGCCGTCTGCCCGGTCGCCTGCTCGGGGGCGAGGTACTGTGCCGTGCCCATTACCTGGCCCGTCTGCGTCAGCGGAACCTGGTCCGCCAGCCGCGCGATGCCGAAGTCCGTGACCTTGACCCGCCCCTCCGGGGTGATGAGCAGGTTGCCGGGCTTGACGTCGCGGTGCACCAGACCCTGGGCGTGTGCCACGGAGAGGGCCCGCGCCGTCTGCGAGATCATTGACAGGGTTCGGTCCGGGGAGAGCACCTGCTCACGTTCGATAATGCTGCTCAGCGGCTGGCCGGGAACGAGTTCCATGACCAGATAGGCGGAGCCCTCCTCCTCGCCGTAGTCAAACACGTTGGCAATGCCGACGTGGTTGAGCAAGGCGGTGTGCCGCGCTTCGGCCCGGAAGCGCTGCAGGAATCCGGGGTCGCCGGTGTATTCCTCTTTGAGGACCTTGATGGCGACGATCCGGCCAAGAATGAGGTCCTTGGCCTTCCAGACTTCCCCCATGCCGCCGATCGCAATGCGTGTGGTCAGCTGGAATCTGCCGCCGAGGGTGATTCCCGATGTAGGCCTCACTTATTCAACACCGCCTCAAAAATCTTCTTCGCATTCGGACTGGTTAGCTGTGCGCCGGTGGTGATGTCTACGCCCTGCATGACGATAGTGACAGCCACTTGCGGGTCATTTGCCGGAGCGAACCCGGTAAACCAAGAATTGTTCAGGCCGTTCCCGAGCTCGGCCGTGCCGGTCTTGCCAGCCACCTCGACGCCGGGCACCGCGGCTCCCCGGCCGATGCCTTCGCTCACCACGCTCGTCATCCACTCGGTGATCTGGCGCGAAATCTCCGGGGTGGTGGAGGTCCGCAACTTCTCCGGCTTTGGCTCGCTGATGACCCGCAGATCCGGGGACCGGACCGCCTTGACCAGGCTGGGTTTCATTTCGACGCCACCGTTGGCAATGGCGGCGGTCATCAGGTTGATCTGCAGCGGAGTCGCCTTGACGTCGCGCTGGCCGATGGCAGACTGCGCCAGACCGGAGGGGTCCAGCGGTTCGCTGGGGAACGTGCTCTTGGCGAAGTCCAGCTTCAGCTGGTCGCCAAAGCCCTGGCCGAAGCCGAACTTCGATGCCTGGTCCTCGATCGCTTTCTGCCCCAGGTCGAGGGCGATCTTGGCAAACGGGGTGTTGCAGGACTGCTGCAGGGCGAAGGCGAACGAGGCGGTGTCCCGGGTGTAGCAGTTGCCTCCGGCGTAGTTGGGCAGCGTGTACTGGATCCCCGGGAAAGACAGCTCGGCGGGGTTCGGCAGCACACTGTCCTTGTTGTATTTGCCCGAGCTGAGGGCTGCCGCCGTGTCGATGATTTTGAAGACGGATCCGGGCGCCAGCAGCGCCCCGGTGGGTCCGCTGACGGACTGGTTCAGGTTGATGCCGGGAATCTTATTCAAGGCTGTGATGTTGGCCGCCTCGGCCTCCGCGTCCTGGGTAGCGACCAAGTTGGGGTCGTACGAGGGCTTGGAGACCATCGCCAGGATCGCGCCGGTCTTGGGGTTAGTGACCACAATCGAGCCGCGCTGGCCCTCCGGAATCAGGTCGAACGCCAGTTTCTGGAGTTTCGGGTCCAGCGTCAGTTCTACCGAGGCACCCTTGGGCTGGTTGCCGAGGAACAACTGGCCGACGCGGTCCAGGAACAGCTGGTCCGAGCTGCCCGCGAGCTGTTCGTTCATCGCCAGTTCCATGCCGGTCAGGCCGTAGTTCTTCGAGAAGTAGCCGGTGATGCCGGCATACAGCTCCGGCTGGGTGTAGCTGCGCTGGAACTGGCAGCTTTCGCTGCCCGGAACGGACTGCGCGACGGCGGTTCCGCCGACGATGATGGCGCCCCGGTCGTTGCAGTAGTTCTGCAGCAGGGTGCGTTTGTTCCACGCGTTGGCTTTAAGCTCGTCCGCGCCTACCACCTGCACGTAGCTGAGCGCGCCGAAGATCAGCGCGAACATCGCGATCGCGGCGATCCAGGAATTGCGGATTGCCTGGTTCACAGGTGTTTCACCGCCTCGGTCGGGGCTTCGGAGCTGGGGCTGGTGCGGCCGACCGGAGCCGCCGCGGGCTGGGCCGGCATGGGGGAAGCGTCCTTCGTCGTGTCAGGTTCCTGCCCCGGGGGCAGCGGGGTGGTATGGACAGGTCCGCGGGCTGTGTGGGAGATCATCAGCAACAGCCCGACAATGATCCAGTTCGCCAGCAGCGAGGACCCACCGGCGGCCAGGAACGGCGTGGTCAGGCCGGTGAGTGGGATCAACCGAGTGACACCGCCGATCACCACGAAGCACTGCAGCGCCACGGCAAAGGACAGCCCGGTGGCTAGCAGTTTGCCGAACGCGTCGCGGGTGCCCAGAGCAGCACGGAACCCTCGGGTGAACAGCAGCAGATACATCAGGACGATGGCAAAAACGCCGATCAGCCCCAGTTCTTCGCCGAAGGACGCGACAATCATGTCGCTGTTGGCAAACGGAACAAGATTAGGACGGCCCTGGCCCAGACCGGTGCCGACCAGGCCGCCATTGGCCATCCCGAAGAGCCCCTCGACGATTTGGCGGCTGCCGCCGAATTCGCGCCCGTAGACCTCCTCGGTGAAGGCATTGATCCAGCCGTCGATGCGGAGCGCAACGTGCGCGAAAACCTTCGACGCCGCAAATCCGCCTACCACCATAAGGACCACGCCGATAATGACCCAGCTGATCCGGCTGGTCGCGACGTAGATCATGACCAGGAACAAGCCAAAGAACAAGATCGAAGTACCAAGGTCGCGCTGGAAGATCAGCACACCGATGCTGACCAGCCAGGCGGTAATCATTGGGCCGAGGTCCTTGAACCGGGGGAACTGCACAGGGCCGATTTTGCGGCCGGCGAGGAGGATGAGATCGCGGTTGGACGAAAGATACCCGGCAAAGAATATGGCGAGGGTTATCTTCGCGATTTCACCGGGCTGGAAGGTCATGGACCCCAGCTTGATCCAGACACTGGCCCCGAGCACCTCTCCGGCGGAGATGCCGGGGATCAGCGGCAGGATCAGCAGCACGGCACTGGCAGCTAGGGAAATATAAGTAAACCGGCGCAGAATCCGGTGGTCTTTGAGAAAAAAAATGACAGCGATCGCTACGGCCATCGCCACGAGGGTCCAGCGCAGCTGGTTGTTTCCGGTGTCTTCGCCCACTCTGTCCAAACGGTGGATCATGGCCAGGCCAAGGCCGTTAAGGGCAACCACCAGCGGAAGTATTACCGGGTCAGCATATTTCGCACGGATGCGGAGCACCACGTGGAAGGCCAGCGCCGCCGCGGTAAACAGCCCGGACTGGAACCAGAAGTCGGTGTCGAAGGCCTTTTGCCGGTCGACGCCCACGAGGGCGTTGGCGCCGATGCCCACAATAAGGGCCAGGACCAACAGCACGAGTTCTGCGTTGCGGCGGGGTTTCGGAGTGGGGTCAATGGAAGTCATTTGCCCCCCTCGCAGTTAGTCGGGGACGGTGAAGGCGCCGGCGACCCGGACGCTGCCGTGGCGGTCGCCGACCCTGACGGTGCGGGCGCAGGTGCGGCGGTCGCGGGTGGCTTGCCGCTGGCGCCGGGAGAAGCGCTGGCGGTCGGCGACGGCGTCAGGCACTCGTCGGCAGGAGACGTCGTACCGGTCCGCTCAAGGTTTTTCACGATCCGCTGGGCATCGTAGAGGTCCCTGGCGGGGACGGTCTGGCGCACCCGCTGCTGCGAGAACTCCGGCAGGTCGGACATACGGATATCCGTCACCGTTTCGAGGGTGGAAAGCGGAATGGGGCCCAACTGCTGGGAGACCCCGTTAAAGATGGCCACATGCTGGTCGTGCTCTCCGATGTAGTAGCGGGTCTGGGTCCAGGCGTAGCCAAGCCACAGGCCGATTCCGAGGACGGCAACAATCGCGGAGGCAATGGAGATGGTGAGCCAGCGGCGTCGTTTCAGCGGCGGCTTGTCCTCTTCGCCTGTTTCTTTGGCCGGGTCCGCTTTGTGCGTCAGCATGGTGGCGGCCCGGCGGGCCACCGTCCGGCCTGCGATGGACGGTATCGAACCTGACTCCGCCGCCGCAGCCGCCGCGCCTACGAGCTCGTGGGGGCGGCCGGAGAGTTCTTCACGCAGAACTTCGGCGGAGAGGTGCTCGCCGAGGTGGGGGTCGGTGGGAGACCCGGGGTCTTTGGACTGGTCCGGACCGCCGGCAGGGACGTTCCCGGAGTTGCTCCCGGTTGTATCGTCCTTGGTCTCGGAGCTCCCGGCGTACGTGCTTCCTGCACTGCCGGCTGCTGCGGCCGGCGGTTTGGCGGCCAGCGCCGGTGGCAGGGCAGCAGCAGCTGCGGGCGGCCGGGGGACAACCTGGACCGCGGCGGTGCTCACGTCGTCGGGCGTTTGCTCTGCGATGTCGACCACGACGACCGTCACGTTGTCCGGTGATCCCGCCTCGAGAGTGAGGTCGACGAGGATTTCGGCGCACTCGCGCAGGTCCTTGGTCTCGCGGACGGTGCGCTCAACGACATGGCCGGCGACGTAGTTCAGTCCGTCGGAGCAGAGGAGCCAGCGTTCGCCCGATTCGACGTCGAGCACGTCGAGGTCCAGTTCGGGACTGGCATCGACATCGCCGAGAACGCGCATCAGCACGTTCTTGTGCGGATGCGTTTCGGCCTCTTCGGGCCGGAGCCGACCCTCGTCGATAAGCCGCTGGACGAAGGTGTGGTCGACGCTGACCTGTTCGAACTTGCCGTTGCGCAGCCGATAGGCGCGCGAGTCACCAATGTGCGCGAAGTGGAGCTTTCCGCCGGCCAGCAGCAACGCCGTGACCGTGGTCCCCATCCCGGCGAGCTTCGGGTTCATGTGAACCAGCTCGGACAGCAGAGAGTTGGCAGTCTGGATCTCATCGGCCAGGACGGTGTCCGCTTCGCCGGTCCCGGCGTCATAGTCGTCGCGGTCGAGGTGGATCATGTCCAGAACGGTTGCCCCGGAGGCAACGTCTCCGCCGGCGTGACCGCCCATGCCGTCGGCGACGACGGCGAGATGCAGCCCGACGTAGGCCGAGTCATCATTTTTGGAGCGCACGCGGCCCACGTCTGAACGCGCGGCGAAGCGCATGATGAGCGGCCGCTTCGGGGCAGTTGCTGCCGTGTTGGCGGGATTTTCGGGTGCGGCCACGGCTACGGCCTCAATTCAATGACCGTCTTGCCGATTCTCACGGGGACACCCAGCTCCACCGGAAGCGCCCGGGTCAGCTGCTGATCTGCCAGATAGGTGCCATTGGTGGAACCAAGGTCCTCAATGAACCAGCGGCTGCCCTGCGGGAAGAGGCGGGCGTGGCGGCCGGAGGCATAGTCGTCCTCGAGGACCAGCGTGGCCTCTTGCGCCCGGCCCAACAGGATAGGGCTGGCGGCCAGCGGTAGTGTCGTCCCCTTCAGCGGTCCTTCGGTGACGACGAGTTCACGGGCATGTTGCTTCGCGGGGGCCGGAGCAGGTTCTGCCAGCGCGGGGTTGCGGCGCACCTGGCGAGCGGTGGGCGCTCCCGCAGCGGCCTTGCGGCCGATCATGAGGTCACGGCGCATGGCCGAGACGATGCTGAAGATGAGAACCCAAAGGAGAATCAGAAAGCCAAATCGCAGGGCGGTGATCGTCAGTTCACTCACGGGCGGCCGCCGGGGTTGGCGGGCAGAAGGCGGAAGATAATTTTGGTCCGTCCCATCGTGATCGTGGCGCCGTCGGTGAGTTCCGACGTGCCCACTACTTTGTGACCATTCACGTAGCTGCCGTTCGTCGAACCGAGGTCAATTGCCTGCGCGGTGCCCTGGCCGGACCGGATTTCAAGGTGCCGGCGTGAAACCCCGGTGTCGTCGATCAGAATGTCCGCTTCGGAGGAGCGGCCCAGAACCACCGAGGAAGCATTCAACGAGTAGCGCTGACCGTCGATGTCCAGCACGGGCTGAAGCCGCGCGGGCTGCCGGGCGGGCGGGGCCGGCGTCGTGCCCTGGGTCCCCGGCTGCGAGGGGGAACCGCCGGCCTTTTCGGTGCGGGACTTGATCTCGAAGTCGCCGGCCCGGTGGTCCTCGTCGCGGCGGAAACTGATCCGTACCGGACCCTGCAGGGTGTACCCCTGGCTGCGGACGTGGTTGATCACGACGTCGCACAGCTCTTCCGCGAGGGGCGTGCCCCATTCCTGGGCACGCTGGAAATCGTCGTCGCTGAGGAGGACATCGAACACGTTCGGCGCAAGGGTGCGTCCCGCGGCGATGGTGAGGGCCTTGTTGTCGACTTCGCGGCGGAGGTGGCTGGCGATTTCGACCGGCTCAACCTGCGCTCGGGAACCGGTGGAGAAGACTCCACGGACGGCCTTTTCGATGCCGCGCTCGACTTTGTCCAGCAAGCCCATGGTCCTTCTCCTTCCTTACAGCTGCAGGGCAGCGCTTGTTCCGGAACTCGGTTTCCAACATTCGCGGGAGCCCGCCCGGATCGGGCACTCCTGTACCGATACTACTGGGCATGACTGGGAATGGCCTTAATGCGGCCCGCCGCCGGGCCCGACAAGCTTGGTCTCAGCCCCGCCCTGACGTGGGCCGATGTCCCCAGGCCGAGACCGCGGCCGTGAGAGCTGGCAGTCGCGGGGAAAGTTGACGGTACGCAGTCCCTGCCGGTCGCCCGTCCGGCCCGAGCACCACGCCGGATAGGTTTTAGGACTGCCGGTCGGAGCTTGACCGTTCAACGCAACTGGCGCGGATGCGGGCCGCGGAGGCCTGCCAAAATGCCGATTGGTGTTTTCCCGTCAGTGTCCGTTATGCTTGATCTCGCTGCTTTTACGAGGTTGACGGTCCGGATTCCGGAACCCAACCGAGTGGAAGAAGTTGCGCGCGAGTGGCGGAACGGCAGACGCGCTGGCTTCAGGTGCCAGTGTCCGAAAGGGCGTGGGGGTTCAAATCCCCCCTCGCGCACGCAAATGAAAGAGCTCCGGTCTTAGGACCGGAGCTCTTTTGCATTTCCCGGGATCGGCTTACTGGCCGTGCTCATGGCGCCGTGATCCTGATGCCGGCGACGGCGCCGGTCGCGGCGCCCGCCGGGTCGCGGCGGGCGACCAGCTGGGCGTTGAGATGCCCCTCGTGCAGTTCGACAACCTGGGTCTGGGCTCCGGAGCAATCAACCTCGAGCACGGTGTGTTGGGTGCTGCCCGGCATGTTCTGGGAGAGGGCGAACTGCACCCCGGGAAGACCGACGCAGGCCGCGACGACCGTGTACTCACCGGCGTTCGGCAGTGTCGCGACTTTTTGGAAGCCCACGCCGGGCCCGTCGGCCGGGCCGGAATCAGCAAGCAGCACCGATCCCGGAACCGTTCCCAATCGCCGCTCAAGCTCAACGTAGTTGCGTGCGATGGCAGCCAGGACGTCCGGGTCCCCGGCGGCGATGGTGTGCGCGGGCCGGTAACTAGGCGCCGCCGCCGTCGGCTCCGCATCAACGTCGTCCTCGTAGCTGCACGCCGGGACCGCTGCAGCCGCGATCCCGCCAATTAAGAGTGCGGCCGCCCAGCGGCTGATTTTCGTTCCCCCACGACCCGGCATGGGCTGAGTCTACGGCTGCGGAGCGCGCAGGGCCCCAAACCCCGCGATAAGCGCCTCAAGCCCCAGACTGAAGGCCGCGTCCGCCTGGTTCGCATATCCCTGGGCGCCGAGGCTGGCGACGGCGGCGGAAAAGTTCGGCGTCGAAGCCGCAAGGCCGCCGGAATCGAAGATGTCTGCCGGTGCGCTCACGTCGTAGGCGGAGCCGAAGATGAAGGATTCCAGCGCCACGATCGCGGAGACGATCCGCTCCTGCGGGAACCCGGCCCGGTGGAACCCCGCGCTGACCGCCTCGTACATGGCAAGGGTCTTAGGGGCGTCGGCCACCGGCAGCACAGCGATAACCGGGATCAGCGGGGTGTGCCGGGAAAACACGTCACGGTAGCTCCAAGCCCAGTCCCGAACCGCTTGCTCCCATGGCTGAGATTCAAAGGCCGATACGTCGACGAACGAGGTCAGGTGGTCCTGGACGAGGACGAGGACGTCCCGCTTTGATGACACGTGGTTGTAGAGAGCCGACGGCGCCACGTTCAGCGTGCGCGCCAAGGCGGCCATGGTGAAACCGTCATAGCCGCTTTTGCGGACCAGCCGCAGGGCAGCGGCGGTGATGCCGTCCTGGTCAAGGATGGCCGAGGCTGGCCGGCCCACCCGGCGGCGCGGCTTGGCTTCGGGGCGGTGCGGCTCCGTGGAGGCGCTTGTGGCTGCCGGCATGGCGGGCCTTTCTGCTGGGCTGTCCTCTGGATTATTCCACCGCTGCAGCCAGGGTCTTCCCTCTTTGTCAGGCTACCGCTATAGTCGTCGTAAATGAATGGCATTCATTTAGTGGTACGCATCACTTGGCGGCCACAGAAAGGACATCATGCTGGAACTTGACCGCGACGTCGTCATCGTCGGAGCCGGCCCAGCGGGCCTGACTGCCGCCCGCGAGCTGCGAAAGGCAGGCCTGAGTGTCGCCGTGCTGGAGGCGCGCGACCGGGTCGGCGGCAGGACCTGGACTGACACCGTCGACGGCGCCATGCTCGAGATCGGCGGCCAGTGGGTCTCGCCGGACCAGACGGCCCTGCTCGAACTCCTCGATGAGCTTGGCCTCGAAACCTATGATCGCTACCGTGAGGGGCAGTCGGTGTACGTCGGCGCTGACGGCAGGCGCACCTTATATTCCGGTGATTCCTTCCCGGTCAGTGACGCCACCGCGGCAGAAATGGCCAGGCTCACGGAGTTGTTGGACGCACTCGCTGCCGAGATCGGGGCCACGGAGCCGTGGGCGCACCCGAAAGCCCGCGAACTGGACACGATCTCCTTCCACCATTGGCTGCGCCAGAACTCTCCTGATGAGGAAGCGTGCAACAACATCGGGCTGTTCATCGCCGGGGGCATGCTGACCAAGCCCGCGCACGCCTTCTCCGCGCTGCAGGCGGTCCTGATGGCGGCCTCGGCAGGGTCGTTCACCCACCTCACGGACGAGGACTTCATCCTGGACAAACGAGTCGTCGGCGGCATGCAGCAGGTCTCCGAGCTGCAGGCGGCGGAACTGGGCGACGACGTCGTCCTGGCCAGCCCGGTGCGCACGATCAACTGGGAGGCGAACGAGGAGGCCGCCGGTTACCGGGTGAAGGTCCTCTCCGACCGCGCCACTGTCAACGCCCGTTTCGTGATCATGGCCGTACCGCCGAACCTCTATTCACGCGTCTCCTACAACCCGCCGCTGCCGAGGCGCCAGCACCAGATGCACCAGCATCAGTCGCTGGGCCTGGTGATTAAAGTGCACGCGGTCTACAGCACTCCTTTCTGGCGCGAGGACGGATTGTCCGGGACGTGCTTCGGTGCCGGAGCGCTGGTCCAGGAGGTGTACGACAACACCAACCACGAGGATCCCCGCGGCACCCTGGTCGGCTTCGTCTCGGACGAGAAGGCGGACACGATGTTCGAACTCAGTGCCGAGGAACGCCGCCGCGCCATCCTCGAATCGATCGCCGGGTTCCTCGGCGAGAAGGCACTCGAACCGGAGGTCTACTACGAATCGGACTGGGGCGCCGAGGAGTGGACCCGCGGTGCCTACGCCGCGAGCTACGATCTGGGCGGCCTGCACCGCTACGGCAAGGACCAGCACGCCCCGGTGGGTCCGATCTACTGGGCCTGCTCCGACCTCGCAGCCGAGGGCTACCAGCATGTGGACGGCGCGGTGCGGATGGGACGCAGTACGGCAGCCCGCATCGTCGCCGCCGCGGACCGCATTCCGGCCGCCCGCTAAGACACCTACCGCACACCAAAACAACACCCGTGAAGAAACCAGAGAGGCCCGCCAGATGCGTTACGTAGTGGGGTATTCCGCCAATGCCAGAGGCCGCGATGCGGTCAACCTGGCCGTATCCCTGGCCCGCGGCCGGGGCGCGGCCCTGGACCTGGTGATGGCCATTCCGGAAGCGGGACCATTTAATGCGGCCCACGCTCCCGCCGCAGGATACGACAGCTATCTCCACCAGCAGGCGGAGCAGTGGCTCGATGAAGCGCTCGCCCTGATCCCCAAGGATGTTCCGGCGCAGGCCCACATCCGCAGCGGCGAGTCCGACGCGCAAACCTTGATCGGGGCCTGCGAAGAGTTCCAGGCGGACATGCTCATCATCGGGGCCACCAGCAACGGCCTGTTTAAACGCTTCACCGTCGGTTCCGTGGCCAGCGCCCTGCTGCACGCCGCCACGGTGCCGGTGGCCCTGGCACCCCACGGATACCACCGCCGGGACGCATTGACCCGGGTCAGCTGCGGACTCGGGGACCGCCCCGGCGCGGAGGAACTGCTTGATTTCGCCGTCTCCATGGCGGTGAACCGGGCCGTTCCGCTGCGCGTCGTCTCCCTGCTCACTCTGGACGAGGGCGATTCAGCGGAGGCTGCGGAGACAGCGCGGAGTTACGCCAACAAGCACCTCGATGCGGCCCTTCCGGCGGCCGCTTCCGGCACCGCACCAGCCGGCCAGGCCGACGTCGTAGTGGCGCAAGGCCGCAGCGTCGAGGAAGCCGTAGACCGGCTCGACTGGGAGGACGGCGAGGTCCTGCTGATCGGATCCAGCCGGCTCGCACGGAACCGCTCCATTTTCCTGGGCAGCACCGCCAACCGGATTCTCCGCGCCCTGCCGGTGCCGATGATCGTTGTCCCCAGCGACTACGAACTCAAGCACCTCATCCATTCAACGTCGAATGACACCTCCCGAGAGGCAACAGCATGAGCACCGAACAAGCGACCTCCAAGGCGGCCGTAGCCCAGCACCAGCACGGCCTGAGCGAAAAGGGACTGAAGGCCGGATCAGTGGGACTGATCGGCGCCGTCGTAATCGGCGTCTCCTGCATCGCCCCGGCCTACACCCTGACCGCCGCCCTGGGCCCCACAGTCTCCGAAGTCGGCGTCCATCTCCCGGCAATCTTCCTGGTCGGCTTCCTTCCCATGCTGCTGGTGGCCTTCGGCTACCGTGAGCTGAACAACGCCATGCCCGACGCCGGCACCTCCTTCACCTGGGCCTCCCGGGCCTTCGGTCCGTGGATCGGCTGGATGGGCGGCTGGGGACTGATCGCGGCAACCATCATCGTGCTGTCCAACCTGGCCGCGGTCGCCGTCGACTTCTTCTACCTGATGCTGGCGCAATTGTTCGGTAATCCGGAGCTGGCCGACCTGACCACGAACCTGCCGCTGAACATTGCCACCACCCTGGTGTTCATTGCCTTGGCCTGCTGGATCTCCTACCGCGGCATGGAAACCACCAAGACCGTGCAGTACGTCCTGGTCGGATTCCAGCTGCTGGTCCTGGGCTGGTTCGCCGTCGCGGCGTTCAGCCATGTGGCCAACGGAACGGCGTTCGACGCCACCGCCATTGCGCCGGACTGGTTCAACCCGTTCGCCGTCGAATCCTTCTCCGCCTTCGCAGCCGGCGTGTCGCTGTCCATCTTCATCTACTGGGGCTGGGACGTCACGCTGACCATGAATGAGGAGACCCGCAACCCGGAGAAGACCCCGGGCCGTGCGGCGACCGTCACGGTGCTGGTCATCGTCATCATCTACATGACCGTGGCACTGTCCACCTTGGCCTTCGCCGGCGTCGGTGAAGAGGGCCTGGGCGCAGGGAATCCGGAGAACCAGGGCAGCATCTTCGCCGTGCTGGCCGGACCCGTGATGGGACCGTTCGCGATCCTGATGTCCCTGGCCATCCTGAGCAGCTCGGCAGCGTCGCTACAGTCCACCTTCGTTTCGCCGGCCCGCACCCTGCTGTCCATGGGCCACTACAAGGCGCTGCCGGCCAAGTTCGGCACTATCAGCCCCAGCTACAAGTCCCCGAGCTACGCCACCATCGCCTCGGCCGTGGCTGCCGCCGCGTTCTACGTGGTCACCCGGACCTTGTCCGAAAATGCCCTGTGGGACACCATCACGGCGCTTGGCATGATGATCTGCTTCTACTACGGCATCACCGCCCTGGCCTGCGTCTGGTTCTTCCGCGCCGAGGCCTTCCGCGGGGCGCACTCGTTCGTCTTCAAGTTCCTCGCACCGCTGCTGGGCGGCGTGATCCTGCTGGTGATGTTCTTCAAGACGGCCTACGACTCGATGGACCCGGAGTACGGCTCAGGTTCCTCGGTTGGCGGTCTCGGACTGGTCTTCATCCTGGGGATGGGAGTCATCCTGCTCGGCGTGGTGCTCATGCTCGTCATGGCGAAGCTGCGTCCGGAATTCTTCAGGGGCCAGGTGCTGTCCCGGGGGAACTGACGGCAGAAGGACCGGGAAAGGTCTTCCCTCCGACCAGCTGATGAACGTGCGCTTGAAAAGTAAGCACGCTTATCAATAGGCTGGTCGGAGGGAGGACCTTCCTCCGTTGTACTTAGGACGAGGTGAGCACATGTCGGACGAACAGGACATCAGCAAAGTAACGGACATCATTAACCACTCCCATATCGGGATGTTCACCACCATCAATGAGGAGAACGCCCTCGTCAGCCGGCCGCTGGCGGTCCAGGACGTTGAGAACGACGGCGACATGTGGTTCTTCACCTCGGACGACACCTCCCAGGTGGCGCACGTGAAAGCCAACCCCGCGGTCAACGTCTCCTTCGGCAAGGGCACCGAGTGGGTGTCAGTGGCCGGGACCGCGCAGATCGTCACCGACCGCCAGCAGATCCGCGAGCGGTGGAACCAGGCCGTGGAGGCATGGTTCCCGGACGGCCCGGAAACCCCGGGCGTGGTCCTGCTGCGCGTCGACTCGGACTCGGCCGAATACTGGACCAGCCCCGGTGGAACGGCCGCTACGGTGCTGCAATGGGTAAAGTCCAAGGTCACGAACAGCCGGATGAGCGTCGGCGAAAGCGGCACCGTCGAACTGTAGGACTCGCTGGGGCACCTAGCCGACAACGTTCAGCGCGGTGCCCCAGTTGAAGCTCTCGTACGCCGGGTTGAGCTGCAACCCGATCATCAGTAGCTGGATCCCTTCAAGTTCCCGCGCATGCCGCAGCGCACCCACCTGCAGTGGCCGCAGGCCAGCCTTGGCCGCGAAGGCGGCCACCTCGTTCCGGGCCGGCTCCGAGTCGGAGGCGATGAGGACGTCCAGTTGCGTGCCCTTCACAGCCCCCTCTGCCAAGGGGCCCGCGAACGTGGTGTTGAAGGCTTTCACCACCCGCGCGCCGGGGAGGAGCTTGGCAACTTCTTCGGCAGCGGAGGTTCCCGGCTCGACCACCAGCGAGTCACCGGTTTCCATGTTGACCGGATTGCTGATCTCAATCACGGTCTTGCCACTGAGGGTGTCACCGTAGTGCATGGCGACCTCTTTGGCCGGTTCAAAGTACAGGGCAAGCACCACCAGGTCGCCCTCGGGCAGATCGCCAAGACTCCCGGACGCGGTATCCGCGCCGAGCTCCGCCGCGAGTTTGGCAGCGTTCTCCGGGTGCCGGTCCAGGATCTGGAGTGACCGTCCCGCTGCGACTGCCCGCAGGCCGATCGCGCGTGCCATGTTGCCGCTGCCGATGATCGTGATATCAGTCATTGCGCCCTCCTGATTCAGCGCCGGATTGAACTCGGAGGCTCAGGGTGAAACCTTAACAGCGTCGGCGGTATGTTCAGCGCCGGCGGCGCGTTCCGCCGCAGCAAGGGCCTGCTCCAGCCGGTCGACGGCAGCGCTGTAACCGTCCCCGTTCCGATCGGATCCGTGGCGCGACAGTTCCGCCGCCTTCATGGCCTTGATCAGGGCGGCGGTTTCGGGACGGCGCGGATCGCTCATCGCGGGAAAGTCGATGCAGAACGCCGGGTCGAGCTCATAGCGCTGCCACCGGTCCAAAGCGGTCCGGTGCCGC
Organism: Arthrobacter sp. B3I4; assembly: GCF_030816855.1. Classification (NCBI taxonomy): domain Bacteria; kingdom Bacillati; phylum Actinomycetota; class Actinomycetes; order Micrococcales; family Micrococcaceae; genus Arthrobacter; species Arthrobacter sp. B3I4. Next base: position 720,671 of record NZ_JAUSYK010000001.1, on the reverse strand, counting down.
AGGATGGCGGCGGCATCAGCGGCGGCAGTCTCCCGGGCCGCGCGCCGCGATTCCTGGCGGCGGAAAAGTACCGGCGTCCAGCGGTAGCTGGCGCCGGCGGCCGTGACGCCGACCGCGGCGAGTAGCAGCCCGGCCCAGGGAGAGACCAGCGCCGGCAGCAGGATCGCCGGGGCAACGACGGCGAGTCCGCCGAAACCGTCCCAGAACACGGCGTCCGGCAGGCCGCCGTCGGACGCCTGGTGCTTGCGGACGAGGTACACCGAGCCGGCCACAGCGGCCGCGACGAACAAGGCCAGGGCCAGCAACTGCCACGCCCCCAGCGGACCGGACAGCGATAGTGTCGGCATCACGAACCTCCCGCGGAACCCCCCGGGCGGGAGCTTTTCCGCTGATTCCATTGGAGTCCATCGTGGGCGGAGCGTCAATGGCCCGTTCCCACTGTCGCCCGTCCGGCGTAGCCTAGGGCCCATGCGACTGAAAATGTGCAGCATCCACGTCAGGGAGCCGGCCGCCGCCCACGAGTTCTACACCGGGACGCTGGGGTTTGAAACGCTCATGGCGCTGCCCGAGCAGAACCTTTACATCGTCAAAGACCCCGACGGCGGCGGGTCGGCCGGACTGCTGCTGGAACCGAGCGACAACCCGATCGGCGCCAATTACATGAATGCGGTCCACGACGCCGGGATGCCCGCGATCGTGCTGGGCGTGCCGGATGTCCGGGCGGAGTACGAGCGGCTGGCGGCCAAGGGCGTCATCTTCCAGGCCGAACCGTCCGAGGGGCCCTGGGGCGTCACCGCCGTACTCGACGACGGCTGCGGAAACTACGTCCAACTGCACCAGGACTAGGGGCACGGTCCCGGCGCCACTTGGATGTCCGGTCGGGGCCTACTCGGCGTTGGCGCGGGCCTTCTTGGCGTCCTTCTTTGCCGCTTCGTCCTTGACCCGCTGGGCTTCAGCGCGGACGGCGGCGTGGGTGGCGCGTTCGGCGACCAGCCAGGCCGGCGGGGCCTGCAGCAGGGCGGTGATCTCCGCCGTCGTCAGGGCTTCCTCGACGCCGCCGCGGGCCAGGCCGCTGATCGAGACGTTGAGCTTCTGGGCCACGACCGGACGCGGGTGCGGACCGGTGCGGCGCAGCTCGGCGAGCCACTCCGGCGGGTTGGCCTGGAGCTCGGCGAAATCAGCGCGCGTGATGACCGAATCCTGGAACTCCTGGGGTGTTGCGGGCAGGTAGATGCCAAGTTTCTTGGCAACGGTGGTCGGCTTCATGGACTGGGAGTTCGCAGAGGTCATGGTTAAAGGGTATCCGGCGGTCAGCCCGCAAGGCACCAAAGTAGCACCACGCCGCCTGGCGGGACGGCCCCGGGGCCTGAACGGTACTGTGAACGTGTGCCCGCAGAAGAAGAAGCAACCCAGCCCCACGATGATGCGGTACCCGAGACGCGGGAGCTTCGGTTCGCCTACGTCGCCGGCGTCACCCCCGGCAAATGGATCCGCCGCTGGGAAGACCGGATGCCCGAAGTGCCGCTGCACTCGTTTCTTTCCGACGACGGCGCCCAGCTGGCCGTGCTGCGCGACGGCTCCGCGGACCTGAGCTTCGTCCGGCTGCCGGTGGAGCGCGAAGGCCTCAGCGTCATCCCGCTCTACGAGGAACAGCCGGTGGTGGTGGCACCGAAGGGCCACGAAATCTCGGTCTTCGAGGAGGTGGCGCTGGAGGACCTGGCCGCCGAAACCTTCCTGGACGTGGCCGGCCTGGGTGGAGCGGAGCTGGCCTTGCAGGTGGTGGCCTCCGGTGCGGGCCTGGTGGTCCTGCCGATGTCCGTGGCCCGGCACTTCAACGTCAAGGACACTGTGGCGCGGAAACTCACCGGCGCCCCGGCCACCGAGATCGCCCTGGCATGGCCCAGCGACAGCACGGACGAAGTCATCGAGGAGTTCATCGGGATTGTCCGCGGACGCACCGCCGCGAGTTCCCGGCAGCCCTCCGCGCAGCAGGAGAAGCCCAAACGCGAACCGAAACCGGACAAGCGCGGGCCTGCGGTCAAAAAACCCAAGGTCGCGCAGCGCTACGCACCCAACCCGGACAAGGGCCGCGGTAAGGGTTCCCGGAAAAAGGGTAAGCGCTAGGCGTTTCCCCCCACTGGTTCGGAACCGAAGGCGGGCAGCTACTTGGCGCAGGCGTCCTGCAGCGCGCCGAGCGAGTCGGCGGGGACCTGGTCACCGGAATCCGCAATCTTCTTGAGCGGGGCGGTGATCTCCGCGGGCAGCCCGGCAGCCTGGGCGCCGGACACCAGCCCGCCGAGCGCCTGTTTGTCCTGCACGCTGACCAGGCCGTCCGAGACGAGCGAACATGCCTGCTTTTTGATCTCGCTGCCGGCCGCGGTGGCGACTTGGGATGCGCCGTCGTTGACGGCTTTCTCGGTGGCTTGCTGGACCTGGCCGCAGCCGGAAAGCGCAATCGCGAGCAGGGCGAGGGAGGTGGCAGCAAGGGTGCGTTTCATCGTTCCAGCCTAGCAAGCAGTCATTGGCCGTGGACGGCGGCCTGTTTCGCTTCCGAGCGGTCGAGGTAGGACAGCAGAAGCTCCGCCGCGCGTTCCGGGTCGCCGGCCTCGAGCGCCGCACAGATCGCTTCGTTGTCATCCACGTAGCTGCGGTAGAAGTGCGCATCAACGGTGGCCTTGTGGAAGAAGAGCCGCATCTCGGCGAGGATCTGGGACATGATCGTGTCCAGCCGCCGGCTTTCCGCCAAAGCCACGATCGCGCGGTGAAAGTGCTGGTTCGCGGTGCCCAGCGCTTCCTCGTCGTCCGCCGCCGCCGCGGCTTTGCCCTCTTCGACCGCGGTACGGACCGCAGCCACCCGTTCCGGACTGCCGCCGCCCCGCAAGGCTGCCACCTCGACGGCCCGCCGCACCGTGTACACGTCGTGGATGTCCCCCGGACCCAGGCTCGCTACAAATACGCCGCGGTTGGGGTGCCGGACCACCAGCCGCTCCGCCGCCAGCTCGGCGAAGGCTTCACGCACCGTGTTGCGTGAGACACCGAGATCCTCCGCGATGGTCGACTCCGTCAGCCGCGCGCCGGGCAGAAGGACCCCGTCGGCCAGCTGCAGCCGGAGTTCGGCCGCCACCCGGTCGGCGACCGACGGGACGGCGACGCGCAGGCGCGCAGCGGCCGCAAGGACCCGGGGGGCCGGCGTCGGAAATCGTCATACTGCCGAATGTACACGATTGCTCCCAGAAAGAATCGTCGGATTGTTGAACAATCCGACGGGATAGTGCATCCTTGGAGAGGGGCGAACTGAGACGAGGATCACAATGGCAAGCACCGGACCAAACAGCATCGACTTGAACAGTGACGTCGGCGAATCCTACGGACGCTGGAGCCTCGGCGACGACAGTGCCATGTTTCGCTCCGTCTCGAGTGCAAACGTGGCCTGCGGATTCCACGCCGGCGACCCCAGCGTGATCCGGCAGACCTGCCGCGAGGCGGTCGCCGCCGGCGTTCGGATCGGCGCCCATGTCGGCTACCGCGACCTTGCCGGCTTCGGGCGGCGGTTCCTGGACATCGACCCGGCCGAACTGGCAGACGATGTCGTCTACCAGATCGGCGCGCTGCAGGCTCTGGCGGCCGCGGAAGGCGGCAAGGTCACCTACGTCAAGCCGCACGGCGGCCTCTACAACGCCATCGTGGCGCACACCGCGCAGGCGAAGGCCGTCGTCGACGCCGTGAAGTCGGTGGACCCGGACCTGCCGATCCTGGGTCTGCCCGGCTCCGAGGTGCTCCGTCTGGCCGAGTCAGCCGGGTTGCGTGCTGTCACCGAGGCTTTCGCCGACCGGGCCTACAATCCCGACGGAACCCTCGTTTCGCGCACCCGCGCCGGGGCCGTCCTGCACGACCACAAAGAAGTCACCGAGCATGTCCTCCGGATGGCTGCAGACTCCGCCGTCCGCACGATTGACGGTTCCATCCTTAAAATCCACGCCGAAAGCATCTGCGTCCACGGCGACTCCCCGGGAGCGGTCGCCATGGCAGCCGCCGTCCGTGAAGCGCTCAACGCCGCCGGCATCAGCACCGCACCCTTCGTATAAGCGCAACAGCACCCCGCTCAGACACCGTTCGTCCCCGCGCGCCACCGTATCCAGGCGCGCGGCGGACTCCGCCACACCCACCCAGCAGGCAGCACCCGCCACTCAAAGGAACATCATGACCGCACCGCACCAGACCGCTCCGGCGGCCGGCAAGAGGAAGCTGCCACCGGGCGCCCTCAAGGCCTACATCGCCAGCCTGACCGGCACCTCCCTGGAGTACTACGACTTCGCCATCTACTCTGTCGCCTCCGCGCTGATCTTCCCCAAGATCTTCTTCCCAACGGGCGACGAACTGGTCGGCCTGCTGCTGTCCTTCTCCACCTTCGCCGTCGGCTATCTCGCCCGCCCGATCGGCGGCGTGATCTTCGGCCGGCTGGGTGACAAGATCGGCCGCAAGCACGTCCTGGTCGTCACCCTGATGCTGATCGGCGTGGCCACCGTGCTCATCGGGGTGCTGCCTGACTACTCAGCGATCGGCGTCGCGGCCCCGGCGATCCTGGTGCTGCTGCGCCTCGCCCAGGGCATCGGCGTCGGCGGGGAATGGGGCGGGGCTGTCCTGCTCTCCAGTGAATTCGGGGACGCCCGTAAGCGCGGATTCTGGTCCTCGGCCGCACAGATCGGCCCGCCGGCCGGCAACCTGATGGCCAACGGCGTGCTGGCACTGCTCGCCGCGACCCTGAGCAACGAAGCGTTTCTGTCCTGGGGCTGGCGGGTGGCCTTCCTGTCCTCCGCCCTGCTGGTGGTCTTCGGCCTGCTGATCCGGCTCAAGCTCGAGGAAACCCCGGTCTTCAAGGCCATCCAGGCCCACGGCGAGGCCCCCAAGGCGCCCATTAAAGAGGTCTTTACCAGAGAACCCCGTGCGCTGGTCGCGGCCGCCCTGTCCCGCATCTGCCCGGACGTGCTCTACTCCCTCTTCACCGTCTTTGTGGCCCTCTACGCCACCAGGCAGCTGGGCATGACCACCGGAAACGTCCTAGGCGCGATCCTGATCGGTTCGGCCTTCCAGCTGGCGCTGATCCCGGCCGCCGGGGCACTCACGGACCGCTTCAACCGCCGGCTCGTCTACGGCATCGCCGCGGCCGGCACCGCAGTCTACATTCCGGTGTTCTTCCTGATGATCCAGGGCAAATCGGTGCTGTTGCTCACCATCGGCGTCGTGATTGGCCTGGCCCTGCACGCGTTCATGTACGGCCCGCAGGCCGCCTTCATCACCGAGCAGTTCCCCGCCCGGCTGCGCTACGCCGGCAGCTCGCTGGCGTACACCCTTGCCGGCGTGATCGGCGGCGCCATCGCCCCCCTCGTCTTCACGGCCCTGTTCGCAGCCACCGGCAACTGGTACCTGATCGCCGGCTACCTCGCACTGTCCGCCGTGGTGACGGTCGTGGGCCTGGCCATCGGCCGTAACCCGCAGACCGCGGAAGAAGAGCGGCTGCTGCAGGACGCCCGCGCCTGAGCGGCGCGGACGCAGGAGGTGACGGCAATCATGGAGGCAGCAATGGACACGGACGCAGTACGGCAGGCAGCCGTTCCAAGAGTGCAGTCGGTGCGGGCGGTGGGCACCCGCGCGGTGCTCGCCGAACTTGGCGGCACGCAGGATGTGATGGCACTGCAGGCACTGCTCCTTGAGCAGCCGCTGCCTGGCCAGCTGGATGTGCTGGCGGCTGCCGAAACGGTTCTGGTCACGGCCGACTCGCCGGCAGCTGCCCGCCGGATCGCCGCCCAGCTGCCGCAGCTGGACCTCGCCGCGCCGGTGCGGCACGACGGCGGTCTCGTGGTCATTGACGCCGTGTACGACGGCGAGGACCTCGCCGAAGTGGCGGAGCTGACCGGTTTGGGAATCGAGGGCGTGATCGCCGCACACTCGGGCCAGCTCTGGACCGTTGCCTTTGCCGGTTTCGCTCCAGGCTTCGGCTACATGGTGGGGGAAAACGAAGCATTGAACGTTCCGAGGCGCAGTTCGCCCCGCACCGCCGTGCCCGCAGGTTCGGTCGCGCTGGCCGGCAACTACTCTGCCGTGTATCCGCGCCGTTCCCCGGGCGGCTGGCAGCTGATCGGCCACACCCGGGCACGGATGTGGGACCTGGACCGTGAACAGCCCGCCCTCGCCGTTCCCGGGCAGCGGGTCCAGTTCCGGCCGGTCCGCGAGTCGGTCTCGCTGGCACCGGACCCGGCGCTCGCACCGGCACGTGCACCACAATCGGACCCCGCACCGGCATCACAATCGGACCCGGCACCGGCATCACCACCACAGCCCGCATTGTCCGCGTCGGGAGGCACCTCCGGGCTCCGGATCGTCTCGCCCGGGCTGCAGAGCCTGATCCAGGACCTCGGACGGCCCGGCCACTCAGGCCTCGGTGTTTCCGCCGCCGGCGCGCTGGACCGGGCCTCGCTGCGGCGCGCCAACCGCCTGGTCGGAAACGCGCCGTCGGCAGCCGCGATCGAGACGGTCGCCGGCGGACTCACGGTCCGTGCTGCCGGTGACCAGGTCCTCGCCGTGGCCGGGGCGCCGTCGGAGCTGACCGTCACCGCCCCGGCCGGTCCGGACGCTGAACCCGTCCGCCGCCACCCTGCGATGGCCACCCCGTTCGCCCTGCTCGACGGCGAAACGCTGAGCGTCGGCGCACCGAAGAGCGGCTTCCGCAGCTACCTGGCGGTCCGCGGGGGCGTCGACACCGCTCCGGTCCTCGGCAGCCGCTCCACCGACACTATGTCCGGGATCGGCCCGGCGCCGCTGGCCGCGGGGCAGCTCCTGACCGCCGGCGGCGGGGCCGAATCCGGCGTCGTCGGAGATCCGGAACTGCAGCCCGAGTTCCCCGGCACCGGCGTGACGGTGCTCGACGTCGTGCCCGGCCCGCGCGCTGACTGGTTCGACCCGGCCGCCCTGGAGTCCCTCACCAGCCAGGAATGGCAGGTAAAGCCGCAGTCCAACCGGGTGGGCATGCGGCTGGACGGAACGGCGCTGCAACGCACCCGGGAAGGAGAACTCGCCAGCGAAGGGACCGTCGCCGGCGCGCTGCAGATCCCGCCCGAAGGGCTGCCGGTGCTCTTCCTCGCCGACCACCCGATCACCGGCGGGTATCCCGTAATCGCGGTCGTCGTCGATGTCCAACTGGATCGCGCCGCGCAGATCCCGATTGGCGGCAGAATCCGCTTCCGCTGGGCGGACCACGCCCCCAGCGACCAGATCCCCCCACCACCCCGGCCCAAGAAGAAGTGAGCAATTGATGCGCAAGGTCCTGATCGCCAACCGCGGCGAAATCGCCGTCCGGATAGCCCGGGCCTGTGGCGACGCCGAGCTGGCGTCGGTGGCGGTGTACGCCGACATCGATGCCGACGCGATGCACGTCTTAGCCGCGGACGAGGCTTACGCCCTGGACGGCAATTCACCGGCGGACACTTACCTGAGCATCCCGAAGCTGCTGGCCGTCGCCGCCGAATCCGGTGCGGACGCGGTCCACCCCGGGTATGGGTTCCTGTCCGAGAACGCCGACTTCGCGCAGGCGGTCCTGGACGCCGGACTGACCTGGATCGGGCCCGCCCCCGACGCCATCCGGCTGCTGGGCAACAAGATCACCGCCCGTGAAGCCGCAGTCCGCGCCGGCGCTCCGTTGGTGGCCGGCAGCGACGGCCCGGTCGGGTCCGCCGCCGATGGCCGCACCTTCGCCGATAAGCACGGGCTGCCGATGGCGATCAAGGCAGCCTTCGGCGGCGGCGGGCGCGGCCTCAAAGTGGTCCGAAGCCTCGACGAGATCGAGGAAGCGTTCGACTCCGCGGTCCGCGAAGCCGTTGCCGCCTTTGGCCGTGGCGAATGCTTCGTGGAGCGCTACCTGGACAGACCTCGGCACGTGGAGGCCCAGGTCCTCGCGGACACGCACGGAAACGTCGTCGTCGTCGGAACCCGCGACTGCTCGCTGCAACGCCGGCACCAGAAGCTCGTGGAGGAGGCGCCCGCGCCGTTCCTGTCCGCTTTGCAGACGCAGCAGATCTACGACGCCGCCAAAGCCGTCTGCCGGGAGGCCGGCTACTCCGGCGCCGGCACGGTGGAATTCCTGGTCGCGGCCGACGGCACGGTCGCCTTCCTCGAAGTCAACACCCGGTTGCAGGTGGAGCACCCGATCACCGAGGAAACCACCGGCATCGACCTGGTCCAGGAGCAATTCCGCATCGCCGCGGGGGAGCCCCTGCGCTTTACCGCTGACCCGGCACCCCGCGGGCACTCCTTTGAATTCCGGCTCAACGCCGAAGACGTAGGCCGCGGCTTCTTGCCTTCGCCCGGCACCATCACCGAGTTCGCGGGTCCGACCGGCCCGGGAGTCCGGCTCGACTCCGGGGTGCGCTCCGGCTCGCTCGTCCCGCCGCAGTTCGACTCACTGCTCGCGAAGCTCATCATCACCGGCGCGGACCGGCAGCAGGCCCTGCGGCGCGCCCGCCGCGCCCTCGCCGAATTCAGAATTACCGGGGTGGCCACCGTTCTGCCCTTCCACCGCGCCGTGCTGGAGTCACCGGATTTCACCTCGGAGGCGGCGCTGGGCGTCCATACCCGCTGGATCGAGACCGACTTCGCCGACAACATCCCGGTTGACCCGGGCTACAACACCACAGCGCCCGACGGCGAACGCCGCACCATCACGGTCGAGGTGGACGGCAGGCGGCTCGCCGTCGGGCTGCCGGCAGGGCTGCTGGACGGCTGGGCTGCGGCCGGACGGTTACTGCCCGGCGGAGTTTCGGTCCAGGGGAATCTCGGTGCCGGGGTCGACGCCGGTACCTCCGAAGGCGGCGGATCTGCTTCGGTTGACCCGGGGGAACTGCGGGCCGCCATGGCGGGGACCGTGGTGAAGTGGCTGGTCGAGCCGGGCGCCGAGGTGGCGGCCGGGGATCCCGTCGTGGTGCTTGAAGCGATGAAGATGGAAACCCAGGTGAGCGCGCACCGGGCCGGAACCGTGAGGGACGTCCGCGCCCTCGCCGGGGGAGTGGTCACAGCCGGAGCTGTCCTGGCCCTGATCGGCTAGCTGCCCAGGGCTGGTTAGCGGACCCCCGGGCCGCTGACCTGTCCCCGGGCAGTCCGGCCCTACCCTGTCCCGTAGCGGCGGCAGATACTCGGCTGTATCAACCCCGTACGGAAAATGGAGGCTGTGCCATGGCTGTCTATACGCTTGGGATCTGGCTGGTCCACCCCGGCCGCGAGAATGATTTCGTGCAGGCCTGGCGGGACCTGGCGAGGAAGACCGAGGAAGATTATCCCGGGGCCAGGGCGGTGCTGATGCACGACCGGGACGTCAGGAACCGGTTCATCAGCACCGGCCCATGGGAATCACTCGAGCAGATCGAGCAATGGCGCAGTTCGGCCACCTTCACCCAGGGGGTCGAAGCCATGCGGGAACTGTTGGAGCACTTCGAGGGCCGGACCCTGGATGAGGCGGCCAGCGTCGGCTGACGAGCAGCCTTACGGCGCCTCCTCCTGGCCGGTATAGGTGTCCAGCAACCGGGATCCTGCTTCGCCTTCCTCGCCTTCCGCGGAGAGGGCCGTCCGCATGTTTTCGGCCTTCTCGGCCCCCGCAGGGAATGGCGGCAGCAGCGGTACATCCGGATCGGTCATCACCTCAATCACCACCGGCCGGTCCGCCGCAAACGCACGCTCCCAGGCGCCGGCGAGCTGGTCCGGATCTTCGACCCTGATGCCGGTCAGGCCGAGCAGCTCCCGGTAGCCTGCGAACGGAAAGTCCGGCAGCTCCTGGCTGTCCCGGAACCTCGGCTCGCTCTCGGTCTCACGTTGTTCCCAGCTCACCTCGGCCAGGTCGCGGTTGTTGAACACGCAGACGATGAAGCGCGGATCTTCCCAGTCCCGCCAGCGGTGGGCGACGGTGATTAGTTCCGCGACGCCGGCCATCTGCATGGCGCCATCCCCGGCGAGAGCCACCAGCGGTCGGTCCGGGTTGGCGAGCTTCGCCGCCAGCCCGTAAGGAATGGAGCAGCCCATACTCGCCAAGGTTCCGGACAGGTGCGCGGGCACACCCCGCGGAAGCATCAGCTGCCGGGCATACCAGTACACGCAACTGCCGACGTCGACGCTGACCATGGCGTTGTCCGGGAGCCGGCCGTTCAGCTCCTGGACTACGCGTTCCGGATTGACCGGGCGGGCCGGAACTGCCGCCCGCTCACCGCGGAGCCGGTGCCAGTTGCGGACTTTCTCTTCTACTTCCGCCCGCCATGGTCCCGGGTCCCGCTGCCGGAGCCTCCCCATCAGCGCGGTGATCACCCGGGCGGCGTCGCCGGGCAGGCCTGCCTCCACCGGATAGCGGTTGCCGATCTTGCGCTCGTCGAGGTCGATCTGAACGGCGCGGGCTGCGCCGGGCGGCGGGTAGAACTCGGTCCAGGGATCGTTCGAGCCGATGATGAGCAGGGTGTCGCAGTTGCCCAGCAGGTGTGCGCTCGCGGTGCTGCCCAGGTGTCCCATGGTTCCGACGGCGAACGGCAGCGACTCGTCAACGTACGGTTTGCCTAGCAAACTGGTGGCGATTCCGGCGCCGAGCTTCTCGGCAATGGCTACGATCTCGTCCTGGGCGTGCCGGGCCCCCTGGCCCACCAGCAGCGCCACCTTTTCACCCGTGTCGAGGATCTCCGCGGCGGCGTCCAGGTCCTCGTCGCGCGGGACTGCCGCTGCAGACCCCCAGCGCGGCGCGGTGACGACGATGCCGTGCTCTTGCTCCAGTTCCGGGGCGGGGGCCGACTGAATGTCGTGCGGTACGAACACCACGCAGGGGGAACGGGTGGCGAGGGCGGTCCGGAAAGCACGGTCCAGGACCATGGGGAGCTGCTCCGGGGTGCTGACCAGCTGGGAGAACTGGGCGGCGACATCCTTGAACAGTGTCGCCAGGTCGATTTCCTGCATGTAGGCCGAGCCCAGCACGCTGCGCGCCTGCTGCCCCACGATTGCGACCACGGGCACGCCGTCGAGCTTGGCGTCGTAGAGGCCGTTGAGCAGATGAACCGCGCCGGGGCCCTGCGTGGAGGTCACGACACCGACCCCGCCGGTGTATTTGGCGTGCCCCACGGCCATGAAGGCAGCCGTCTCCTCGTGCCGCGCCTGGACGAACTCGATGTCCGCACTCGCCCGGCGCAACGCACCCATGAAGCCGTTGATGCCGTCGCCGCTGTAGCCAAAGACGCGGTCCACGCCCCATGCTTTCAGGCGGTCCACGATGAGATCTGCGACAACTCGTTCGGCCATTCGTGCCTCCGGTTCCGGGACTGCGGGGTCGTTTAGTTCCTTCAACAACCTATCGGCGCCCCCCGAGGGTGTCGAGGCCGGCACAGCCCTCAGACCCGGGCGCGCTAGGCGTCGCGCAGGGGGCGGCGGGCCAGCCAGGCGGCCACGATGGCGCCGGAGATGTTGTGCCAGAGTGAGAATACGGCGGAGGGCAGCGCGGCCAGCGGGCTGAAATGCGCGGTGGCCAGCGTTGCTGCCAGGCCGGAGTTCTGCATTCCCACCTCGAAGGCCAGCGCGCGGCGGGCCTTGTCATCCAGGCGTCCGAGTTTGCCGGCGAGGTAGCCGAGGCCCAGGCCGAAGCCGTTGTGCAGCACCACGGCGAGGAACACGATCCCGCCCGCGGCCACGATCTTGTTGGCACTGCCAGCCACCACGATGGCCACGATCAGCGAGATCACGACGGCGGAGGCCCACGGCAGGACCGGGAGCACCTTCGCGACGACCTTCTTGAGGAACAACCGGGCCAGCAGGCCGGCGATGACCGGCAGCAGCACGGTCTTGACGATGTCCAGCACCATGCCGGCCGCGTCGATCTGCAGATAGGACCCGGCCAGGAACAGCACCAGCAGCGGCGTGACGATCGGGGCGATCAGGGTGGAGACGGAGGCGACGGCCACCGAGAGGGCCACATCCCCCTTGGCGAGGAAGGCCATCACATTCGATGCCGTGCCGGACGGTGCGCAGCCCACCAGGATGAGACCGACGGCGAGTTCCGGCTCAAGGTGCAGCGCCTGCGCGATCAGCCAGCCGGCGCCGGGCATGATGACGTAGTGCGCGACGATGCCCAGGACCACGGCCCAGGGGCGCTTCGCGACGGACGCGAAATCCGGCGGGGTCAGGGTCAGGCCCATGCAGAACATGATGACGCCCAGCAGATACGGCACGCTGGGTGCGAGCGGTTTGAAGGCGCCTGGCAGCAGGAAGCCGGCGACGCCGGCAACCACCACGAGGAGCGGGAAAACCGTGACCGCAATGCGGGCGACCTTCGCCTCGGCGGCGAGGGCCGGGTTGGCGGGCGTGTCAGCATCGTTGCGGGACTCTGGGGATTTGGTTGCCTCAAGCATCCAAGCATGGTGCCACTGGCGCGCGCACCCCGGCCACTTTGTGACCAACGGACGGGCGAGTATGTCAGATTTATGCCCGTCAGCCCCTCTGCCCTGTAGGTGTCAGGAAGTCTGCCGGCCCAGCATGGCGATGAATTCGTCCGCTTGCTCGAGGTTGCGTGCCATCTTTGTGCGCTGGTGCTCAGCCCGCTCAAGGAACTCCACCAGTCGGGCCGCGGCTGGCCCGGCGGCGGAGGCTCCGGCAACGGCGCCAGCCCGTTCCGCGACTCCGCCTGCGTTGAGCAGACTCAGGATTTCCGCCATCTCCTCAAGGGAAAAACCAAGCGGTTTCATTTGTTTGATCAGCATCAGGCGCGCGGCGTCGGCCTCGGAGTAGACCCGGAAGCCTCCGTCAGTCCGGGCAGTGGCTGGCAGCAGCCCGACGTCGTCATAGTGCCGAATGGTGCGCAGGGAAAGTCCGGTGCGTTCTGCCAGTTCGCCAATGTGCATGGAGCTGCGGCCCGTCGAGTTCAAGCGGCCCCTTCCGTCGTCGGTTGAAACTCTACCATCACGTTAGGGTAGAGTGGCCGTGAGCGGTGAGACAGCCAAGGGCAGTCCCGCTACCTTCCGGCGCGAAGCTGCGCCCCCATTCTTTGAAGACGAGAGCGCCTTACTGCGTCTTCTTGACCTTGAACGGAGCCAGAATTGGCCGTCAAAGCTGCCGTGGGCGCCCCCGCGTTCACGCCTGAACAACTGCAGTCTGTGCGCGGGACCTTGAAGTCGCCGCGGCGGCTGAAGACCGAGATCCTCGGCGGGCTCGTCGTCGCCCTGGCGCTGATTCCGGAAGCGATCGCGTTCTCCATCATCGCCGGCGTCGATCCCCGGATCGGCCTCTTCGCCTCCTTCACCATGGCCGTCACCATCTCCATCGTCGGCGGCCGGCCCGCGATGATCTCCGCCGCCACCGGGGCCGTCGCCCTGGTCATCGCCCCGCTGGTGAAGTCCCACGGGCTCGACTACCTTGTCGCCGCCGTGATCCTTGCCGGTATCTTCCAGGTCATCCTGGGGCTCTCCGGGGTAGCCAAGCTGATGCGCTTCATCCCGCGCTCAGTGATGGTGGGCTTCGTGAACGCCCTGGCCATCCTGATCTTTCTGTCCCAGGTCCCCGAGCTGATCGGTGTCCCGTGGCTGGTTTATCCGCTCACCGCGCTGGGCCTGGTCATCGTCTTCGGACTGCCGAAACTGACGAAGGCCGTCCCCGCCCCGCTGGTGGCGATCGTGGTCCTGACGCTGATTACCGTGCTTGCCGCCGTCGCTGTCCCTACCGTCGGTGACAAGGGCGAACTGCCCGATTCCCTGCCGGTGCTGTTCTTCCCGAATGTTCCGTTGAACCTGGAGACGCTGCAGGTGATCTTCCCGTTCGCTCTCGCCATGGCCTTCGTGGGGCTGCTGGAGTCGCTCATGACGGCCAAACTCGTCGATGACATTACCGACACGCGCTCGCACAAGAGCCGCGAGGCCTGGGGCCAGGGGGTTGCGAACGTGGTCACCGGATTCTTCGGCGGCATGGGCGGCTGCGCGATGATCGGCCAGACCATGATCAACGTGAAGGCTTCCGGGGCCCGCACCCGCATCTCCACCTTCCTCGCCGGCGTCTTCCTGCTGATCCTGGTCGTGGCCCTGGGCGGTATCGTCTCGCTGATTCCGATGGCCGCTCTGGTCTCGGTGATGATCTTCGTTTCGGTGGCCACCTTCGACTGGCACAGCATCCACCCGCGCACCCTGAAACTGATGCCCAAGAGCGAAACCGGCGTCATGGTGGCCACCGTGGTTGTCACCGTCGCAACGCACAACCTGGCCATCGGCGTCGGTGTCGGCGTTCTCGTCGCGATGGTGATGTTCGCCCGCCGCGTCGCCCACTTCGTGAGTGTCGAACGCTCCGTCACAACAACAGGCGGCCATGAAACGGCCACTTACGTCGTGAACGGGGAGCTGTTTTTCGCTTCCTCCAACGACCTTTACACCCAGTTCGAATACGCCTTGGACCCGGAGCATGTCGTCATCGATCTGCACGCCAGCCACCTCTGGGACGCATCCACGATTGCCGCACTGGACGCGATTACCGAGAAGTACCGCAACCACGGGAAGGACGTGTTGGTGGTCGGCCTCAACGATGCCAGCGTCCTGATGCGGGAACGGCTCGGCGGAAAGCTCGGCGCCGGCCACTAGGAGGACACCCGCGGTCGCCACTGGTGGGACACCGTGGGCGCCGCCACTAGGGGCCGGGCTTGGAGGCCTTGCCGTCCAGCCAGAGGGTTTTGGACTCATCGCTGTGGGCCCCGGTAGTCCCGACATGCTTGCTGCTGATCCCCGGCCCTTGCTTGATGACGTGAACCAGTGCCATGCCGTGGCCGCGTCCCAGCCCGTAATCGGCTTTCAGCCACTCGAGGATCTCGCCGGCCTGCACGGACGCGTCCACGAAGCCTTTCTGCCGCGCGAGTTCGAAGAGCTGACGGGGAGTGAGCCCGGTCTTGTCCTCGATGGTGTCGAGGTATGCCTGAAATGACATCGGTGGCTCCTTTCAGAACAGTTCGGGTTTCCGGGCCACTCTAGAGACCCGGTTCGTTTGCCACCAGAGCCATACAGCCCCCGACGGCGCGTTCCTGCCCAGTTACTCGTGCCCGGACACGAAATTATCCGCTGTTTGGGCCGGTTTTGGCTTGTGTCCTGCCCGGGCCCCGGGGGCGTAACCGGGCGGGAACGCAGCCGGTGCGTGATCCGGGCGCGGGGGCTACGCTCAAGACTGTGGCGCAGACGTGGCAGCCGGGCCGGCCGGGCGTGCTCAGTCTTCCTTCCGGCCGGCTTATCCGCGGCCGGGGACTCCTGGCGCCGTTCCCGTCCGGCCCCGAGCCGGAGTTCGCGCTGTATCTGCTGGGCAGGCAGCCGAAGCCGACAAGATGGGAGTCGCGCTGGGTCCGTTGGCGCGACCTGCACCTACCCGCTGACGACCACGATGCGCTGGACGCCTTCGAAGAGGCGTGGCGGCGCTCCGCAACAGAGCGGGTGGAGGTTGCCTGCTGGGGCGGACGGGGCCGGACCGGTACCGCCCTGGCCTGCATCGCAGTTCTGGACGGCGTTCCGCCCGGCGACGCAGTCGCTTTTGTGCGGCAGAATTACCGGCGCGGTGCGGTGGAAACTCCCGGACAGCGGAGTTACGTGGCGAAGTTCCTCGGCGCAGCGCAGTGACCCGACGCGCCTGTAGGAGCCCGAAAGCCTACAGCTGGGTCAGCCGGTAGCGCTCGATCTGCTTGAGCCGGCGCAGCAGGCTGTCCCGCCGGGGGTGCGGGACCGCGTCGGCCGGTTCGGCCGTCAGCTCGATATGGGCGGTGCCGTACTGCCACAGCAACAGGTCATCCAACAGCCGGTCCGGTCCGGGGGAGTAGCGGTGGTCCAGGGCCTTACGGACCTCAGTGATCCGGTTGGCGCTGAGCAGGCCGGCGAGCTGCACCGTCTGGTTCAGGCCGTGCGCTGCCATGAGTTCGGCGGCCCAGCCCCAGTCGTCGTCGACCTTCCGATCCACGTGCGGCAGCAGCGTGCGCCAGACGTCGCGGATCCGATTCGGCGTGAGCTGCGCGGCGCCCTCCCCGTCCATGTCCCAGTAGCCGCGGACCTCCTCATAGCGTTCGTGCAGGTCGGCGAACGCGCTTTCGACGGTTTCCAGCATGGCCGCCGTGGCAGTGAACTGGCGGTCGAACTGCGGGGTCCAGGCGCGGGGATCCTCGGCCTTGAAGCGGATGTCGTGCTCGATCTCGCTCCAGGCGTGCGCAAAGACGGTCCGGATCTGGCACTCAAAGAAGTAGCTGCCGTTCGCCTGCGCCTCCGGGTTGAAGACCTGCTGGTAGTCCTTGACGGCCTCGTTCTGGATGGTCCGGAGGATCAGGTGCCGGCTCGAGTACCCGTAGGTGCCGGACTCGATGGACCCGATGTCCTTTTCACGGTCGCCGCGGCAGTCGAAGAGCTGGCGCTGGCGCTTGATCAGGTTGGCCACGACGGCGTTCTCGGCCGGAAGTTTGGTGATGACGCGGATCCCGACCATGTCATTGAGGGTGCGGAACGGGTCCGGGAATTTCAGCACCGGCGGCCCGCCTGGTTCGAGCGGTTCCTCAATCCGGGAGATCTTCTCCCGGAAAGACTCGACGGTCTTGGTCCGGCCGGTAACAAAAAGCGGCGTCACCTCTGTGCCCTTGAGCATGGCCCGCAGAGTCAGCAGCACCTCACGGGTGACCAATTTCAAGGCAGGGCGGACGCGTTCGTAGAGTTCCACGTTGTCCTGCACCGATTCGCGCAGCGCGGGGTCCAGGCGCTCCCAGTTGCTAGCCATACGCCCAGCTTACGGCGCAGCACAGACAGCGGACCTCAGCCCGTCGGCACCGGGGCGCCGAAGACTGTGCACCTTCCGCCACCCGGCACGGGCCCAAGGTAGGCTCTGCTCATGGCGGATTTGCGGCGTCGGGCTTGGCCCGGGTACGCAGCGGCAGTGACATGGGGGCAGTCACCGCTGGTTCACCTGGCCCCCAGGAGGACACAGTGAAGCGGCAGAAGTATCACTACGGAAACGACCCCAGCCAGTGGGCGGAACTTTTCCTGCCGGACGGGGCTGCGCCCAAGGGCGTGGTGGTGGTCATCCACGGCGGCTACTGGCGCTCGCAGTACGGCGCCGAGCTGGGCGAACCCCTGGCCAAGGACCTCGCAGCGCATGGCATGGCCGCGTGGAACCTCGAATACCGCCGGGCAGGCAACGGTGGCGGCTGGCCGCATACGTTCGACGACGTGCTGGCCGGGATCGACAAACTCCGGGACGCAGCCACCGAGCACGGCCTCGATCTGGACCGTGTCGTGGCCCTCGGCCACTCCGCCGGCGGCCACCTCGCCGTTTGGGCGGCCGGCAGGAGCCGTCTGGGCCAGCTGCGGATTCCGGACGCAGACCGCCAGCTGCAGTGCAAGAACGACGGCGGCGCGGTGCACCTTGCCGGTGTTGTCAGTCAGTCCGGGCTGCTGAACCTGGCCGAAGCTGAGAAACTTAACCTCAGCAACGGCGCCGTCAGCAACTTCCTCGGTGGATCGTCCGAAAGATACCCCAAACGGCATAAATACGCGGATCCGATGACCGCGGTGCCGCTGCGCACCCCGGTCTATGCCGTGCACAGCACGGAGGACGACACCGTGCCGATGAGTCAATCCGAGGCCTATTCGGCCGCTGCAAGAACGGGTGGCGCCCCGGTCCAGTTCCTCAGGGTCCCCGGTGACCACTTCTCCCTCATCGACCCGAAAGCGGCCGCCTACCGGAAGTGCAGGGAACTGGTCCAGCAGCTGCTGGGCTGAGCGGGCGGGAACGCCCGCTCGGTCCCGGTGATAGCGTGGCCCCATGCATGTGGAAGTTCCCGCGGTGCTGCGCGCCTTCATCGCGGGCTTCATGAAGTTCGTCCGCGCTTTCGCGCCGCGCCATCCCGCCCAAGTGATCGTTCTCGGGTTTGTCGGAGCCGTTGCTGCAGGTACCGGCCTGCTCTCCCTGCCGTTGGCCAAAGCAGGCGTAGGTGGCGCCGCCTTCCTGGAGGCGCTGTTCACGGCGACGTCGGCCGTCTGCGTTACGGGCCTGAGCACCGTGGATACGCCGGTCTTCTGGAGCGGCTTCGGTCAAGTAGTCATCCTGGTGCTGATCCAGATCGGCGGTTTCGGCGTAATGTCGTTTGGCACCCTGCTGGGGGTCCTGACGGCGCGGCGGCTGGGTCTCAAGTCCCGGTTGTCCGCCGCCGCGGAAACTAAGAGCACCGGCTTCGGTGACGTACGGCGGTTGCTCCTGGGGGTCCTGGGTATCAGCGTCGTGGTCGAATCAGTCCTGGCTCTGACACTGGCGGCGCGGTTCATGGTCCGCTACAGCTATCCGCCCGGGGAAGCCGTCTGGCACGGCGTCTTTCACGCGGTCTCAGCGTTCAACAACGCCGGCTTCGCCCTCCATTCGGACAATCTCATGGGCTTCGTAGGTGATCCCTGGGTGTGCCTGCCGATAGCGGCAGCGGTCATCATCGGCGGTCTCGGGTTCCCGGTGCTCTTCGAACTGGGACGGCAGTATCGGCGACCCGTCCTTTGGAGCATGAACACCAAACTGGTCCTGGCCGGATCGGCGGTCCTGCTCATCGGCGGAACCGTCTTCCTGACTGCTGTGGAGTGGACCAACCCGGCCACCCTCGGGGCGCTGCCGCCCGCCGACCGGGTCCTCGCCGGCCTCTTTCAGTCTGCTATCACCCGCACTGCCGGCTTCAACAGCGTCGACATCTCCCAGATGCACCCGGTGTCCTGG
The DNA here is from genome assembly GCF_030816855.1 of Arthrobacter sp. B3I4. Classification (NCBI taxonomy): domain Bacteria; kingdom Bacillati; phylum Actinomycetota; class Actinomycetes; order Micrococcales; family Micrococcaceae; genus Arthrobacter; species Arthrobacter sp. B3I4. The sequence continues at coordinate 701,918 of NZ_JAUSYK010000001.1, read as the reverse complement.
CTCGGCATGGACATTCTGATGTTCATCGGCGGCGGCCCGGCCGGAACTGCCGGGGGTTTGAAGATCACCACGTTCGCAGTGCTTTTCTTTATCCTCAGCACGGAACTCCAGGGCGGTACGGCTGTCAACATCTTCGGCAAACGGCTCTCCCGCGCCGTTCACCGTCAGGCCATCACCGTGGTGCTCCTCGCCATTGCCCTCGTGGTGGGGTCATCCATGTTCCTCATGCTCATCACCGACTTCGGCCAGGAGCGCATCCTCTTCGAGGTCATTTCGGCCTTCGCAACGGTGGGTCTGTCCACCGGCATCACGGCTGCCATGCCGCCGGCCGGGCAACTCGTCCTGATCCTGCTGATGTTCATCGGCAGGCTGGGACCGGTGACCCTCGGGGCCGCGCTGGCCCTGCGTGAACGGCCTTTGCTTTATGAATTCCCGAAAGAAAGGCCGCTCATTGGCTAGGAACATTTTCTCCACCCGCTCGGCCACCCCAAGTGACAAAGCGTCCTCGGTAGTGGTCATCGGCCTGGGACGCTTCGGTGGTTCGCTCGCACTCGAGCTTGAAGCCCAAGGGACCGAGGTACTGGGGGTGGACGCCAGTGAAGACATCGTCCAGTCCTTCAACGGTCGCCTTACCCACGTGGTCCGGGCGGATTCAACCAAGGAAGAAGTGCTCCGCCAGCTTTCCGTGCACGAATTCGACCGCGCAGTGGTGGGCATCGGCTCGGACATTGAGGCCAGCATCCTGACTACTTCCCGGCTGCTCAAATTCCAGCGTCCACAGATCTGGGCGAAGGCGATCAGCGAGCCCCACGCCGAAATCCTCGCGCAACTCGGCGTCGAACATGTGATCCGGCCCGAGCACGACATGGGCAAGCGCGTTGCCCACCTCGTCCTTGGCGCCATTCTTGATTACGTGGAGTTCGAAGATGATTTTGTGATGATCCGTACCGGCCCGCCTGGAATTGTCCGCGACCGACCACTCGGCGTCGTCGGAATCCGCGACAAATACGGGGTAACCATCGTCGCCGTCAAACGCCCGGGCGGCACCTGGGGGCACACTACCGCGCAGACGGTCCTCTACGAGGATGACCAAATCATCGTCCAGGGCGCCAAATCGAGGGCCGAACGATTCAGCACGCTGCCGTAGCCAAGTAGACTGGGTACAGGTGCGCCGGGAAGTCTGGTCGGCATAGTTCAGTCGACCCAAAAACTTAGGACTTCCGCATGAGCCACACCCCTCCGCCCGCGCCCCGACCCGGGAAGCCCGGCGCCACGGTCTTCAGCCGGGGAAGTTACGCCGAGTCCCTGCGCATTGGCGAGATTCTCCGCAAGGAAACAGTCGGCGGCGCCCTGCTCGTGGCGGCCGCCGTGATCGCCTTGATCTGGGCCAACTCCCCGGCATCGGAAAGTTACTTCATGCTCCGCGACTTCAAGGTTGGCTACGAGCCGTGGCACCTGAACCTGAGCCTCGGCACCTGGGCGGCCGACGGGCTACTCGCCATCTTCTTCTTCCTGGTGGGCCTGGAACTCAAACGCGAGTTCATCGCGGGGGACCTGCGCGAGCTTAGCAAGTCGATTGTGCCGGTCGCCGCCGCTGTTGGCGGCGTCATCGTCCCGGCCGTCATCTACGCCGCGATCAACTTCGGCAGCCCGGAGACCCTGCGCGGCTGGGCAATCCCCACGGCCACGGACATTGCCTTTGCCGTCGCCGTCCTCGCGATCATCGGCTCACACCTGCCCAGCGCGCTGCGGATCTTCCTACTCACGCTCGCCGTGGTGGACGACCTGATCGCCATCACCATCATCGCCGTCTTCTACTCCGCCGACATCCAGTTCCTGCCCCTGATCCTGGCGCTGCTGCCCCTGGGCCTGTACACCTACCTGGCCCACCGCTACCGGCGGTTCTTTGGTCTCAAGGCACCGGCCGCCTGGGTGATCCTGCTGCCCCTCGGCCTTGCCACCTGGGCACTCGTCCACGCCTCCGGCATCCATGCGACGGTGGCCGGCGTCCTGCTCGGTCTGGCCATCCCGGTGATCCGTTCGCAGGCCAGCGGCGGGCCGGAGGCCGGACCGGGGCTCTCGGAAATCTTCGAGCACCGGTTCCGCCCCATTTCGGCAGGCATTGCCGTGCCGGTCTTCGCCTTCTTCTCCGCCGGCGTTGCCGTGGGCGGCTGGGATGGCCTGGGCTCGGCGCTGACGGACCCGGTGGCCCTGGGCGTCATCTTCGCGCTGGTGCTTGGCAAACCAGCAGGCATCCTGGGCACTACCTGGCTGCTGACGAAGGCGACCAGGGCGCGGCTGGACAGCTCCTTGAAGTGGATCGATATCTTCGGCGTCTCGGTCCTGGCCGGCATCGGTTTCACGGTTTCGCTGCTCGTCGCCGAACTCAGCTTCGGCCAAGGCAGCGTCCATGACGACCACGCCAAGGTCGGCATCCTCGCCGCCTCGTTCATCGCCGCACTGCTGGCGACGGCGGTGCTCAAGACCCGGAACCGGCAGTACCGGCTCGCGGAGGAAGAGGAGAAGCGCGACTCCGATCAGGACGGGATCCCCGATGTTTACCAGCAGGACACCGCCCAACCCTGATTCGCGGCTGCCGCCGGCCCGGCCGCAACTCAGCGGAGCGCACGGGCGCGTTCTCTGGCAGAGTATGGGCATGCTCACAGTCATCGGAGAAGCCCTGGTAGACGTTGTCCAGAGGCCCTCAGGAACCCAGGCCCACGTCGGCGGCAGCCCTTTGAATGTCGCCGTCGGGCTGGCGCGGCTGGACCACCCGGTGCAGTTCATCGGCCGCTACGGCAGGGACGCGTACGGTGAATCCGTGGCGGCGCACCTGAAGTCGAGTTCGGTGCTGCTGCCGCTGGGACCGGATGAGCTGCCGACCTCGGTGGCCGCCGCGTCCATCGACGACGACGGCGCCGCGACCTACCGCTTCGACCTCGCCTGGGAGCTCCCGGGTCTCGCCGCCCGGCTGCCGTTCATGCTGCAGGGGAGCACCCTGCTGCACACCGGCTCCATCGCCACCATGCTGGCCCCGGGTGCCGCGGACGTACTCGCCGCCGTCGAACATGCCCACCCTTCGATGACCATCAGCTTCGACCCCAACTGCCGCCCGAGCATCATTGCCGACGCCGGCCAGGCCCGCCGCCAGGCCGAAAAGTTCGTCACCCTCGCTGACGTGGTCAAGGCCTCTGACGAGGACCTGGAGTGGCTGTACCCCGGCGAAGATCCGCTGGACTCGGCCCGGCGCTGGCTCTCGCTCGGCGGCTCGGAAGGACCCGCCATGGTGGTTGTGACCCGCGGAGCAACCGGGCCATGGGCCATCAATGCTGCCGGCGAGGCGCAGGCGCCGACCCCGCCGGTGAAAGTGGCCGACACCGTCGGTGCCGGCGATTCGTTCATGGCAGCGTTGCTCTCCGGCATTGTCGATTTGGGTCTGAACGGGGCCCAAAACCGGAAAGACCTCCGGGGGCTGTCCGCCGGGAGCCTTCGGACACTGCTGGCACACGCCGCCGCAGCCGCCGCCGTCACTGTTTCCCGCGCCGGCGCGAATCCTCCCACCCGGGCTGAGTTGAACCGGATGGAGCTGGATCCGGAAAGTGCGGGCGCCACCAGCAACTGACTCGGCCACCAACTGAGAGGAAGTCATGGCAACTACGTTTACCCTCCGCAGTGACGCGCTCGATGACGGCGGGGTCCTTCCGGCTGCCCAGCGCGGCGCCGCGACGGGAGCCGGAGCCAGGGACGAATCCCCTCCGCTGAGCTGGTCCGGCGCCCCCGCCGGCACGCGGAGCTACGCCGTCACGGTGTTTGACCCGGACGCTCCGGGCCCCGGCGGCTTCTGGCACTGGGCGGTGCTGGACATCCCGGCGGACGTCACCTCGCTGCCGGCCGGCGCCGGCTCCCGGGACGGCCGCAGCCTGCCGTCCGGTGCCTTCCAGCTCCGGAACGACGGCGGCTCCGTCGGCTACCTGGGTGCGGCACCGCCCAAGGGTCACGGGCCGCATCACTACATCATCACGGTGCACGCGCTGAACGTGGAAAAGTCCGGCCTCGATGCCGGCGCTTCTCCGGCCGCGTTTGAAGCGAGGCTCCGTCCGCATGTCCTGGCCCGCGCGTCACTGACCGGCGTCTACGAACGGCGCTGACCGGCGCCAACGTGCGTCACTGACCGGCGTCGTCGAGCGCCGTTCAAACCCGGCACGGCCGCGCCGAAACGGGCCCGCCCCCCACGTAGACTGGCAGCATGCGGCTGGTAGCAAGCGATATTGACGGTACGATCCTCGGCCACGACGGCAGAATCAGCGCCCGGACTGTGCGCGCCTTCCATGCCTGCCGCGACGCCGGAGTGGAGGTCGTCTTCGTCACCGGCCGCCCGCCGCGCTGGCTACACCCGCTCCAAGAGCAGCTCGGCCACACCGGAACCGTGATCTGCTCCAACGGAGCCGTGGTCTGGGACTTGGAAGCGGACCGGCTGGTGTCCGCCCGGGCCCTGGAACTCGACGCCGTCTTGGAAGTCCGCCGGATCATCCGGCGGCTACGCCCGGCCGCCCTTTTCGCCGCCGAGACGCTGACCGGCTTCCACCTGGAACCAGGCTTCATGGGGACCGGCTCCAGCGGGGTGCTGGCTGAAGTCACGGCTGCGCCGCTGCACGAAACCCTCCGCGCGGGTGATGCCGTCGTGAAATTCCTCGCGATCGTGCGGGAAGGAACCGCGGACGACTTCCTCGCGGAGGTCGCACCCGCCGTCGCCCACCTGGCTGCCGCTACCCACTCCGCCCCGAACCTGGCGCTGCTGGAACTGTCCCTGCCCGGCGTCAATAAGGCGGTAACCCTGGCTGAATACGCAGCATCCCTGGGCGTACAGGCGCAGGACGTGGTGGCATTTGGGGACATGCCCAACGACATCGAGATGCTGCGCTGGGCCGGGCAGGGCTACGCCATGGCCAGCGGGCACCCGGAAGCGATCCTTGCGGCGGGACAGCAGGCGCCGCATTTCGACGACGACGGCGTGGCCCAGGTTCTGGAGGCCAAGCTCGCCGCCCTGGACGTCCCGCTCCGGTAAAGCCGCGCAACACTCCAGGCCCCCGCGGACACGGGATTCCCAGCTGGCGGCCAACTGGCGTTCATCTGGGCCTCCTAGGCTGGCAGCACCGAAAGGATCGTGTGACTGAAGGTGGGGCAATCATGGCCAGGAACGGCAACCGACATTTTGACGAGCAACCGCTGCGCCGGGTCGCGCCCGACGCGCACTGGCAAGCCCTGCGCCAGGGCGACCGCGTCCGGGTGCGTCTGGCGCCCGGCTATGAAGCCGCCGGTTTCGTGGACGCGCTGACGACGGACCACACCACGGTCTGGGTAGACCTCGACGGCGGGGGCCGGACGCTGCTGCATTGCAGCGACGGGGTGGAGATCCTGCTGCACAGAGCCGGGTGAGCAGCCTTCCGGTACGCTTCAAATGTGACCGTCCCGCACCCCTTTTTCGCCCCCGTTGGCCCGTCCCGCACGCCGGTGGCGATGGCACACCGCGGTTTCTCCCTGGAGGGTCGGGAAAACTCCATGGCCGCGTTCCGCGCCGCCGTCGCCCTCGGTTACCGCTACCTCGAAACCGACGTGCACACCACGGCCGACGGCGTCTTGTTGCTCTTCCACGATGAGACGCTCGACCGGGTCACGGACGGTGAGGGCCGTATTTCGGAGCTGGTCGCCGAGACGGTGGCCAGCGCGAGGATCGCCGGTGCAGAACCCATCCCGTTGCTGGCGGAGCTGGTGCAGGAGTTCCCGGAGGTCCGGCTCAACCTGGACGTCAAGGACTGGAACTCGGTGCAGACGCTGGCGGTGGCGATCGAGCGGTACGGACTGCATGACCGTGTCCTGGTCGCCAGCTTCTCCGACCGGCGGCGCCGCGCGGTACTGCGCCGGCTCAGCCGGCCCGTGGCGAGTTCCGCGGGGATGGCGTCGAATGCACTCTTCGTGCTGCTGGGGCCGTTGCTCCCGCCGGGGCTGCTACGCCGGGTGGCCCGGCGGGCTCTCCGCGGAGTCCACGCACTGCAGGTCCCGGTCCGCTACGGCGCCGTACCCGTCGTAACGCCCGGATTGATTCGCCGTGCGCACCGCCACGGCCTTCACGTCCATGTCTGGACCGTCAACGAAGCGGCCGAGATGCACCGGCTGCTGAACCTCGGCGTCGACGGGATCGTCACCGACCGTGCCGACCTGCTCAAGGCAGTCCTGCAGGAGCGGGGCCAGTGGCTGCCCTGAGGCAGCCGCCGGCTGACCCTAGTTCTTGTCCTCTTCGCGCTCTTTTTCCATCGCGTTGGAGCCCTCGCTGAGCGAGGAATGCACCTCGACGTCGTCGTGCGGATTGCCCGGGTTCGGCGTGTTGCCGTCGTCGGACTTATCCGCATTCCCGGCGAGGTCTTTCATCGCGTTGTCGGCGCCCTTTTCGATGCTGTCTCCCAGACCCATCGTGTACTCCTCACTGTTGAAGCTGCGGCGGCCGGACATACCCGGCCCTGCACCTCCAGAATAATCAGCATGCTTAGGATTAGTCCAGAACCCGGCTCAGCTGCTCAGTTCCACCATCAGCGGCGGCAGCTCGTCGCAGAGCTCGCGTGCCAGGTAGCCCAGTCCTCCCAGCCGGCTGGCAAGCCGGTCGCCGGCGGCTGCGTGCAGGTGCGAACCCCAGCAGGTGGCCTGCGCGTTGGTGGTTCCGCGGCCGCGCAGTCCAGCGATGGCGCCGGCCAGCACGTCGCCGCTGCCCGAGGTGCCCAGACCGCTGTGGCCGGTGGTGATCTCCCAGAGGCCCCCGCCGGGTTCGGCGATGACGCCCTGGCAGCTCACCACTGCCTGGTAGGTGTCGGCGATCTTTCGCACGTCCAGCTTCAGGTCCTCAATGTCCCGGCCCAGCAGAATACCCCCTTCGGCGGTGTTGGGGGTCAGGATCAGCCGGCCCGCCCACGGCTTCAGCTCGTCCGCCAGGTCGGGCAGGCAACCCAGGGCATAGGCGTCGAGCACGACGGCGGGACCGTCCTTGGGCTTGCCCTGTCCCGGCAGCAGCAGCCCCCTCAGCAACGCCAGGGCCTCGTCCTTGTCGTCCAGTCCCGGCCCGATCAACACGGCGTCCGCGGCGTCGAACTGGTCCGCGAGCAGGGAGGCCGCGGAACCTTTGACCGAACCCCGGGCGGTTTCCGGCAGGCCGACAACCCCGGATTCCGGGAAGGCTACGGCGAGCGGTACCGCGGTGGACTCGGCCACGGCCAGAGTCAGCCGGCCGGCCCCCGAGCGCAGGGCGGCGACGCCGGCGAGCAGGGCCGCGCCCGGGGTCTTGCGTGCGCCGCCGACCACCAGCACCGAGCCGCGGTCATTCTTGCCGGAACCGCCGCCGGGCAGCGGCCAGCCGCGCAGCAGGGTCGGTGTCACCAGCTCCGGTGTCTCAGCGCGGGTGGACACTGGCATCTCCTGCGTGCTCGGTGACGGGTACGCCGTGCGCCGTCAGATGGTCTGCCAGGTTGAAGCTCTCCAACTCCCAAGATCCCGTTCCGCCGGGCCGCACAAAGCGGCTGACCGAGGCGTTCAGGACACTGGTGGTGGCGGCGAGATCCAGCAACTCGGACTCGGTGAGCTGCTGCAGGATGTAGCGGAACAGCATGATCAAAGCGTCGTGGCAGACCAGCAGGACCTCCTCGCCGGGGTGCTCCCGGTCTAGCTCGGCCAGCAGCGACCGGAGCCGCAGCACCACGTCAGCCCATGATTCCCCGCCCGGCGGCCGGTAGTAGAACTTTCCGAGCCAGCGGCGGCGCTGGGCTTCTTCTGGAAACCGGGCTTCCACGCCGGCGGAGGTCAGCATGTCCAGGATGCCGAGTTCGCGGTCGCGGAGGCGCTCATCGAGCCCGATCTGCTGCCGCCACCCGCCGGTCTGCAGGGCAAGTTCTGCGGTCTGCCGGGCCCGGGCGTAGGGGGAGGACCACACGGCACCGCGACTCGCTTCGGGGACGCCCGCCAGCAACCGGCCCAGGGCCAGCGCTTGTTCCCGGCCGGTGCCGGACAGTCCGACGTCGGCGTCGCGCGCCGGAACGTTGATGACGTGGGCCCCCGCTTCCCGGGCCTGGGTGGCCGCCACGTTGCCTTCGCTTTCCCCATGCCGGATCAGCACGAGCCCTGTGATGCCGGTCCGGCTGCCGTCGGCGCTTCCGTTGCTGCCCACCGTTTCCTCCTGTGCTCTGCTCCCGGGGCGTCGGGCCGAAAGTGCAACGGCCGCCGCCGGGAGGTTACCGGGTGTGCGGAAGTGCCCACGTTACTACCGTGCCCTTGCCTTGTCGCGGTTCCGGAGTGTCGGCCCCGGCTGGCAGGATGGAGCCCATGCGCATCCTGATCGCCCCCGACAAGTTCAAGGGCTCCCTGACCGCGGCTGAGGCCGCTGCCGCCATGGCCGAAGGCGCACTGCGCGTCTATCCAGAGGCAGACGTTGTCCAATTTCCCGTCGCAGACGGCGGCGAGGGCACGCTGGAGGCGGCCGTCGCCGCCGGATACGAGGAACGCCTGAACGCCGTCGTCGGGCCGATCCTGGCGCCGATCGGTGCAGCCTGGGCGATCCGCAAGGACGCCTTTGGCGGGGCGACAGCCGTCATCGAAACGGCGCAGGCCTCCGGCCTTGCTCACATGGAACCGACGCCCGCGAACGCCTTGCGTGCCCACAGTTACGGCTGCGGGCAGCTAATCGCGGCAGCGCTGGACGCCGGCGCTACTGAGATCGTCCTGGGCGTGGGCGGCTCGGCCATGACCGACGGCGGGAGCGGCGCCCTACGCGCCCTGGGCCTGAAACCTGTGGACGCGGCGGGGAATGTGGTTCCCCTTGGCGGCGGCTCGCTCGGGGAGGTGGCCGCCGTGGATCTCAGCGGCCTGGACCCGCGGCTGACGGCAGTGAACCTCCGGATCGCGGTGGATGTGCAGAATCCGCTCTATGGACCCGAGGGTGCAGCCCACGTTTTCGGTGCGCAAAAGGGTGCCGATGCTGACGCCGCGGAACGGCTCGACGCCGGGCTGCGTAACTGGGCCTCGGTGCTGAGGGAGGCGAGCGGCCGTGACGTCAATGTCCCGGGCGCGGGCGCCGCCGGCGGCTTCCCGGCGTCGTTCCTGGCCTTCAGCAACGCCTCCCTCGAGGGCGGCTTCGAGCTTGTCGCGGGGCTGACCGGGCTGGCCGACAAACTCGGGAAAGCTGACCTGGTCATCACCGGGGAGGGGTCGCTCGATTCCCAGTCGTTGACCGGTAAGGCACCGATCGCCCTCGCGGACGCAGCCCGGGCACAGGGCATCCCGGTGATCATGGTCGCCGGCAGGATCCTGGTTTCGCCGGAGGACCTGGAGCGTCACGGCGTGGTTGCGGCTGCGCAACTCCTCGACGTCGCACCGAGTGCGGCGGAGTCCGTGGCCAACGCGGGAAAGTACCTGGCCTGGACCACCAGCCAAGTGCTCGAAGGCGCGTGAACCGCTCCTAGCCGCCGGACGTGCGGGTGGCGGGGCCGGCCAGCCGGCCGCCCTCGCCACCGCAGGCGCCGCTAGCCCGGAACGTTCGCCGGGTCGTTGCCGTAGCTGTTCTTGCTGGCGATCTGCCCATCCTGGTTCTTGATGATGTGCTCGACCTTGTCGCGGCGGGCGGCTTCTCGGCCCTCCGCGACTGCCTCGTCTTTGGTTCCGCCGGTCGAAAAGGCGCGGCTGGTTCCTTCGCGCTTGTTCTTCCACTCGCCGTCTTCGTAGTACGTCTCGATATCACCTTGGGGCATCGGAGGCTCCTTGTCCGTCGTGGTTTGGCTTACATCTGCTTACTTTGGTCACGCTACACAAAGGCAGCCGCGTAACGAGGCAACTGCGCCGCGATGCGGTGACGACACCCGTGTGGCGCGCTTAGGCGCCGGTTTCATAATGCGGTTGGGCGACCGGCTTGGATTCCGGTGAGCCCTTCTCGCGCAGGTAGACCGAGGCGCCGACGAGCACTGCGACGGCGAGGAATTCACTTTGCCAGTTCTGGAACGACTCGAACCAGAACCTGCTGGTCGCGAAATAGCCCCACACGGTGACGGGGGGCTGGCCGTGGGCCTGCTGCTCCTCGCTGTACTCCTGGCTACCGCCGATCGCATGGAGCGCGACGGAGGCCAAAAACAGCAACAGGAACATGATCGAAAGCGAGTGCTCGTACAGCTTCAGCACCCACCCGCCCCGGCGTACCGGCCATGGCGTGGCAGCCTTGAGGGTGGCGTTACGCGGGTCCTCGTCCTGGGGCGCGTTCTTTCCCATCGGTTTGGACTCCGAGGAGCCCTTCTGGAAGAGGAACACGGTCAGGATGACGTACATGCCCATCTGCAGGAACTCCGATTCCCAGTTCTCAAAGGTCGCCTCCAGGAAGGCGCCTGTGCCCAAGTACTCGAAGATGCTGACGGCGGGCTGGCCGTGGGAGAGCTGGTCCTCGCTGTAATCGGCTGCTCCGCTGATGATCATGCCGATGAAGAAGGCCGCAAAAAGTCCGATGTTGGCCAACAACAGTCCATGCTCTTTCGCCCATTTGCGCATCTTTGCTCCCGACGACGGTTCAACGGTGTGGATTGCGGTGTCTGCCACGGCTAGTCCTGCCCTGTGTGGTTGCGAAGCCGGTTGGGGATCAGGACCAGCAGGACCAAGAGTACGGCCAGGAGTGCGACGCCGGCCGTAAGCCCTGCGGCCCGTCCGGCTGTCACGTCGAAAACCAGCGTCGAGGTGCCTACGCTCAGAAGTGCGACACCGGTCAGCGCCAGCTTCGTGATCCTGTCGGCGCTCGACACCAGGGTTGCCTTGAGCCCCTTGCGGAAGAGCCGGCGGTGCACGCTCACCGGCAGCAGGATCAGCGCGGTGGTGAGCGCTGCGATGACGACATTCGAGAGGTACAAAGACAGCTCAAAGCTGTCCAGCGTCTCAAACCGGCTCTGGAAGGGAAGGGTCAACAGGAAACCGGCCAGAATCTGAACCCCGGTCTGGAGCACCCGGAGCTCCTGCAGCAACTCCCCCCAGTTGCGGTCCATCTTCTCGTCGAAGGTCTCATCCCGTCCCCCGCGGCGGGTTTCTTCAGCCTCTGGCATCGGTGCTCCTCGTTCAAGTTTCCAGATAGTACTAAGCTTACTGACGATTTTCGGGTACGGTGGAGGAACAGGAAAACCGACACGTTTGGGTAGGTGGACTAATTGAGCGACTCAAAGCAGCAAGACCAGCCGACAGACCCCCGGGGCGGGTACTACTCCGGATCCTTTCCGGAGCAGGTACAGGAACAGCCCGGACTGACAGCGCCCATGGAGCCAAAGCCGGACCACGGCGAGGAAAGCTATGAAGGCAGCCGGGCCCTTGAAGGAAAGGCGGCGCTGATCACCGGAGGGGACTCCGGAATCGGTAAAGCGGTGGCCATTGCGTTCGCCCGCGAAGGCGCCGACGTCGCCATCTCCTACCTTCCCGAAGAAGAAGACGACGCTCAGGACACCGCCGAATGGATCCGCAAAGCAGGCCGCAGGGCGCTGTTGCTGGCAGGCGACGGGCGCAATGAGGACTTCTCGGCCAAGATTGTGGACGACGCGCTCGCGGAGTTCGGCCGGCTGGACGCCCTGGTACTCAACGCCGGCTACCAGAAGAACCGGGACAGCCTCGAATCCCTGCCCACCGAGGAATTCGACCGGGTCTTCAAGACCAACCTGTACTCCCTTCTCTGGACCGCCCGTGCCGCGGTCCCGCACTTGAAGCCGGGGTCGTCCATCATTACGACGGCGTCGATCCAGGCCTTCAACCCCTCGCCGGAGCTTGTTGATTACGCCATGACCAAGGCTGCGCAGGTGGCCTTCACCAAGGCCCTCGCCCAGGAGCTGGGACCCAAGGGTATCCGGGTCAACGCCGTGGCGCCGGGACCCATCTGGACCCCGCTGATTCCGGCCACTGAATGGCCGGACAAGCTTCCCAGCTTCGGTCAGGACACGCCCCTGCAGCGGGCCGGACAGCCCGCTGAACTGGCCCCGGCCTACGTGTTGCTGGCATCCGACCACGGCTCCTACATCTCCGGCGCCGTGCTGCCGGTAACTGGCGGCAAGGGCCTCTAGAACAGGCTCTTGCGAACTCGCTATCCAGATTCAACTGACCAAATGCCCGATTGCAGGAGGAACCCATGACTCAGGACAACCAGCAGGATCGCGTCGTCGAGGAAGAAGCCGGCGGCTACGGAACCCCGACAGCCGAGCAGGAACTCCCGGACGGCGACGCAAAGTCCTTCACGCAGCCCCGGGACGAAGAGGCCTTCGACGCCGCGGGCCTGAACCAGGACAGCCCGGACGGAGAAACCTACCCCGCCGGGGCTCCCGATCTCAGCCAGTTCGGTGCCGAAGACCAAGACAGTGCAGGAGAACCCGGAGCGGGACGCTTCGGAGGAACGGAGGAACAAATGAGCGCAGAGAACGAAAGCACCGAAGCAGGATTCGAGCAGGGCGACCAAACGGCGGCTGAAAACGGCGGCGCGGTGCCCTCATCGGAAGCGGACATGGACCAGTCCAACACGGAGGAACCGGATTCGGACCGCCCGTTCTCCTCGGAGTCCGGCCAGGACGCCGCTGGAATCCCCGACGGCAGCGGCACCGATCTGCCGGACGAGAAGGCGCCGAAGGACCGGGACGGCGACGATGAGGAATCTTTCAACGCCGGCTAAACCCGTCGCGGACAGCTGAAGGCCGGGCGCCCTCCCACCAACTGGGGGAAGGGCCCCGGCCTTCTTGGTAATGGCTGGGCACTGCCGCTTGGCAGAGCCTGTCAGTGCTACGTCCGTGCTACGTCAGCGCCGTTTCTTCGGGGAGCGTTTCGCTGCGGCGTTGACAGCAGCGCGGGCGGCCGCCACGGGCGTGCTGGCTTCGGTCTCCGGCTCGGCCACGGTGCCGCGGGCCTTCGCAATGGCTTTCATGCCGTGGTAGATGACCAGGGCGGCGGCCGACCCGAGGGCGATGCCGGTGAACTTCAAGTCGCCGATGGTCCAGGTGTAGTCGGCGATACCAATGATCAGGGCCACTGCGGCGGTGGTGAGGTTGACCGGGTTGGAGAAGTTGACCTTGTTCTGCACCCAGATTTTGACCCCCAGGATGCCGATCATGCCGTAGAGCATGGTGGCGGCCCCGCCGAGCACGCCGGCCGGGACGGTGGCAATGAGTTCGCCGAACTTCGGCGAGAAGCTGAGCACGACGGCGAAGATGCCCGCCACCCAGTACGCCGCAGTCGAATAGACCTTCGTCGCGGCCATCACACCGATGTTTTCGGCGTAGGTGGTGGTGCCGGAACCGCCGCCCAGACCGGCAAGGACGGTTGCGGCACCGTCGGCCATGAGCGCGCGGCCGGAGACGCCGTCGAGGTTTTGGCCGGTCATGGCGGAAACGGACTTTACGTGGCCGATGTTTTCGGCCACGAGCACCAGCACGACAGGCACGAAGAGGCCGACGACGCCGAGGTGGAATTCGGGGGTCTGGAAATGCGGGAGGCCGATCCAGGCGGCGGAGTCGACCTTGGCGAAGTTGATCTCGCCGCGGACCATGGCGACCAGGTAGCCCACGACGACGCCGACCAGGATGCTCAACCGTCCCAGGATGCCCCGGAAGAAGACGCTGACGACGATGATCACGGCGAGCGTGACCAGGGCGGTGACCGGGGCGGCGTCGAAGTTGTTCTTGGCCGCCGGAGCCAGGTTCAGGCCGATGAGGCCGACAATGGCGCCCGTGACGATCGGCGGCATGAGGCGGTTGATCCAGCCGGCGCCGAATTTCTGCACGATGGCCCCGATGACGGCCAGTCCGACACCGGCCAGCACCACGCCGCCCAGCGCCCCCGGGATCCCGAACTGCTGCTGCGATGCCATGATCGGGGCGATGAAGGCGAAGGAGGAGCCGAGGTAGCTGGGAACGCGGCCCTTGGTGATAACCAGGAACAGCAAGGTGCCGATGCCGGAGAAGAACAAGGTGGTGGCGGGCGGCATGCCGGTGATGATCGGAACCAGGAAGGTGGCGCCGAACATGGCCACCACATGCTGCATGCCGACGCCGATGGTCAGCGGCCACGTGAGGCGCTCATCCGGCCGGACGACCTCGCCGGGGCGGATGGACTTGCCGTTTCCGTGGATCTTCCAGTTGGTGCCGAGCATGCTCATGGCAGTGAGCCTTTCAAGATGGTGTGGCGGGGCCGGGAAGGAATCTTCCGGTGCCACTTTACCGCGCGGACCGCGCCCGGCCGACGGTCCTTCCCCGTCGCCTAGACCTTCGGTTTGCTCATGACCAGGGCCGCCTGCGGGTGTTTTTCCGTTCCCCGCGCCGCCCGGAGCAGCTGCATCTCCGGAACGAAGCCTTGTCCCGCGAACCGAAGTCCGACGTCGTCCGGCCGGTGCAGTTCCAGCCGAAGTTCAACGTCATGCCCGTAGGCGCGTTGGAGCGTCCGGTGGCCGCTGCCCACGTGAAAGGCGACAAGCGCCAGCCCGCCGGGACGGAGCACCCGCCAGAACTCGCGGGCAGTCCCCGAGAGAGCGGCCGGGGCGGAGTGAATGATCGAGTACCAGGCGAAAACGCCGTCGACGGCGGCGTCCGCCACCGGAAGCTCAGCCAGGCCGCCCACCGCGAAGGTGAGCCGCGGATGGAGGCGTTGCGCCGTGCGAACCATGCCTGGCGAGAGGTCGACTCCGGTGACCTGTAGCCCCGCGCCGCTCAGGTACGCACTCATGCGTCCGGTGCCGCATCCGGCGTCAACCACTCTGTGCCCGGCCGCTCCGCGTAGCCGTGCTGAAAACTCGTTGATCAGAGCCAGGTCTTCGGGCGCCTCGAAGCTGGTGTCCGGAAGGACGGCCGCGTACGTCTCGGCAACCATGTCGTAGACGGTCCGAACGCGGGCCAGGTTTCCGGAGTTCTCCATCGCCCGAGCCTACCGAGGACACCGGCATGACCTTGGACCCTGCCGGCATCTGGGCTGTGGGACCACGCTGGTAAGCGAAGCAGCCGGTGATGCGGTCCTGAGAACCCCGGAGAGGATGTCCGCGTGGGAGATAAAGCGCTGCGGCGGCTTACGGGGTGGGCTGCTGTCGGGATGGCAGGCGGATCCGGCACCTCACGCGCCGGGCAAGGGGCTGGGCCGGGCGAGTACCGCTGCGTGGTTGCCCTCCGCCGGGGTGGGCCGGAAGTGCTGGAAGTGGTTGTCCGTCAGCTCAGGGACCCACGGCGGGGCGAAGTCAGGGTGCGGGTGGAAGCCAGCAGCGTCAGCGCAGTGGACGTGCAGGCGCGCCGGGGATTATCGACTTATCCGCCGCGGTTCCCGTTTGTTCCCGGCTACGCCGTGGTGGGTGAGGTGGATGCCGTCGGGAGCGGCGTGACCGCAGTTGCTCCGGGGGACCGGGTGGTGGTGCTGACGGAGCGTGGCGGGTACGCCGAGTACGTCTTTGTGCGGCGGTACCCCATGATGCATGTCCCCCGTGGACTGGACGCGGGCGAGGTGGTGGCCGTGGCGCTCAATTATCTGGTCGCACACCAGGTGCTCTCTCGGGTGGCAGGCGTCCAGCGGGGGCAGGCTATTCTCGTCACCGGTGCCGCCGGCGGGATTGGCACAGCGCTGGTGCAGCTGGGGTTACTGCTTCAGCTGACAATGTACGGTGTCGAAACCGGGGCAAAGGATCCCTGGCTCGTCGCAAACGGCGTAATACCTCTTGGGGTGCGGGGGCAGGCCGCGGTGGAGACGCTGCGCCGCGCGGAACCGAAGGGAGTGGACGCCGCGCTGGACGGACTGGGCGGCGATTGGGTGGACTCCGGCTTGGCCGCTCTGCGGCACGGCGGCGTGCTCGTGGAGTACGCCAATCCCGGCAGTCCCGCCGCCTGAGCCGGGTTTCGACGACGACGCCGTATCGCTGGCGCCGCTGAACGCCCCCGACCCGTAGCGGCTGCGCTAGCGGTCGTCGCGGCTCTGGAACTCCTCATCGAGTTCATAATGCCGGAACTCCGTCTCGGGGTTGGGCTCTCCCTCAATAACAACTTCGTAGTCGAGTTGGCGTTGGATCTGGCTGTCGAGGACCTGCAACTGCTGGTCTCCGACATCTGTGAGATCTTCCGGAAAATCTTCCTCTGGGGTGAGATGCAGGTTCTCGGCCATCATGCCCTCCTTGCGCCACGCCGGAGTTAATTTCCGGCTTCGAAAGCAAAATCCTACAGGTGCCAGCGCGAAATTACTCAGGCCACGGGTAACAATGAAGTTGTCCTAGCGGCCGAGCTGAGGACGCCGTTCTGTCCCGCCGACCACCACCTGGGCCGGGCTGTGGAGGATGTAGCCGTTGAGCCAGGAGAAGAGGGCGCGGACCTTCTGTTGCGTTCCGGACAGGAGGGCGAGGTGGACCAGGAGCCATGAGACGAAAGCCAGCGGTCCCTGAAGCTGGAGGCGCTTGCGGCCGATCTCGGCGACGGCGGCGCCCCGCCCGATCATCGCCATGTACCCCTTGTCGAGATAACGGAAGGGCTGCCGGGTACCTCCGTTGAGGTCCGCGTAAATGTTTTTGCCGGCCCATTTCCCGGCCTGCTGGGCCACGGACCCCAGCTGAGGCAGCTTGGCGCCGGTCGCGTCGGTGATGTTGGCTGCGTCGCCGAGGACGTAGACGCCCTCAACATCAGGGGCGGTCAGGTCCGAGTGAACGTCGATGCGGCCTCCCTTTCCTTGGCTCAGGCCGGACTGGGCGAGCAGGTCACCGCCCTTGAGGCCACCGGCCCAGACCACCATCCGGCTGGGGATGTCAGTGCCGTCTGCCAGTGTCACGCCGTCGGCGCGCACCTCGGTGACCCCGACTCCCATGTGCAGTTGCACGCCGATCTTCAGCAGCCGCTCCGTGGTGTACTCCTGGGACTTCGACGAAAACATGTTTAGGACACTGGGAACCATGTCCACCAGGTGCACGCGGCACCGAGCGGCGAGCTCGGGGGAGAAGTACTTGGTCACCACGAACTTGATGTTTTCCGCCATCGCCCCTGCGGTTTCCACACCCGTCGGGCCTCCGCCGACCACGACCACTTCGACCGGGACGTCGGGCTCCCGATCGGCCTGGTCAAGTAACCGGGTCAGGCTGGTTCCGAGCGCGGTCGCATCAGTGATCGAATACAACGGCAAGGCGTGCTCTTCAGCGCCTGAAGTGTTGAAGAAGTTCGGCACGGCGCCCACTGCTATCACCAGAATCTGGGCCTGTAGCGTGTCGCCGTCGGCGGTGGTGACGGTGTGGTTAGCGACGTCGACGGCGGCCACCTCCGCGGTCATCACCCGCACGCTTGGGAGCTTGCGGAAGACCGACCGGATGGGGCGGGTAACGGCAGAAACCCCGATCTGCGAGGTGGCCACCTGGTACAGGAGGGGCTGGAATTGATGGTAGTTGTTGGAGTCGATGAGCAGTACGCGCACACCTTTTCGACCCAGTTCCTTGGCAGCCGAAAGGCCTGCGAATCCGGAACCGACCACGATGACCTGATAGGTATCTTCCATCTGAGCAACCTACTCCTCCTGAGGCCCGGGCAACAGTGCCCAAGCGCCAGACAGAAAGGACCAGCCAGGTCAGCCGAACGACCCGCGGCCGCGACTTCGGCTTACCGCAGCTGAGGATTTTGGATTATTACCGCCCCTGATGCCGACTTGAACGGCGAAGGGCCGCACGGGCCGCTGCGGCCGCGAGGGCGATGGCGGCAGCTGCCGCGACGAAACCCAGCAACGTAAGCGGACGGACGCCCGCACCGCCCCGCGGGTGGGCGGCGTCGTCGATCGCTTCTCGTTGAGCCGCTTTTGTGGCGGGGCCGGCTTCCGGATCCTCGGTGTCGCTTTCCGACCTGAGTTGACGGCGGTCACGGAGGATTTCCTCCACTTTTGGGTCGGGAGCGTTGGTGATGCTGTCCGCGGCAACGGCGGCAGGGAGGTCCACGATATAGGGCTTCCCGTAGGCGGCCTCGGACGCCACAGCATCGACCCACAGGTCCGGCTGCCTGGGCAGGCCACGGTCCGCGAACGCCTTGGTGAGCATTGTCTTCACCTCGGCAAGCGACTTGCCTCGGGCACGTCGGACAACATCAAAGATGGCCAGCTGCTGCTGCACTCTGTCCGGGTTTGCCGGGGTAGGGCTCTGCACGGCTGTACTTCCTCTCTGTTGACGGCTCTCAGGCCAGGGCGCGAGATACCGGTTGTTGCATTCCAACCTATCTGAGCCGTCCTGCGTGTACATTCACCTCCGGCCAGTCTGGAGCATCGGCCGCTCCCCGGCAATGGTGACTGTCTGCCCGCGCTCGTCATGTAGAAAGGGATGGCAGTACCTCTAAGACGCTTTCCCGCCAGCTGCCGTCATGAGCGGAAGTAGTGGTTTTGTCTTGGTGTTTGGCGTGGGTCGAGGTGGGGTGGCGGGATGAACCACGGGACGCCGCTTCGCAGTTGGATGGTCCAGGCTTCTTTGTGGATCAGGTGATGGTGGTGGGAGCAGAGCAGGGTTCCGTTGTCGGTTCCGGTGGTGCCGCCGCGGGACCAGTAGGTGATGTGGTGGGCTTCGCACCAGGACGCGGGGATGGTGCAGCCGGGGAAGGTACAGCCCTGGTCGCGGGCAGTGAGGGCTTTGCGGATGTGGGGCGGGAAGACCCGGCTGGCGCGGCCGATGTCCAGGACCCGGCCTTGGGAGCCGAGCAGGACGGGGATGATGTCCGCGTCGCAGGCGATCTTGCGGATCGTTGAGGCCGTGACAGGTCCGGTGAACGCCAGGGTCCCGGTTCCGGTGAACCCTAACGGCCCGGCCCCGCCGCAGCTGACCCGGGACCCCAAGCCGGTGGTGTTGCCGCCGTTGCGGAAGCTGAATTCCTTACCGCCCTCGGCGCTTTGGCCGGTGTCCCACCCGAAGCCTTGGCCGAAGCTGAATCCGTTACCGCTCTCCGCGTTGGTGGTGGTGACGCTGTTGCCGAAGCTGAATCCGTTACCGTCACCGGCGTTGGTGGTGCCGCTGTTGCCGAAGGTGAACGCGTTACCGTCACCGGCTCCCGGCGCCTCGGTTGTCCCGGCTGTGGCTGTTGTGTCGGCAGCTGTATTGGTGGTGGTGTTTTGGAGGCGGTCGAGGAGGTCACGGTAGTCGATGGTGACCATGACCTGGGGCCGGAGTCCGCCGGTGGCGGGCATCCCGCCGGAGGCGAGGGCGACTTTGGAAGCGCCGACAAGACCGTCGAGGAGTTTCTGCGGCCGCGACCGCCAGTCCAGACCCGGAACGAACACATCCTGCTCGGCCCGGTCACCTGCGTACCCAGCCCCAACGGCGCCAGCGGTGCCAGCTCCTCCTGTCGCGGCGCCCGCGGTGCCGGTTGCCGGGGTGCCGGTGCCGGTTGCCGCCCGGGTGCCGGTTCCTGCCGTTTCTTTGGTACTGGTGGCGGGGTTGGGGGTGCGGGGGTTGGTGGCGGTGTTCATTGCGGTGAGGAGGTGTTCGAACTGTTCGTTGGTCGCGAAGATCTCCAGGTGCTGCAACCCGTGGCGGGGCCGGCGGATGAACACGCCCTGAAGTTGGCGCAGGAGCTCCTCGGAAGGTTCTCCGCCGTCCTGGTCGATGCCGTCCACCAGCGCCGGGCCAGACGGGACAGGAAGTCCGGGTCATGCTCGGCCGCGGCGCAGGTCAGGGAGTGTTCCATCCGCGCCGCGGTCTCCGCATCACACAGCGGCCGGACCCGCTCCAACGCCTGGTTGATAATCGTCGCTGACCGGGTCGGGACGTCCCCGGCAGCGAACGCATCCCCAAGTTCCTCATGCACCGCAGGCAGCCGGTCCCCGGTGATCCCGGTGCGCGGCAGCACGGTGCGGGCCAGGGACAGGCGGCGGTGCGCTTCGGCGGCGCTGATCTGCAGCCGGTCCCGCAGGAAGTCCTCGGTCCGGCGGTACCCGTCTTCCCCGGCCGGGACCGCGTCCGGGGCGGACGTGCGGGTCCGGTCCACCGCGCCGGCGGCCATAACCTGCAGGTACTCCAGGGCACGGCCGGCTTCCTCGATCTGCCCCGCGTACGCCGCCGCAGCGCGGAAGCCCAGCCCCGCGGTGTCCGTGGCAGCGGTTGCCGTCAGCTCACGCAACTGGCCCAGCACATCATCCAACAATGGAGTCGTCGGCCCAATCTCCAGCGGCGGGGCGCATCGGCCATCACTCGCCGGCCGGGTGGCCGGTGAAAAGGTGACCGCTGCGCTGGTTCCCATGAACCAATCCTGCCGCAGACCTATGACAATAATTGCGGCAGCCGCCTAACGTCGGCGTCAGTCCGGGGCTGATAATTTGGCGACCCCGCGAACTCCCGGTAACTCCGGAATTCCTGAACTGCGGAAGCGTCAATTATTGCCGCTGGCTCAGTCCATGGTTTTGAACCGTTCCCAGGCGGTTTGCCGGGTGATGCCCAATGCCTCGCCGATCCGGGACCAGCTGATACTCCGCTCCCTTGCTGCGAGCACCCAGCGTTTGAGCTGATCATCGAGCTGCGCACCCACGCGCGAGACCTCCGGCAGGTGCTCGAGGATTTCGGCATCGCTTAGACGGTCCCAAGCCGGCCCGAGCGAACGGTCCGAAGTGGTTGCAGCGTCGGGCGCGCCCAGCAGTTGCCGGGCTTTCGCCACGCACTGTTCACAGATACAGACGCCCGGACCCGCTACGAGCCGCCGGTCGGGGGCTGGCCCGAGACCGCAGAAGGAGCAAAAAGGGCGTTCCGGGTCGTGCTTGTGCATTGATACTCCTTCGGGCGCCGTTGACAGCGTCAGGCTTAACCTGACACTGTCAGGTGTGACCTTACGCAAAGCTGGCGATACCAAGAATAGCCGCTCCGGCCGGAACCGGGAGGACCGAGGCCCCGATCCTGCCCGGGTACTTCTCCGTGGCCCTTTTCGCAGCCTCTTTATAGCGACCATCGGCGACGGGATTGGTGACGACGTCGTCCGATCAGTGCTGCCCGTCGTCGCGGTGGCTGTCCTTGGCGCTAGCGCCTTATAAGCTGGCATCCTCAACGCCCTTAGCATGGCCGCTTTCTTGTTCATGGGCGTGCCGGCGGGCGTCCTGGTGGACCGTCGGCGCCGGAAGCCGGTCCTGATCGGCGCCAACCTTGTCCGGGCGGTTGCTGTGCTGACGGTACCCCTGGCTTTTGCGTGGGGATCCCTGAGCCTTTGCCAGCTGTTCCTCGTTGCCGCCATCGTCAGTACTGCCGACGTCTTCTTTACCGCTGCCCACTCGGCGGTAATGCCTACACTCCTAGCCGGTCAGCAGCTCGGCCGGGGCTACGCCCATATCCAGGCCGTCCAAAGTGGGCTGGCGGTTACGGTCCCTGGACTAGTTGGAGTGCTCATCAGGGTGTTGGCTCTGCCGGTGGTTCTGGTCATTTCCGGTGTGGCCTACCTATTCTCGGCCGCCGTAACCTGCTGGCTGCCCGAACCGCAGAAGGCCCCGTCCGCGGGTCCCGCCGGTTTCTGGGCCGAGGCTGGCCATGGCGCGTCGTTCGCGCTCAAGCACCCCCTTGTGCGGACACTGATGGTTTCAGTGGCGCTGCTCAACGCGGCCGGCATGTGGGGGGCTGGTGCGAAGGTCGTCTATATTCTCAAGACTCTCCACCTATCGGTCGACCAGGTGCTGGCCCTTGGTACCGTGTCCGCCGCCGGTGGCCTGCTGGCTTCGTTGCTGGCCACGGGCGTCACCAGCCGCTTGGGAATCGGGAGGACGAAGATCATCGCCGGGCTGGCCGGTGCGGCTTGCATGGTCCTCGTTCCGGCAGCCCCTTCCATGGGACTGGAGGCCGTCTTCTGGGTCGGCTTGTCAGGGTTCGGCTGGTCCTTTTTCGTGGTGTTGACCGGTCTGGCGGGAGCCGGCATTCTGCCCCGGCTTATCCCGCCCGGGCTGACGGGCAGGGTCATGTCCACAAACCGCCTGGTCACCCTGGGCGTGATGCCGGTTGCCAGTCTCACGGGTGGCTACCTGGCGCTTCTTGCTGGAGAGGCACCTGTACTTTGGACAGCAGCTTTGATCGCGGCATCCTCGGCTTTGCCGGTCATCCTGTCACCGCTGAGGAGCTGGACGGTATTCCCGGAAGAGATCGACGTCGGCGGGGCCGGACGCGCTGAACCGGCGCCCTCCGTGCTCTAGATTTGGTTCGGTGGCGAACGAAGAAATCCTGACCGGCGGTAATTCCAGCGTTGTGGTGCGGGTTGGGGATACCGTACGCAGGAACTCCGGACCGTGGACGCCGGCCGTGCACGCGCTGCTGGACGCACTGCACGCTGCCGGAGTCACCGGCGTTCCGGTGGCCGCAGGCCTGGACGATCTGGGCCGCGAAGTCCTTTCCTTTCTGCCGGGCGAGACCGTGCAGTATCCGCTGCCGGCGTGGGTTTGGCACCCAGCGATCCTCGCGGAGGCTGGGAAACTGCTCCGGCAGTTCCATGACGCCAGCGTTGATTTGGTCCGCACCCGGCTGACCTGGCAGCTGGCGAGCCACGAACCGATTGAAGTGGTCTGCCACAACGACTTCGCCCCGTACAACATGGCGTTCGAGGACCGGAAGCTTGCCGGTGTCTTTGATTTCGACGCGGCCTCACCCGGCCCGAGGATCTGGGACTTCGCTTACCTGGCTTACCAGCTGGTCCCGTTGATCCGTGGAACAGGACCCGGCGAACCGGAGGCAGCGGAGAAACTTCCCCGCCTCAATGACCTCATAGCGGTGTACGGCCGCCCGTTTACGCACCGGGAGGTGTTCGAAACCCTTGCAGTTCGGCTTCTTGAACTTGCCGAATACTCTGACAGACGTGCGGCCGAGACCGGACGGACCGAACTCAATGATCATGCGGCCATGTACCGAGGCGACAGCGCCCGGATGGCCCGGCTCGCGGAGGACGCGTGAGCCGGGACTTTGGTTAGGGGTGCAACGCCTGTGGTCGAGGTCACGCGCCGCGCGGGGAAGCAGCCGCGGCCGGCCCCGGTTGAACCAGAGACAACACCAATCGCGCCCGGGACCGGGCGAGCCAGGGAAAGAGACCAGAATGACGATCGCCCATGAAGAAGCAGTAATCGACGCCGCAGCCGTCGACGCCATCTTTGCCGAGGCACGCACTGCCAACGCCTTCACCGGAGACGTCACGGACGAGCAGGCCCGCGCCATCTATGAACTCACGAAGTTCGGTCCCACCGCCTTCAACTCCCAGCCGCTGCGGGTGACCTACGTGCGCTCGGACGACGCGCGGGCGACCCTCGTGGAGGCACTTTCCGCTGGCAACCGTGCGAAGACGGCGTCCGCGCCGCTGGTTGCTATCCTCAGCACCGACACGGCCTGGCACGAGCAGTGGGACAACTTCCTCCCCGGCTACGGCGCGCCAAAGGCCATGTACGACGCCTCCCCGGAGCTCGCCGCGGCTACCGGCAACAACAACGCGCATCTGCAGGCCGGCTACTTCATCCTGGCGGTCCGCTCGCTCGGGCTTGCGGCGGGACCGATGACCGGCGCCGACTTCGGCAAGATCGACGCCGCCTTCTTCCCCCGCGGCGGCCAGAAAAGCTTCATGGTGGTTAACATCGGCCAGCCCGCCGAGAACGCCTGGGGCGCCCCCAAGCCCAAGTTCGCCTACGAAGACGTGGTGCAAACCGTCTAGCGCTGCAGGCGTGCGGGGCGCGCCTCGGCGGGCAGTGGCAAACTGAGCCCATGCGGAACCTGATAGTGGTGGCCTTCCTGGAACCGGTCACCGAGGGGACGGACTTCCCCCGCGAGGCCTGGCCGTTGCACATCACCCTGGTGAAGTTCGACGTCGTCGATCCGCTCCCGCCCGGCGACGGCGATAGCGAGGGGGGCGCCGACGGCGAAGGCCACCGTGACCCCGTCGTCGAAACGGTGGCAGGGCTCATGGACGCGCCGGTCCGGGCATTCCTGGGCAGTTCGCTGACCGTCGGCGGCGGGGCCGGGTTCGGCCGCGGCGGGTCCGTGCCGGTCAGCCTGATCGAACCCAGCGCCGCACTTCAGCACCTTCACGAAGCATTGGTTGATGTGGTGGAAGCGTTGCCGGGGCGGGTCTCGACCCCGGCTTACACCCGGAGCGGGTACCGTCCCCATGTTTCCCATCGCGGCGGAAAGGCACCGCTGGCAGGCGAAAAACTGGTCCTGAACCGGGTCGCCTTGGTGGACATGGCGCCCGACGGCGGTCATGCCAGCCGGCGCGTGCTAAAGCTCTGGAGGGCTGCAATGTGAATGAGTCTCTTCATTTCCCGCCCGAGGTGCAAACAAGGTGCAATACTGGGGTCAACTTTGAGAGTCTGACACCGATGGATACCGGGGTCACTGGGTGATTGCTGGGGGAACCACCGGATGATGCTTGACACTTCCACCCTGCGTGTCGCCCTCGCCATCGTGACGCTGACTTTGCTGTGCCTGTTCTACTTCATCACCTTCCGGCGCACGCGTTCGTCCTACAGCGGCTGGTGGTGTTCCGCTCTGCTGCTCTTCCTGACCGGATCCGCGTCCTATCTGCTCGACGGAACGGTGCATCAGAGCTGGGCGAATCCGCTGGGCAACACCCTGCTTGTCGGCGGTGCCGGGGCGATGTGGGCTGGGGCGAGGTCGTTACGGAGGACCAGTCCCAAGCTGTGGTCCTTGCTGGCAGGACCGGTGGTGACCGGGGTCGTTTCCGTGATGGATCATCCCGCGACGAACAACTGGTCCGGCGGTGCGGTGATGCTGGGGCTGATGGCCCTGATGCTGGGGCTGTCCTCGCGCGAACTCTTCCGGCTCGACCCCGATTACTCAAGGGTGCACCGGCCCCTCGCTTACGGTTCGGCGCTGCTGGGACTTTTCTACCTCGGCCGCCTGATCGCCTTTCTCCTCGACGGCCAAGAAGGGCCGGTCTTTGTCACCTACTTTGGCTCCGTGGTGACCACGCTGCTGACATCGGTAATCCTGGTGCTCGCGTCCTTCACCATGGCCGAGGTGAGCAACGAACAGCTGACCCGTGACCTCCGCGCCCGCGCCACTGTCGACGGGCTAACCGGGCTGCTGAACCGCACCGCGTTCCTGGACCTGGCCGAGAACGAGCTGCGCCGCCTGAGCGGTGCCCGGACCACGGCGTCCATCGTCCTGGCCGACCTGGACCACTTCAAGGCCGTCAACGACAAGTACGGACACGCGGCCGGGGACGCGGCGCTGCAGACCTTCGCCGCGGCGTGTACGGCCTCCGTCCGCTCCACTGACCTCGTCGGCCGCTACGGCGGTGAGGAGTTCATCCTGCTCCTTCCCGGCGTGAGCCCCGAACGGGCCAGAGAGATGGCCGCGATAATCAGCCGGCGGCTACAGGAAGAACAACCCAACGTGGCGGCGAAGCTTCCCACGGTAAGCTACGGGATCGCCTCGACCGGCCCCGGCCGGGTCGACCTGCAAGCCCTGATCGACTCGGCCGACGCCGCCCTCTACCGGGCCAAAACGCTCGGCCGGGACCGGTCGGTGCTGGCAACCAGCCTGCGCGAGGAACAAACAGCCTGAGCGGCTACAACCGCCTGGGCGGCTACGAAATGACTCCGTCGACCAGGGCTTTGGCCTCGGCCTGCACCTGCTTGAGGTGCTCCTCGCCCTTGAATGACTCGGCATAAATCTTGTAGACATCCTCCGTGCCGGACGGGCGGGCCGCGAACCAGGCGCTCTCCGTCACCACTTTGAGGCCGCCGATGGCCGCGCCGTTGCCCGGCGCCTCGGTCAGCTTGGCGGTGATCGTTTCGCCGGCCAGTTCGGTCGCGGTAACGTCCGACGGCGACAGCTTGGCCAGAGCGGACTTCTGTTCTCGCGTCGCGGCGGCGTCGATACGCGCGTAGACGGGGTCGCCGAACTTGTCGGTCAGGCCCTTGTACAGCTGCGAGGGGGACTTGCCGGTGACGGCCGTGATTTCCGAGGCCAGCAATGCCAGCAGGATACCGTCCTTGTCCGTGGTCCAGACGCTGCCGTCTTTTTTGTTGAAGGAAGCACCGGCGGATTCCTCGCCACCAAACGCGCCCTCCCCGGACAGCAGACCGGGAACGAACCATTTGAAGCCCACCGGGACCTCAACAAGTTTGCGGCCCAGGCTGTCGGCCACCCGGTCAATGATCGACGAGGACACCAGGGTCTTGCCGACCACCGACTGGGGGTTCCACCCGCTGCGGTTCCGGTAAAGGTAATCAATGGCGACGGCGAGGTAGTGGTTTGGGTTCATCAGACCGCCGTCCGGCGTAACGATCCCGTGCCGGTCGGCGTCGGCGTCGTTCCCGGTGGCAACATCAAACGGTGCGGACCCGTCCGCCCCGGCGGCCATCCGGCTGATCAGCGAGGCCATCGCGGACGGCGAGGAGCAGTCCATCCGGATCTTCTCGTCCCAGTCCAGCGTCATGAAGGCCCACTGCGGGTCCACGGTCGGGTTCACCACCGTGAGGTTGAGGTGGTGGCGCTCGCCGATTTCGCCCCAGTAGTCCACGGAGGCGCCGCCCATGGGATCAGCGCCGATGCGGACGCCCGCGTCGCGGATGGCGTCGAGGTCCAGCACGGAGGGCAGGTCATCAACGTAGCTGGACAGGAAGTCGAACTTCCCGGTGCTGTCCGCGGCCAGGGCATCAGCGATGGGAACCCGCTTGACTCCGCGCAGCGCGTTCTCGAGGAGTTCATTGGCGCGGTTGGCGATCCAGCCGGTGGCGTCGCTGTCGGCCGGGCCGCCGTGCGGCGGGTTGTACTTGAAACCGCCGTCGCCGGGCGGGTTGTGGCTGGGTGTCACCACGATGCCGTCGGCCTGCGGCGCACCGGCAGG
Organism: Arthrobacter sp. B3I4; assembly: GCF_030816855.1. Classification (NCBI taxonomy): domain Bacteria; kingdom Bacillati; phylum Actinomycetota; class Actinomycetes; order Micrococcales; family Micrococcaceae; genus Arthrobacter; species Arthrobacter sp. B3I4. The sequence continues at coordinate 675,099 of NZ_JAUSYK010000001.1, read as the reverse complement.
GGAGTTGTTGTTGTGGGTCAGGATTGCGTGGCTCAGGGCCGGGGTTGGCGTGTAGCCGTGGCGGGCATCGATCAGCACGTGGACGCCATTGGCTGCCAGGACCTCCAGGGCAGAGTTCTGGGCCGGTTCGCTCAGCGCGTGTGTGTCTTTGGCCAGATACAGCGGTCCGGTAATGCCCTGGCCCCGGCGGTACTCCACAATCGCTTGGGTGATGGCAAGGATATGCGGCTCATTGAACGACGCTTTAAGGCTGGAGCCCCGGTGCCCGGAAGTGCCGAACACCACCCGCTGGCCGGGGTCGTTCAAATCCGGCGTAACGTCGTAGTACGCGTCCAGGAGCGCAGTGAGATCAACAAGGTCTTGGGGTTGGGCAACTGTGCCCGCGCGGCTAGCCATGGCTCCAGCATGCCAGACGACGCGGCCCGGTGACATGATTGGGCCGGAATCGAAGCTGGGGTGACGTCCGACGTCCGGACAGGAAAACGCCCCGGCGGTACGCTGGACGGACACACGTAAGGGGGATGTCGATGACCGAGCAGGACAGGTACGGGGAGGACGAGTCGCACCGCGGTTACCAGCCGCAGTGGAACCCGGCGCCGGTATTCAAGCCATCGGGTCGGCCCGACAGCCACATCCCGCCGATGCCGCCCTCCGCCCCGCACCTCGGCCCGCCCGGGCAGCCGGGCGGCGGCTATGGCGCTTATGGGCCCCCGCAGCCCAGCCCGTACCTAAACGGCTACGGCCAGCCCCAGTATTACGCCGCCCCGCCGGTGCCAAGGGCCCTGAGTATCGCGAGCCTGTGCTGCGGCATCGCGGCCTTCATGGGGTTTGGTTTCTTCGTTCTTCCACAGCTGGCCGCCGTCGTCCTCGGCCACCTGGCCCTGCAACGCGAACCGGGCGGCAAGGGCCTCGCCATCGCCGGCCTGGTTCTTGGCTACGTCGCGATCGCCATCACGGTGCTGGTGATGGTCGTGCTCGGCGTGGCCTTCTCCAACGCGGAGTTCGTCACCCGCTAGAGGGCGCCGCTAAAGGGTTCCGCAAAGGGCACGGCTAAAGGGTTCCGTAAAAGGGCACGGACAAAAGGGGAACCTCGGCCTCCCGGTTTACGGCACCTCGGACAGCAGCTGCCGGACCGCCTCAGCCACCGCCGCCCGGAACTCCGGGTGGTCGGCAAGCTCTGCAGGAAAGATCTCCCGGACGGCCAGGAGCCGGTCAGCAAGTCCGGCCTCGGAGCCGGCCGCGGCTGCGCGGAGCATGTCCGCAACGGGGTCGTCCAAAACCAGGGGCCGGCCATTGACGTCCCGTCCGCGGTAGACAAATACCATCCAGGCGGCAACCAGCAGGGCGCCGGACTGCGGAACTTCCCCCGCGGCCAAGCGGTCGATAACCGTTCCGAGAATCCGCACCGGCAGCTTCTGCGACCCGTCCATAGCCACCTGGATGGTGGTGTGCCCGAGGTTTGGATTGGCGAAACGCTCCAGGATTGACTCGCCGTAGTCCGCCAGATCGGTGCGGGGCGGGGCGGTCAAGGTGGGGATAATGTCATTGCGCTGCAGCCGGCGCGCCTCCTCGGCCAGTCCCTCGGCGGACACGGCCTCAGCGATCGTCCGGTACCCGCGCAGGGCACCCAGATAGGCCAGCAGGGAGTGGGTGGCGTTAAGCATCCGCAGCTTGGCGACCTCGAAGACACCGACATCGGCGGTCACGACGGCTCCGGCGCGATCCCATGCCGGCCGGGGGACCTTGAAATTATCTTCGATGATCCACTGGCCAAACGGCTCTGCAACCACCAGAGCTTCATCCCGGAGCCCCAGCATCCCTTCGGCTTCCCGGCGGTTTGCCTCGGTTGTCGCCGGCACGATCCGGTCCACCATGGTGGAGGGGAACGTGACGGCGGTGTCCAGCCACTCGAGCATCTGTCCGGCCCCGGCCGCTTCCGCCAGGGCGAGCACCAGGCCGCGGGTAACGCTGCCGTTGGACATCAGGTTGTCACAGCACACCACCGCGAACGGGGCGCCGGAGGTGGCGTGGCGCCGAGCCAGGCCACGCGCCAGTAGGCCGAGGGGGGTCCGGGCAGCGCCGGCGAAGCCGCCGCCCGACAGCTCGGCCTTGAGCGCTACAACATCGGCGGCCACCGCCGGGCTGGCCAGATCCAGCGAGCCCTGAGGGGTCCGAGGATAGCCCTTCTCGGTGATGGTCAGAGACGCTAGGTGCACTGTCTCGGCAGCCAGCGTCCGCAGCACTTCCTCGGAATCGACTCCCGGGAACGCCACTTTACGTAGCGACCCCATGACGCGCAGCGACGTGGCGTCCCTGGCCTTCGTCAGCACTGAATAAAGGCCGTCCTGAGGGCCGAGCTGTTCCGCAACCTTCGCGGAACGGCCGGTGACGCCAAGGATGCCCCACCGGGTGTCGCCTGAGGCCGCCGCGGCGTCCTCGGTATAGACAGCCTGGTGCGCGCGGTGGAACGCGCCGACGCCGAAGTGGACCATCCCGGTGCTGAGCGCGCGGGGATTCACGGCAGGGCCGGAGACGCCGGGGCGTTCCGCCGCCGGAGCCAAGGTGGCCAGCGACAGGCGGTCCGTGAGGGTAATTGCAGACATCATGGGCCTTTCAGCCGGGGGAGGAGGGCGCGGACGGGTTACTGGTCAGTCGGTCTCTTCCCGGACCTGCGAAACAAGCTGGGTGGGATTGACGAACCGGAGGGCCACGACCAGCAGGACCATCATCATGAGCATGTAGACCACGGCCATCGCGTCCACCGACTGCTGGGCGCGGATGCCGGCACCGGTCATGGCCGTGAACAAGGCAACGACGAGGGTGTCCGACGTCGAATCCGAGGTCAGGAAGGTCAGTTCGAACATGCCCACGGTGCGGACCAGCACCAGGACGGCGGCCGCGAGGATGCCCGGCACCAGGAGCGGTGCGAGGATCCTGGTGAAGAGCCGCAGCATGTTGGCGCCGCACATCCGCGCCGCCGACTCGATTGACGGGTTGATCTGCTCGATGAACGGCGTCATGGTCAGGATGACGAACGGGATGGAGGGGACCAGGTTGGCCAGGATTACCCCGGTCAGGCCCGGGGCGAGGTGGTAGTACGTCAGCAGCGTCGCCAGCGGGATGCCGTAGGTGATGGGCGGCATCATGATGGGGAGCAGGAAGACGAGCATCAGGAGGCTCTTGCCCGGAAAGCTCCGGCGGGCCAGCACGTAGGAGGCAGGTGCTCCGATCAGGACGGAGATGCCGACGACGGCGACGGACACCGTCAGCGTGGTGCCGATGACCTGGGAGAGGTCGTACTCCTTCCACGCGTCCGCGTACCAGGCCGGGGTGTAGCCGGAGGGCAGCCAGGTGTCGAACCATTCCTTGGCGAAGGAGTTGACCACCACGGAGGAGACGACGCCCAGGAGCAGCAGCAGGAACACAGCCATGCTTCCCCAGATCAGGAACGTGCCCGGGGAGGACGCCAGGGGCCGCTTGGCGGCCCGCGGGGTGGCGGCCGTTTTCGGTTTCAGTGCAACGCTCATTAGCCCTTACCTCCGGTGGATCCTTTGTACATGCGGGAGCGCCAGATCAGCACCAGGATGATGACGATCAGTTCCACGACGCCCATGATGATGGCCGCGGCGGATGCGAGCGGGTAGTCGAACTGCTGGCCCCAGGCGTTGTACGCGACGTAGGCGATCACGCGCGTGGACCCGGACGGATCACCGACCAGGATGGCCGACGGGAAGACGCTGAAGGCCAGGACGAAGGTCAGGCAAAAGGTGATGGCCAGGCCGGGCGCCAGCAGCGGGAGGGTGATCCGGCGGAAACGCTGCTTCCAGTCCGCGCCCAGGGTCCGGGCGGCCGCCTCCAGCGACGGATCGATGCCGGAGAGGTAGGACAGGATCAGCAGGAACGCGAAGGGGAACCCCGAGATGATCAGCGACCAGAGCACGCCCCAGTAGTTCTGGACCAGCTGGAGGGGCTCAAAACCCAGGACGCCCAGGAACCGGTTCAGCCAGCCACGCTGGCCGAAGAAGTTCAGCAGGCCCTCGGCCGTGAGAACGGTCCCGAGCGTGATCGGGATGACCAGGACGGTGGTCAGGGCCCGCTTGCCGCGGAACTTCCCGCGCATCTTATACGCGAGGGGAACCGAGACCAGGACGTTCAGCAGGGCCGCCGGGAGCGCCAATTGCAGCGTGACCCAGATCGAGTCCATGCCCCTGACCGAAGGGTCCGTGAAGAACTTCACGTACGCGCCGAAAAGCCCGCCGGTCTTGGGCTGGAAGGACAGGCCCAGGCCGTAAACGAACGGATACACGAACAGCACCAGGGCGAACAGCAACGCCGGGACCAGCAGGAGAAGGAGCTTGTCGATTCCGCGTTCGGCCAGCCGGTGGGACAGTGCGGGACGATTGGCGGCGTCCTGCTTCCCCCGGGCCGGGCGCTGCCCGGTGACTGTCACAGCGCCGCCGCCTCAAACTCGGGAGCGGATTTTACCGGCGGCGCCAGCTCGGCGGGGAAGACCAGCACACGGTCCTGCGACGCCGTCAGGGTGACCCGCTGGCCGGGCTCCACGTGGCGGTGCGTGCGCACGTGCAGCGGCTTCCCGGCGTCGGACCTGGCCTCCACGGCGAACTCGCGGCCCTGGTATTCGACCACTTCGACCATGGCGTCGATGCTGGCCAGGCCGGCGGGAGCCGAGCCTGCCGGGGCGATGTCGAAGTCTTCCGGTCGCAGGCCGATCTTGACGGCGTCGCCGGCCCGGAGCGCTTCCTTGGACGAGCCGGTTACGGTGGTACCGAGGACCGAGACGGTCACGGCCCCGCCGTGGGCCCGCTCCACGACGCCTTCGAGCAGGTTGCGGTAGCCCATGAAGTCCGCGACGTGCCAGTTGGCCGGGTGTTCATGGAGCTCCTGCGGGGTGCCCACCTGCTGCACCTCGCCGAGGCGCAGCACCACAAGCCGGTCAGCCAGGGACAGGGCTTCCTCCTGGTCGTGCGTCACGTAGAGCGTGGTGAGACCCAGCGACTGGTGCAGCCGGCGGATCTCGGTGCGCATCTCCAGGCGCAGCTTTGCGTCCAGGTTGGACAGCGGCTCGTCCATGAGGACCAGCGGCGGACGCAGCACCACGGCGCGGGCGATCGCCACCCGCTGCTGCTGGCCGCCGGACATCTGCCCCGGCAGCTTGGAGGCGTGCGGACCAAGCTGGACCAGCTCGATGGCCTCGGCGACACGCTTCTTGATCTCCGCCTTGGGCACGTTGCGCATTTCCAGGCCGAACGCGATGTTCTTTTCCACGCTGAGGTGCGGGAAGAGGGCGTAGTTCTGGAAGACCATGCCGAAGCCGCGCTTCTCGGGCGGCAGCTGGTCAATCTGCTTGCCGTCCATCAGGATGCGGCCCCCGGTCAGGGGCAGCAGGCCGGCCAGGCAGTTCAGGGCGGTGGACTTGCCGCAGCCGGAAGGTCCGAGCAGTGCGATGAACTCGCCGCTGCGGATCGAGAGGTTGAGGTTCCGGAGGGCATTCTGCCCGCCGAAGGAGCGGGCCACATTGTCCAGCTCGAGGGTTTCAAAACTCGTGGCGTGGATGCTCATTTCTTTTGCTCAACCTTTCCGGTGGCCACCTGCGTGTCCCAGGTGTCGAAAGCCTTGACCAGGGCGGCGGCGTCGATCGGCGTGGCCTTGGGGTTGTCCTTGATGAGGGCGTCGTATTCGGGGCGGCCGAACTTGGCGATGACGTCCTTGCTGGCCTGCGGAGCGAGGTCGACGGTGACGTCCTTGATGGCCGGGCCGGGGTAGAAGTAGCCGGTGTCGAAGGTCTTGGCCTGCTGCTCCGGGGTCAGTGCGTACTGCAGCACCTGCAGGATGGCCGCCATCTTGTCAGCGGAGACACCCTTGGGGACGGCGGCGTACTGCGCGTCCGTGACCCAGGTGAAGTTTTTGAGCGCCTGCGTCTTGAAGTTCTCCGGAACCTGGCCCAGGGCGCGGGGGTTGATGTCCCAGCCCGTGGTGGTCAGGGCCATGTCCCAGGTGCCGTTCTTCAGGTTGTTCATGGTCACGCCCGTGCCGGTCGGGTAGGAGGAGACGGTCTGGTTAAGCTGCTTGAGGTAATCCCAGGTCTTGCTCCCAGCCGTTCACCGGGTCCTTCGGATCGGAGTCGCCCAGGATGTAGGGCAGGCCCATGAGGAATGTGCGGCCGGGCCCGGAGTTGGCCGGGCGGGCGTAGCCGAAGCGGCCCGGGTGGTCCTTGGCCCAGGCCAGGAGCTCCTCCGCAGTGGTGGGCGGGTTGGGGACCTTGTCCGGGTTGTATTCAAGCAGCGGTCCCGAGGGGTAGTAGGTCAGCTCCACGGCCTGGTCCTCGGCCAGCTTCTGCATCGCCGCCGCGGGCTCCTGGTAGTTGGCCATGTTCCCCAGCCGGTCCTTGTAATCCTTTGCCACCGGCGCGAACAAGCTCTCGCTGATGCCTGCAGCCAGGCCGTCGGTGCCGGTCAGGACCAGGTCGATCTTCAGGTTCCCGGCCTGCTGCTGTGCCTTGACCTTGCCGGCCATGTCCGGGGCGCCGGCGGTCTCCCAGGTGACGGAGGAGATGATGTCCGGGTGGTCCTTGGCGAACTGGTCGAAGATGGCACCGGTCAGCTGCTTGTTTCCGGCGACGTCGAGGATGTTCAGGGTGACGGCCTTGGAAGGCTTCTCCGGCACGCTGCCCGCGGACAGCGACGTGGCGGAGGCGTTGTCGCTCCCGGGGGCGCCGCAACCCGTGGCCAGCAGCCCGGCCACGCCGAGGGTTGCAGCCCACTGGACTCTTCTAGATGCTCGCATGGGATTTCCTTTCATTGCGTTCGGCAACGTTGCCGGACGGACGCTCACGGATAGCGGACGGAACTACAGATGTGGACTGCCGGACAACGATCTCAATGGGAAGGTATTCGGCGGTGCGGGGCACGGAGTGGGGGTCAAGGCTGTCCACCAGACGGTCGACGGCGGCGCTGCCCACCCTGCGCAGGGGCGCCCGGACGGTGGTCAGCGCGGGGGAGACGAGGGTCGCGGCGTTGATGTCGTCGATGCCCACCACGCTCATCTCCTCCGGGACACTGATACCCCGGGCATGTAGCCGGGCGATGACGCCCAGGGCCACGAGGTCGTTGTAGGCCAGGACGGCGGTGAGGCCGGCGGCGAAGGCGAGGTCTGCGGCGGATTGTCCGCCGCCGAAGACCGGCGCGAACGACCCCAGGGAGACCACCTCAAGCCCGGGAAGGCCAGGGACGGCCTGTTCGATGCCCCGGCGGCGCTGCTGGTCCGACCAGGAGCCGGTGGGGCCACCGGCGTAGCCCACCTTCCGGTGCCCCAAGGCATGCAGATGCTCCAGCGCCTGGCGGACGATTTCCTGGTCATTGACGGTGATATCCGGGAGGCCCTGCATGCGCCGGTTGATCAGCACCACGGGGATTCCGTCCACGAGTGAGGCGAGGTCCGCGTCGGGCATCCGGGACGAGCACAGAATGAGTCCGTCAACCTGCGGCTTGAGCTTGCCCACCAGCTCACGCTCCACGCGGCTGTCCTCGTCCGAATCGGCGACAAAGACGGAGTAACCGGCGGCGAGTGCCCTGGCCTGGACCCCCTTGGTGACCGAGGCGAAGTAGGGGTTCTCCAGATCCGGCACCACCAGGCCCAGTGTCCCCTTGCGTCCGGTGGCGAGTCCGCGGGCGGCGTTGTTCGGGACGTACCCCAGCTCCCGCGCCTTGTCGATAATCTGCTGGCGGGTGCGCGGGGCAACCAGGTCCGAGGCCGACAGCGCCCGGGACACTGTCGACGGCGACACGCCCAGCGCCTTCGCCACGTCGCGGACGGTAATGGAACCCTTCATGCGTACTTCACCTAACATTTCGCTAAACTGCCGCTTTGTGCGGCACGTCACATCCTGCAACCGTTTGCAGTAATCTGTCAATAGGCTGCAACGAAAATCATCTGAGCCGGCCCGCCGGGATGTTCAGCTTCCCGACAATTGCCGGGTTTTCATTGCTTTATCCCGACCCGCCATGCATATTGGTAACAGTTCAACCCCCAAACATTTGTTGCATTTTGTTTCATAGAAGAGGCGAATTACATGAGTGATGCCACTGCATGGGCCATCGATCCGGACCGGGCCCTTCCTGCCGATCCAACGACGCGGTCCATCGCCCGGGAGCTGTACAGCACAGTCGCCGGCCTGCCGATCGTCTCCATGCACGGCCACGTCGAAGCCGAAGTGTTCGTGGACAACGAGTTCTTTGGGAATCCCGCCGAACTGCTGGTGATTCCGGACCACTACCTGGTGCGCATGCTGGTTTCGCAGGGCTATACGCCGGCCGAGCTGGGCGTGCCGAACCGGCAGGACACAGCGCTCGCGGAGCGGGACGCCCGCCTGATCTGGCGGCGTTTCTGCGAGAACTGGAAGCTGTTCCGCGGAACGCCCACCCGGTACTGGCTCGAACACGAGCTGGCGGTGGTTTTCGACACCCCGCTGCAGCCGTCCGCCGAGAACGCCGATGTCCTTTATGACAGGCTCGCAGCCCTGCTCCAGACCGAACCGTTCCGTCCCCGGGCCATCCTCGACCGCTTCAACGTGGAGATCCTGGCCACCACAGATTCGGCGTTGTCGGACCTGTCCGCCCACCGCAAACTCAGCGACGAACTGGGGCCGGGCCGGATTGTTCCGACCTTCCGTCCCGACTCGCTGCTGCACGTCGACCATCCCCGGTGGCAGGACGAAATCCGGACGCTCTCCGAGGTTTCCGGCGTGGAGGTGGCGGACTATGCCGGCTTCCTGGCCGCCCTCCGGCAGCGCCGTGATGCGTTCGTCGAGGCCGGCGCCCGCGCCACCGACCACGGCCACCTGTCCGCTGACACTACCCCGTTGCCGGCAGCGGAGGCACAGCGCATCTTCGCTGCAGCCACCCGCGGCGAAGCGACCGCCGAGGAGGCGCAGGCCTTCTCCGGCAGCATGCTGTACGAGATGGCCCGGATGTCCGTCGAGGACGGACTGGTGATGCAGCTCCACCCCGGGGTGCTCCGCAACCACTGCCACAGCGTCTATGACTCCTACGGTCCGGACAAGGGCTTCGACATCCCCGTCAGCGTGGAGTTCACCCGTTCCCTGCGGCCCGTGCTGGAGAGCTTCGGCATGAACAAGGACTTCCGCTTCATCGCCTTCACCACAGATGAGACTGTCTATTCGCGCGAGCTCGCGCCGCTCGCCGGCTGCTATCCCGCCATGAAACTCGGCGCCCCCTGGTGGTTCCTGGACAGCCCCGAACAGATGCGGCGCTTCCGTGAGTCCGCCGTCGAAACGGCCGGGTTTTACAACACCAGCGGCTTCGTCGATGACACCCGGGCGCTGGCCTCCATCCCGGCCCGCCATGACCTGTCCCGCCGGATCGACGCCGGATACCTGGCGCGCCTGGTCACCGAAGGACGGCTGGGCATGGCTGAGGCCGTGGAGACCGCCGTCGACCTCACCTACAACTTGCCCCTGCAGTCCTACGCGGCCCGCCGCTGACCCCCGGAAGGAACAACAATGACGATACGCTCAGCCGAGGTCCTGGTCAGCAGCCCGGGAAGGAACTTCGTCACGCTGCGCATCACCACCGGAGGACGGGGTGGTGGGGCTTGGTGATGCCACGGTCAACGGCCGTGAACTGGCCGTCAGCGCCTACCTCACGGAGCATGTCGTGCCGCTGCTGATCGGACGTGACGAGGCGAAGATCGAGGACGCCTGGCAGTTCCTTTACCGCAGCGCCTACTGGCGCCGCGGACCCGTCACCATGGCCGCGATCGCCGCCGTCGACGTCGCGCTCTGGGACATCAAGGCAAAGGTCGCCGGCCTGCCGCTGTACCAGCTGCTGGGCGGCGCTTCGCGCACCGGCTGCCTGGCCTACGGCCACGCCTCGGGTACCGACTTGGACGCCCTGTGCGTGTCCATCCAGAACCACCTGGACCAGGGTTTCAAGGCGATCCGCGTCCAGACCGGGGTCCCCGGCCTGGGCCAGATTTACGGCGTCGCCGGTGACCAGCGCCCCGGGCAGCGTTACGACTACGAGCCTGCCAAGCGCCTCCCGAAGCCGGCAGAGGAACTCTGGGACACCCGCGCCTACCTCCGCCACGTCCCCGGGGTGTTCGCAGCGGTCCGGGAGAAATTCGGTCCGGAGCTGGTCCTGCTGCATGACGGACACCACCGCATGACCCCTAACCAGGCCGCCTCGCTGGGCAAGAGCCTGGAGCCGTACGACTTGTTCTGGCTTGAGGACTGTACGCCCGGTGAAAACCAGGAGGGCATGCGTCGGGTGCGGTCCCAGACCACCACCCCGCTGGCGATCGGGGAGGTTTTCAACAGTGTCTACGACTACCAGACGCTGATCACCGAACAGCTGATCGACTATGTGCGCTCGGCGGTCACCCACACGGGCGGCATCACGGCGCTCCGCAAGCTGATGGATTTCGCCGCGATCTACCAGATCAAGTCCGGGTTCCACGGCCCGACAGACATCTCGCCGGTGGGCCAGGCAGCGCAGCTGCACCTGGGACTGGCGATCCACAACTTCGGCATCCAGGAGTACATGAAACACTCCGAGGAGACGCTGCAGGTATTCCGCACCAGCTACACGTTCGAGGACGGGCTGCTGCATCCGGGTAACAATCCCGGCCTGGGGGTGGAGTACGACGACGGGCTGGCCGCCGGCTACGAGTACACCCCGGCGTACCTGCCTGCCGCCCGCCTCCTTGACGGGACGGTGCACGACTGGTGAATAGCGTAGAAGCCGCCGCCGCAGCCCTCCCGCTCGAATCCTGTGTCCTGCGGCTGGCAGCGGATGATGAAGTAGGCGTCGCCACCCGCGACCTTCCCGCCGGAACGGTTCTCCTGGGCAGCGCCGGACCGGACAGCGCCGGTTGGGAGCTGACGGTCAGCGCCAACATTCCCCGCGGACACAAGATCGCGCTCAAACCCGTGGCCGCCGGCAACCCCGTCCACAAGTACGGGCAGTCGATCGGCCGCGCCCTGGCCGACATCCGTCCCGGCGCCCACGTCCACACCCACAACCTCGGCATGGACGAGGTGAAGCAGGACTACGAGTTCGGCACGGCCAGGGTCACCCCCGCAGCGCCCCCCGGGCCGCGCCCCACCTTCCAGGGCTACCGCCGGCCCAACGGCAAAGTCGGCACCCGCAACTACGTGGGCATCCTGACCTCCGTCAACTGTTCGGCCAGCACGGCCCGGATGATTGCCGACCAGTTCCGCGGCAGCGCCCTGGACGACTATCCCAACGTGGACGGGGTCTTCGCCCTGACCCACGGCAGCGGCTGCGGCATGGTGCTGGGAAGCGCCGGCGCCGAAGTCCTGGTCCGCACCCTCCGCGGCTACGCGGCGCACCCCAACTTCGCCGGTCTGCTGGTGCTCGGCCTGGGCTGCGAAATGCTGCAGACCGAACGCTTCCTCGATCCGGAGACCGCCCCCGCACTTATCGAGCGGCTCACCATCCAGGACTCCGGCGGCATCCGGGCCACCGTCAAAGCGGGAGTGGCCCTGATCCAGGGCATGCTCCCGGCCATCAACGCCCTGCAGCGCGAGCCGGTGGATGTTTCAGAGCTCGTGCTGGGCCTGAACTGCGGCGGCTCCGACGGCTACTCGGGCATCACGGCCAACCCTGCCCTGGGCGTCGCCTCGGACCTGCTGGTGGCCTACGGCGGAACGTCGGCGCTCGCCGAGACCCCGGAGGTCTTCGGGGCCGAGCACCTGCTGACCCGCCGCGCCGTCGCGCCCGAGGTGGGGCAGCGGCTGCTCGACCAGCTTTCCTGGTGGCAGGACTATGCAAGCTCCGGCGGCGGAAGCCTGGACAACAACCCCTCGCCGGGCAACAAAGCCGGCGGCCTGACCACCATCCTGGAGAAATCCCTGGGCGCGGTGGCCAAAGCCGGCCAGGCCGAGCTGTCCGCCGTCTACGCCTACGCCGAACCCATGACCGCCCCCGGACTGGTGTTCATGGACACCCCGGGGTACGACCCGGTGTCCGTCACCGGGCTGGTGGCCGGCGGCGCCAACGTCGTATGCTTCACCACCGGCCGCGGATCCGTCTTCGGCTGCAAACCGGTGCCCAGTATCAAGCTTGGCACCAACACCGAGCTCTACAACAGGATGCCTGAGGACCTTGACCTCAACTGCGGCATCATCGTCGACGGTGAGGCTACGGTCCAGGAGGTGGGGGCACAGATCTTCGCCCGCATCCTCGCCGTCGCCTCCGGAGCGCAGACCGTCAGTGAAGAACTCGATCTCGGACAGGAAGAATTTGTGCCATGGCAACTAGGGACAGTGACATGAGCGGCGGGACCGGGACCGGGACCCTGCAGCGGCCGGCGATGAGTCGGATCCTGCAGGCGAATCCCGTCGTGGCAGTCCTCCGCGCCGGGCACGCCCGCGAATACGCCCCCGTCATCGAGGCGCTCGCCGGCGGCGGCGTCCGGTCGATCGAGCTGACCTTGAGTACGGCCGGGGTCTTCGAACTCCTGCCGGAACTGACCAGCGGCTTCGGGGACCGGATCGAGATCGGCGTCGGCACGATCACCACGGAATCCGAGGCGCGGGAAGCCCTGGCCGCCGGCGCGCGTTTCCTCGTCACGCCCGTGACCGACGTCGGCATCGTCCAGGCCGCCGTCGAGCACGGCACGCCGGTCTTCCCGGGCGGCCTGACGCCCACGGAACTGCTGGCCGGCTGGCGGGCCGGAGCGACGGCCGTCAAAGTCTTTCCCGCCTCCACCGTCGGTCCCGGGTACATTTCCCAGCTGCGCGGACCCTTCCCGGAACTGCAAGTCATTCCGTCCGGCGGGGTGGCCATAGAGGAAGCACCGGACTGGATCCGCGCCGGTGCGCTGGCAGTCAGCCTGGGCGGTCCACTGATCGGAGACGCCTTCAAGGGCGGTGACCTCGGCGAGCTGACCAGACGGGCCGAACGTGTCAGCGCCCTGGTGGCCGACGCCGTAAGCGCCCGGAGCGGCGGATGAACGCCGGACCGGGCGGCGGCACGCCCAGCGAAGTCGTCACACTCGGCGAAACGATGGCACTGATGAAGGCAGCAACCCCCGGGCCGCTGGCCTTCACCGAGTCCCTCCGGCTGGGCATCGGCGGCGCCGAAAGCAACGTGGCCATCGCCCTGCGCCGGCTGGGCACGTCGGTGACCTGGGTGGGCAGGGTCGGCAACGACAGCCTGGGCGACCTGGTCCTGCGGGAGCTAATGGCGGAAGGGCTCGACGTCGACTGCAGCCGCGATGCCGGCGCCACCACCGGGCTCATGATCAAGGAACGCCGCACCAGTGAGACGGCAAAAGTCTGGTACTACCGTTCCGGCAGTGCAGGTTCTAAGTTGTCGCCGCAGGACCTGCCGGAAGGAAAAATCGCTGCCGCCCGGCTCCTCCACATCACCGGCATCACCCCGGCGCTTTCGGCCTCCGCGGCAGCCGCGGTCCAAGCCGCCATCGACTGCGCCAAGACCGCCGGCACGCTGGTGTCTTTCGACGTCAACTACCGGTCCGCGCTCTGGACCAGGCAGTCTGCAGCGGTAACGTTTCAAACACTGGCCCGCCAGGCGGATGTGGTGTTCGCAGGAGATGACGAGGCCGCGATCTTCGTGGGAAACGCTTCCGATCCGCTGGAACTGGCGCACCGGGTCGCCCAACTTGGCCCCGGCCAAGTGGTGGTCAAGCTGGGAGAACGAGGATGCGTTGCCCTGGTCGACGGGCAAGAATACCGTCAGGACGCGGTTCCGGTCCGGGTGCTGGACACCGTGGGTGCAGGGGATGCGTTCGTTGGCGGCTATCTCGCCGAACTGCTCGACGGGCAGCCGGTACAGCAGCGGCTGCTGACCGCCGTCCGTACCGGGGCCTACGCATGCATGGTCCCCGGCGACTGGGAGGGGATGCCGCGCCGTTCCGAACTCGGGCTGCTCGACCTGGTCGACCCCGTGCACCGCTAGCCTGCGGCCGTGCGTGCGGCGGCAGTCAGGCCAGGAGCGCGTCCAACAGCCGCTCCGCGTTGGCCTGGAGCCAGCGGCGGCGGCGCAGAATGAGCCCGCCGACACCCTCGTCCCACATCCGGGCCCAGCCGCCACCAAGCGCGACGGCGTTGTGCCGCATCCGTTCGTGGGTCAGCGTGCCGGCGTCCACGCCCAGCCCGGGCAGCCGCCGTCGTTCCTCCCGATCCCAGCCGTAAGCGTCGGCGAAGATGCGGAGCCGGCGGTAGGGGTCCAGCCCCTCCCAGCCCGGCCACGCATCCGCGGGGTCGCAGAGCGGGACCCAGTGCATCGCGGTGTTGTAGGAATCCCGAAGCGCCGTGCTGGGGCCGGCGAGGTCGAAGTCCACCAGGCCGGCGGCGCGGCCGTCGCGGACCACGACATTCTGCGGCGTGACGTCCAGATGGCACACCAGCTCCGCAGCATCATGCCTGTCGGCACGCCGGGGAACGGGATGCGGCGGGAACGGGTGCGCCCGCGGGACGAAACCGGCCGAAGCGCCGTGCAGGCGGCGGACCAGCCGGCCCACGGAGGCCAGCAGCTCCTCGGACTGCACCCACTCTTCCGGCACCGCCGCGGCGCAGCGGCCGGGGACGAAGGTCAGCACGTCCCGGCCCTCGTCGTCGCGGCCCAGGAACCGCGGCGAGCCCTCGAAACCGGCGTCCTCGAGCCAGTCGAGGTACTCCGCCACGGCACGGCTCTGCCGCTGGTGCGGACGGCGGATAGTCCCGCCGATACGGACCACGCCTTCGGTGACATCGCCCGCCGGCATGAGTTCGACGTCGGACGCCTCGCCGTCGGCGGGTGCGTAGACGCGCGCCTCAACCGGCGGGCGATGGGTGGGGCTCATCGGGTCAGCGTACGCCGCCCATGAGCTTCTTAATAGCAGGCGACGCCGCGGCCAGGCCGACGGCCAGGATGATCGCCGTGCCGCCGACGCCGATGAAGTACGGCAGTTCGTCGTTCGGGTTGTACAGCCCGGCCAGAATGCCGGCCAGCGTGGTGCCCAGCGAAACCGAAAGGAAGAACAGCGCCACCATCTGGGTGCGGAAGGCCTCCGGAGCCAATTTCGTGGTCACCGACAAGCCGATGGGGGAGAGGAACAGTTCCGCGAGGGTAAACAGGAACAGGATTCCCACCAGCGCCAGCAGCGGTGTCTTGCCCTCCCCGGCCAGCGGAATGAAGGCCAGGAAGGCCAGGCCCATGACGAACAGGCCGACCGAAAATTTCATGGCTGAGCCCGGCTGCCGGCTGCCCAGCCGGGTCCACAGAGCCGCCAGGACGCCCGCGAAGATGATGATGAACACCGGGTTGATTGACTGGACCCAGGCGGCGGGCATTTCCCAGCCGAACAGGTTCCGGTCCAGCTTCTCCTGCGAGTACACGGCGATGAAGGTGAACTGCTGCTGGAACAGGGCCCAGAACGCGGCGGAGGCAATGTACAACGGGATGAACGCGCCGACCCGGCGGCGTTCCGTGCCGTTGACCTTCTTGCTGCTGAAGATCAGGGCGAAGTAAAGAACCGACGCACCGATTGCCGCGTAGGCCATGGACAGGGCCAGGTTTCCCGCGTTGACGGCTCCGGTGGCCAGCAGCACGGCGATTACCACCGTGAAACCGGCGAATATCAGGGCGTACTTGGTCCGCTCCGCGGCGGGGAGCGGGTTGTGCACCCGGTGCGCTTCTTCGGGGAGGTTCTTACGGCCCGCCCCGTAGATCGCCAGACCCACGGCCATGCCGACGGCGGCAGCACCGAAGCCCCAGTGGAAACCCTGGCTCACCTGCAACCAGCCGGTGACCAGCGGGCCGATAAGCGCACCGGCGTTGATGCCCATGTAGAAGATGGAGAACCCGGCGTCGCGGCGTTCATCCTTTTCGCCGTAAAGGCTGCCGACCAGGGCGGTGGCGTTGGCCTTCAGCCCGCCGGAGCCGACGCCGACCAGGACGAGGCCGGCGACCAGGCCGGGAATGCCGGGAACCAGGGCGAGGGCAATGTGGCCGGCCATAATCATCAGGGCCGAACCAAACAGCACTTTCTCCGAGCCGAAGAGCCGGTCAGCCAGCCACGCGCCAAGGATGGTTGAGAGGTAGACGCCGCCGCCGTAGGCTCCAACGAGGCTGGCGGCCAATCCCTGCTCGATTTCCAGGCCGCCCTGCGCGGCCGTGAAGTACATGTAGTACAGCAGGATTCCCTGCATGCCGTAGAAGGAGAAGCGCTCCCACATTTCTACGGAGAAGAGGCTCGCCAGCATCTTCGGCTGGCCGAAAAACGACGTGTCGCCCGGCTTGGAAGCGGGGGGATCGGATAAATGAGTTGTGCTCATTGTTTCAATGCTGGCACCGCGGCGCGGGATTGTCACATTCGCGGCGCGCCGGTGCAAGTCAAGCCGGAAGTGTTTCGCGGGAGTTGCTCCATCACTTGTTGCCGTCCCGGGCCGGTTTTAGCAGCTGTAAGTGATAGAGCAACCGGGGGAGGCAGGCTATTCGGCGTCGAACATGATGACCTGGCGGACGGCCTTCCCCTCGGCGAGCTGGTCCATGGCCTGGTTGATGTCCGCCAGGGCGATCCGGGACGAAATGAGTTCCTCGACCGGCAGCTTTCCCTCCCGCCACAGCTGGGCGTACTTGGGGATGTCCCGCGCCGGCACGGCCGAACCCAGGTAGCTGCCGACGATCGTGCGGGCCTCGGCCGTGATGGTCAGCGGGGACAGCTGGGCGCGGGCGTCGGGGGAGGGGAGGCCGGCGGTGATCGTGGTGCCGCCGACGTCGGTTGCGGCGAACGCACTCTCGAAGGCGCGGGCACTGCCGGCACACTCGACGACGAACTTGGCCTTGACGCCTTGTTCCGCCAGTTGCTGCGGCGTGTAGGTTTCGTGCGCACCGAGGCGGCGGGCGTGCTCCAGTTTTTCCGCCAGCGTGTCCACGGCCACGATCCGGGAGATCCCCTGGGAAACGGCGGTGATCAGTGCGGCCATGCCGACGCCGCCAAGGCCGACGATCATGATGCTGTCCTCGGGCCGGGGTTTCGCCGCGTTCAGGACCGCGCCGCCGCCGGTCAGCACGGCGCAGCCCAGGACGGCGGCGATTTCCGGCGGGATGTCGTCGCCGACCGGGACCGCGGAGGCGCGGTCCACGACGGCGTGGGTGGCGAACCCGGATACGCCGAGGTGGTGGTGCACCGTTTCGCCGTCCCGGCTCAGGTGCCGGGACCCGTGCAGCAGGGTTCCCTCGCCGTTGCTCTTCGAGCCGGCGGTGCAGGGGAGCCGGCCGTCGGCGCCACAGTTGGCGCACTGCTCGCAGCGGGGCAGGAAGGACATCACCACCCGCTGGCCGGGCTGCAGGTCGGTGACTTCGGCTCCTACCTCCACGACCCGTCCGGCCGCTTCATGGCCGAGCAGCATGGGCACGGGGCGGACCCGGTTCCCGTCCACCACGCTCAGGTCGGAGTGGCAGATGCCGGCGGCCTCGAGCCGGACCAGGAGTTCCGTCGGTCCGGGGGCGGAAAGCTCGAGCTCGGAGATGCTGATGGGTGTCGATTCCGCAAACGGCCGGGTCCGGCCGATTTCCTCAAGTACTGCACCAGTGATCTTCATCGATCCCTCTCCCGTCGTTGGCCCCGTCGGCACCAGTCGCTGTCGTGCCCCGTTGGCACCAGTAAACCCCAGACCGCTCTGCCCAGGAAATCTCTGCGGCGTAACGTGCCACGGGATTGCCAGGACCCCGGACCCCTGGCGATACGCTGGTGGCAGACCTGGTTTTCAGCGGAGAGGACGACCATGAGCGACATCGACACCGTGACCGTTTCCGACATTCCCAAGGCGGCGCGGATTCTGGACGTGCGGGAGGACTATGAATGGGCCGCCGGCCACGCCGAGCAGGCACTGCACATCCCGCTCGACCAGCTCCCGGCGCGGCTCGACGAGCTGGACCCGGATGAGGACCTCTATGTCATCTGCCGCACCGGCGGCCGCTCCTTCCGGGCCGCGCAGTGGCTCGTCGGCAACGGCTACTCCGCGCTGAACGTGGCCGGCGGCATGGACCAGTGGCTGGAGAACGGCCTGCCGCTCGTCTCCGATAACGGGCTCAAGCCCGTCATCCTCTAACGAAGGAACAATCCATGCCTGCCTCGCCCGTCACCTACACCTTCCTCGGCCCCGAAGGCACCTTCACCGAGGCGGCGCTGATGCAGGTGCCGGGCGCAGGCGAGGCCACCCGCGTTCCGGCGTCGAACGTCAACACCGCGCTGGATAAGGTCCGCGATGGTTCCGCCGACGCTGCGATGGTGCCGATCGAGAATTCAGTGGAGGGCGGAGTCACCGCCACGCTCGATGCCATCGCCACCGGCCCCGAGCTGCGCATCCTCCGCGAGGCCCTGGTGCCAATCAGCTTCGTCCTGGTGGTCCGGCCCGGTGTCCGGCTCGAGGACATCCGCCGCGTTTCCACCCACGGGCATGCCTGGGCGCAGTGCAGGATCTGGGTGGGAAATCATATTCCGGAGGCGGAATACATCCCCGGCTCCTCTACGGCCGCCGCTGCGATGGGGCTGCTGGAGGACGACGTCCACTACGACGCCGCTATCTGCGCGCCGATCGTTGCCGCCGAGCAGCCAGGCCTGACGGTCCTCGCAGAAAACATCGGCGACAACCCTGGGGCGGTCACGCGCTTCGTCCTGGTGGGCCGGCCCGGCGCCCTGCCCGAACCAACCGGTGCGGACAAGACGACCGTCGTGGTGCCGCTGCCCGAGGACCGTCCCGGCGCCCTGATGGAGATTCTGGATCAGTTCGCCACCCGGGGCGTTAACCTGAGCCGGATCGAATCGCGGCCCACCGGGCAATACCTGGGCCATTACTTCTTCAGCATCGACGCCGACGGGCATGTGGGTGACGCCCGGGTTGCCGACGCGCTGGCCGGACTGCATCGGATCAGCCCGGCAACCCGCTTCCTGGGCTCCTACGGCCGGGCCGACGGGCAGCAGACCGAGGTCGCCCCGCACACGTCCGACCAGGCATTCCGGGCCGCCCACAGCTGGGTGGAGAACATACTCGCGGGGGCATCTGTGGTGCCGGAATATAAGCCGGCCGCTTCGCCCACAGCGTAGCTGAAGCGGCCCGTCCTGCCCTTCCACCCTTTCTGAACCGGCGTATGCTGGCCTGAACCATATTGGGGCAGTCCCCTACCGGAGGGAGCAGGTAATGCCAGACACCAGCACAGACAACGACGGCCAGGGCATGATCGTCAACCCGAAGCCGACAGCTGAGAACCAGGACTGGGACGGCGACGACGCCGACCGCGCCGACCGCCTGCGCTTCGAAGAGGAACAGGCCATGATCCGCGAGCAGTCCGAAGCCCGCGCCGCCAAGGCAGCGGCAGAGGCCAAAAAGTCCGCCGAAGCGGAGAAGGAAGCCGCTGAGAAAGAAGCCAGCTAGGCAGCTGTGACTCCCTTGTCCCGGACCAGGGCGTCTTCCTTGACCCGCACCAGCAGGGAGTGGGGTGCTACCCGGACCGTGAGAGTGGTGGCGTCGCCGGACGGATCGCCGTCCACCTGGGTTGGCATCGGTTCGGCGCACGTGATCACGATCTTGCCCGAGCGGTAGTACGTCATCACCGGCAGGTTCCGCTTGTGTTTCAGCACAATTTTCCAGTACATCGCCACCCAGCCGATCGCGCTGCGCGGGCTCATCACCACCACGTCCAGCACGCCGTCGTCGATCATGGCCTGCGGAATGAAGTCGATGCCGCCGGGGATCAGGCCGCAATTGGCGAACAGGACGCTGCGGATCTTCCTGGACTGCTCCGGCTGGTCGTCGAGCGAGATGGAAACCCGTTTGCGGCGGCCGGGCAGGTGCCGCACCCCCGCCTCCGTGTAGGCAAGCCAGCCCACCGCCTTCTTGAGACCGTCGTTAGTGTCGCCGATGACCTCGGCGTCCATCCCGATGCCGGCGATGACCAGGAAGGCGTACTCCGCGGATTCGTCAGTCAGGGCGTTCTGCACCGTCATGCGGGCGGTATCGATGAAGCGCTGGTGCCCGAACAGTGCGGTCTGCACGCAGCCGTGCAGGTCTCCGATGTCCAAATGGATGTTGCGGGCCAGCAGGTTGCCGGTGCCCAGCGGGAGCAGCCCCATGGCGACGTTCGTATGGGCCAGGACGTCGGCCACGACGCGTACTGTGCCGTCACCGCCGCCCACCAGAACGACGTCGGCGCCGGACTCGACGGCGGCCCGCGCCTGCCCGAAGCCGGGATCCTCAGCAGTGGTTTCGAAGAAGCAGGGCGCCTCCCAGCCGGCGGCGAGACAGGCGCTCTCGACCAGGGCGCGCGCCTCCGCGGACCGGGCCTTGATCGGGTTCAGCACCACCGCGACCTTCTGCCGGGACAGCCCGGGATTGTGCGTGTCCTCCCAGACGGCGCTGCGGGTATGCAGCGCCCGTAAGCGGCGCACACCCCACCAGCTGGAGACGGCAAAGACCAGGGCCCCGGCGATGATGAGGTAGAGCAGCCAATCGCGCATATTGCTCCAACACTATCCCGGGCGCGTGCTGCGGCAGGACGGCCAAAGGACACCCTGCGCATTCGATACTCTTATCTGGTGATCGACGTAAAAGACCTCAGCGAAAACCCGGACAAGTTCCGTGCCAGCCAGCGTGCCCGAGGCGCCGATGAGTCCGTCGTGGACGCGATCATTGCGGCCGATTCCGCCCGGCGCGCTGCGTTAATCCGCTTCGAGAACCTGCGGGCCGAGCAAAACGTGTTTGGCAAGAAAGTGGCGCAGGCCAAGGGCGAGGAGAAGCAGGCACTGCTCGCCGAAGTAAAGGTGCTCGCTGCCTCGGTCAAGGAAGCCGCCGCTGAGGCCGACGTCGCCCAGTCCGCCCAGGAGGAACTCCTCCGCGGGATGCCCAATCTCGTTGAGGACGGTGTCCCCGCCGGCGGCGAGGATGACTACGTCGTGGTCAAGACCGTCGGAACGCCGCGGGAGTTCCCCGACTTCGAGCCGAAGGACCACCTGGAAATCGGCGAGCTGATCGGTGCGATCGACATGGAGCGCGGTGCCAAGGTGTCCGGCTCACGTTTCTACTTCCTGCGCGGCGTGGGCGCCCGGCTTGAGATGGCGCTGCTGCAGATGGCCATGGAGCAGGCCATCGACGCCGGGTTCGTCCCAATGATCACCCCGACCCTGGTCCGTCCCGAGACCATGCAGGGCACCGGCTTCGACGTCAAGCACGACGCCGAGATCTACCGCCTCGCGGAAGACGACCTCTACCTGGTGGGAACCTCTGAGGTGGCCCTGGCCGGCTACCACGCCGACGAAATCCTCGACCTGTCCGCCGGGCCGGTGCGCTACGCCGGGCAGAGCTCCTGCTACCGCCGCGAGGCCGGGTCGCACGGCAAGGACACCCGCGGCATCATCCGGGTGCACCAGTTCAACAAAGTCGAAATGTTCATCTACACCACGGTCGAAGAAGCAGCCGCCGAACATGCCCGCCTGCTGGCGTGGGAGGAAGAGATGCTGGCCAAGTGCGAGCTGCCGTACCGCGTCATTGACACCGCGGCAGGGGACCTCGGCAATTCAGCAGCTCGCAAGTTCGACTGCGAGGCCTGGGTCCCCACCCAAGGCGCCTACCGCGAACTGACCTCCACCTCTAACTGCACCACCTTCCAGGCGCGGCGGCTCAACATCCGCGAACGGGTGATCAGCGCGGACGGGACGCCCAAGGGCACCCGTGCGGTGGCTACGCTGAACGGCACCCTGGCCACGACCCGCTGGATCGTCGCCATCCTTGAGCATCACCAGAACCCGGACGGCTCGGTCAACGTCCCCGCGGCGTTGCAGAAGTACCTCGGCGGCATGACGGTCCTGCCTGTCCTCTGACCCGTCAATTGTCGTCAGCCGTTAACCCAGGTTTCCCCTCCTGCTGTGGTGCGGATCCTAGCGGCTGCCCCCGCCGTCTGCTCTAATTATCAGATGACAACACTGACTGAAGCCTCAGTCGCTGGCAACGATGACCAGCGAGATGCAAACAAAATGATGATCGCGCTCGACGTTGACGGCACGCTCGTCGACCACGACGGACACATGTCGGTTCCGGTCCGGGAAGCCGCCCAGGCCGTGGTGGCCGCCGGACACGAGGTGATGATCGCGACCGGCCGGTCGCTCAACGCCACGCTGCCCATTATCGAGCACATCGGCATCGAGAACGGCTACGCGGTCTGCTCCAACGGCGGCGTCACCCTCCGCGTGGATTCCGGGCTCGCCGACGGCTACGAGGTGCTCCACAAGGCCACCTTCGACCCCGGCCCCGCCCTGCGCGCCCTGCGCAAGCGGCTGCCGTCCGCCAAGTACGCGCTTGAAGACGAACACGGCAACTTCCTCTCCACCGAGCGGTTCCAGGATGCGAGCTTCGGCGTGGAGGCGATCGGCGTCGACTTCCAGACGATGCTCGAGGCCACCGCCGTCCGCGTCGTGGTGTTCAGTTCCGAGAACACGCCCGAGGAGTTCAACACCGCGATCCGGCACGTGGGACTCGCCGGCGTCACCTATTCCGTGGGATGGACCGCGTGGCTGGACATTGCCGCCGCCGGCGTCACGAAGGCCAGCGCGCTGGAACAGCTGCGCGGCCGGCTGAGCATTGAGGCGCACCGCACCGTCGCCGTCGGTGACGGCCGCAACGACATCGAGATGCTCACCTGGGCCCGGCGGGGTGTGGCCATGGGCCAGGCCCCGGCAGAGGTGATCGCCGCCGCCAACGAGGTTACCCACTCGGTGCACGAGGACGGCGCCGCCCACGTGCTGCGCAGCCTCCTCCGCTAAGGAAAGGCCGACGGCGGCCGCAACCTGGGCAGGCTAGCGGACGTCGAGGATCAGGCCCAGCAGCCGGGCAGCGGCAGGCCGGGCCGCGTGTTCCTCGTTCCACTGGGCGCGGGCGACGGCCTTGCTGACGGCCTGGGTGGTGATGCCCAGTTCCTGGGCCACGGCCTTCTGCTGCCCGCGGACGCCGGGGGTGAGCAGGTCCAGCACGCGCCACTCGGCGGCGCTGCGGTCGTGCACGATGAGGCCCAGCAGCCGCAGCACGGCCTCGGCCTCCGCGGCCAAATCCGCGAGCGGGCCCTCCACCGCCACCGGAACCCGCTCCTTGCTGTTCCGCAGCCGGTCCACCGCACGCCGGGCATAAACCAGGCCATGGCCGGAAGCGTCCTTGATCTGGTTCGGCAACGGCTCGTTGACCGGTCCGACGCCGATACCGACGTACCAGGCGCCGGTGCGCAGGGCGATCAACGCGGCCTCGACAGTCTGGCGGGGGCAGTCCAGGATGCCCTGCACTTCATCCTCCACCGAACGGTCGAAATCAAGGCGCGCGGGAATGTGCCGCAGGTCCTTGAGGAGCTGCGGCACACGGTCACCGTCGCGTCGGCTGTCGGTTTGGTTGATGGTCAGCGTGAACATACTGGATGCCACACTACCGCGTGGTAACCGGGAGGCAAGTAAGAGGTGCGGGCCCCATTACGGTCCTGGTAATGCCCTGGCCGCGACACTCCGCTGGCTTGTGTCCGGCCCGGATAGGTGTTGCGATGAGGGGAGAGGCTGCCGCCGGCGGCACGGACGGAAGCGGGGTGTTCACGTGGCTGATGGCACGGATATCGGGACCAGACAGCGGACCGCAGAGGCCGCCGACGACGCGGAGCTCGCCCTTGTGGACCGGTGGTGGCGGGCGGCCAACTACCTGTCCGTAGGCCAGATCTACCTGCGCGCCAATCCGCTGCTGCGCCGGCCGCTTAGCGCCGCTGATACCAAGGCGCGGCTGCTGGGCCACTGGGGCACCACCCCCGGGCTCAACTTCGTCTACTCGCATCTGAACCGCGTCATCCGCCGGGACGGGCAGAAGATGCTGTTCGTCGCCGGTCCAGGCCACGGCGGACCGGCCGTGGTCGCCAATGCCTGGCTCGAGGGTACCTACTCCGAGATTTACAGCAACGTTGGCAATGACGAGGACGGACTGGCCGAGCTGTTCCGGCAGTTCTCCTACCCCGGCGGCATCCCCAGCCACGCCGCCCCGGAAACCCCGGGCTCCATCAACGAAGGCGGCGAGCTCGGCTATTCGCTGGCCCACGCTTACGGCACCGTCTTCGACAACCCGGAGCTGGTAACCGCCGTCGTGATCGGCGACGGGGAGGCGGAAACCGGCCCGCTGGCCGCGAGCTGGCACTCACACAACTTCCTTGACCCTGCCGCGGATGGCGCCGTCCTGCCGATCCTGCACCTGAACGGCTACAAGATCGCCAACCCGACGATCCTCGCGCGCATGCCTGAAGCCCAGCTGGAGCAGCTGTTGCGCGGCTACGGCCACGAACCGCACTTCGTCACCGTCACCGACCCGCAGGACACGGCAACGGCCCACCGGGATTTCGCCGCGGCGCTCGATGCCTGCCTGGCCGAAATCCGTGCCATCCAGGGCGCCCGCAGGGTCGGCGGGCTGGACGGGGACGCGGCCACTGCAGCGTGGCCGATGATCGTGCTCCGCTCGCCCAAAGGCTGGACCGGGCCCAAAACCGTTGACGGGCTGCAGGTCGAAGGCACCTGGCGCAGCCACCAGGTGCCCCTCGCCGGCGTGAACACCAATCCTGAACACCTGGCGATGCTGGGCCGGTGGCTGGAGTCCTACCAGCCGGACGAACTCTTCGACGGCGAGGGCCGGCTCCGGACCGACGTCGCGGCGAACGCACCGGCCGGAGAGCTCCGGATGAGCGCCACGCCGCATGCCAACGGCGGCATTCTGCTGCGCGACCTGAAACTTCCCCGCTACGAAGACCACGCCGTGGAAATGGACCGGCCCGGCCGGGACCGCGTCAGTGCCATGCTCACCCTGGGTTCCTGGCTGCGCGACGTGATAGCGCTGAACCCGGAGACCTTCCGGCTCTTCGGCCCGGACGAGACCGCGTCCAACCGGCTGCAAGACGTATACGAGGTCACGGACAAGGTGTGGCAGTACCGGATCGACGACGTCGACGAGCACCTGGCCCGTGCCGGCCGGGTGATGGAGGTCCTCAGCGAGCACCTCTGCCAGGGCTGGCTGGAGGGGTACCTCCTCACCGGCCGGCACGGGGTCTTCAACTGCTATGAGGCCTTCATCCACATCGTCGACTCGATGTTCAACCAGCACGCCAAATGGCTCAAGGTGCACCGGGAGCTGCCCTGGCGCCGGCCCGTGGCCTCGCTGAACTACCTGCTGTCCTCCCACGTCTGGCAGCAGGACCACAACGGCTTCTCCCACCAGGACCCGGGCTTCATTGACCATGCGGTGAACAAGAAGGCCGAGGTCATCCGGGTCTACCTGCCGCCGGACGCCAACACCCTACTCTCGGTAATGGAGCACTGCCTCCGCTCCCGGGACTACGTCAACATTGTCGTCAGCGGCAAGCAGCCCTCACCCACCTGGCTGAATCCCGCCGAGGCGGCGCACCACTGCCAGCGCGGGCTGGGGATCTGGGAGTTCGCTGGTTCCGAGGTCCCCGGCGAGGAGCCCGACGTCGTGCTGGCCTGCGCCGGCGACGTTCCCACCGTTGAGACCGTCGCGGCGGCCGAACTGCTCAAGGAAGGGGCGCCCGGGCTGAAGATCCGGGTGGTGAACGTGGTGGACCTGATGCGGCTGCAGGACGCCGCCGAACACCCGCATGGCCTGACGTCCCGGGACTTTGACGGCATCTTCACGACCGACAAGCCGGTCATTTTCGCCTATCACGGCTATCCCTCGCTGATCCACCGACTGGCGTACCGGCGCACCAACCAGGAGGGCCTGCACGTGCGCGGTTATAAGGAGGAAGGCACGACGACGACACCGTTCGACATGGCCATGCTCAACGGGATCGACCGCTACCAGCTGGCCATCGACGCGATCGACCGGGTGCCGGGAATGGCCGAACGGCATTCGCTGCTGCGCCAGTCGCTGCAGGACCGGCGGATCCGGGCGCACAACCACACCCGGGTGCACGGGGAGGACGCGAAGGAGATCAGCGGCTGGACCCTCAGCCTGGAGTAGCCGCCGTTCCGGCCCGCTAACCGACGGGGCTTGCGGAACGGAGCGCCTGCAGGCCGCCGACGGGCAGGTGGATCCAGCCTTCGGTCCGGGCGGCCGCAGCCTGGCCCGCGTCCGGGCGCAGGGTCCCGCCCTGCGCCACGGCCCGGGCGGTCAGGGCGGCGATCAGGGCGTCAAACAGATCATCCGAACCGGCAAGCCGGTCCTCGCAACCGGCCAGATCGAGCCACGGGGCAGCCTGCTTGAGCCCGCCCACGAGGCCGGCCAGGCGTTGGGCCTCCGCACCGCCGCGCCCTTTGTAGCCCCGGGCCAGCAAGCCCCAGGACTTCAGCGACGCCGCCGGGTAGACCTCGGCCAGCCGGCAGCTGCCGTCCCTCTGCTGGAACCCGTGCTCCTGCGCGATTTTGGCCTGTATCACGGCGCAGCGCATCGCCGGGTGTGCCAGACGGTCGGCGGAGACGCTCAGCGGGATCAGGCCGGTCCGGGCGGTGACGAACCGGTCGGTGTCCCGATAGGCCAGCATCCGGCGGCCTTCGATGCCGTCGCGGTCCAGCACCGGCCGCGCATCGCCGGCCAGGTGCCCGGTCAAAAAGGGCAGGAGCGCGTCCGGCCAGCCCACCGGGCAGTCGATTCCGGTCAGGCGGCAGGTGCCGAAGAGCCGGACGATCTCGGCGTCGTCGACGCCGAGGGACAAGTGCACCAGCCGGGCCCCCGCATCGCCCCATTCGACGACGGCCGCCGCGGTCTTCTTGGCGGCCGCTGCGAGGTCGACGCCGAGGGTCTTCACGGCTCAGACCGCGCGGTACCGCAAGGCGCCGGGGATCCCGCCGTCGGCGTCAAGACCGTCGCCCGAGGCGAAGCGGGCCCAGAGGGCACGCAGCGCCTTGCCCGGGGCATTGATGTCCTCCCAGCTTGCGCCGGCCAGCAGACCTGCCCCGGCCCAGGTCTGCTGGTCGCCGAAAAGCAACGGCAGGTCCACTGTATGGGCGGCGCCGTAAATGTTTCCCGGCGCGTGCCAGGTCAGCAGGTAACGGTATGCAGTTCCGCCGGCCCGGGCATGACGGCGGGCGAACTTCCGGGCAGCTTTGCCGTACACCGCCTCGGTTACCGCCCAGTTGACGGCCTTGACGACGGCGGTGCCGACCACCGGGACCTTTCCGAGCCGGCCCACCACCGGGTTGCGCGGCAGAAACATCCGGGCTTCCTCCGATGTATGGCCGATCAATACCTCAATCCCCGGGGCCGTGGCATTCCAGGCGTCTTCGATGTCAGGTTCGGGCGGCAGCGGAGCGTGCCCGTACTGGGTGCCGAACGGCATGGCGGCGATCAGCCCGAACTTCCGGGCTGCCTGCGACACCCGCGCTTCGGCCGCCACGACATCCATCGCCGGGGTTTCTTCAGTGATGTCTTCCGCCGCGACCCCCATCGCAGCGCTCATCTTCGCCCGGCCCCGGGTGATGCCCAGCGGGGCGCTCTGGATGATGGCGCGGCGGAACAGGGCAGGCGCTTCCGGTGTCGCCATCAGGTGGGCCACGGCGTCGCCGCCGGCGGACTGGCCGAAAGCCGTGACGCATCCCGGGTCGCCGCCGAAGGCCCCGATGTTGCGCTGCACCCACCGGAACGCCTCGAGCTGATCCAGCAAACCGAGGTTGCCGGGGCGGTCGGTGCCGGCCGCAAGGTAGCCGAACAGGCCCAGACGGTACGTCACGGAGACCACGATGACCCGGTTCTCGGCCACCAGGGCCCTGGGGTCGAAAATGGCGAGGTCGCCGGAGCCGGAGGTGTAGGAGCCGCCGTGCAGCCAGACCATGACCGGGACGCGTTCGCCGTCGCCAAGGTCCGCCGGCAGGGTGATCGAGAGCCGCTGGCAGTCTTCGCTACCGGGCAGTTCCCCGTAGCGGGTACCAAGGATGTCGTCCAGGAACGGGACCGGGGCCTGCGGGCAGGCGGGGGTAAGCGAGGTGGCGGCGAGGGTCTCGGTCCAGTCAGCCGCGGCAACGGGAGGCTGGAAGCGGGCCGCTGTGGCATAGGGGATGCCGGTGGCGCGCAGCACGTCGCCGTCCCGCCGGCCGGTGACCGGGCCGCACGGCGGGCTGAAAGTTGGCTCGGAAATCATGGCCCAACGATTTCACATCTTCCTGACCCGCGGCTGACAAAGCGCGAACGTACACTTGAGGCCCCGGAATCCGCAGATTCCAGGGCGTCAAGTGTACGTTCGCGCTCCCCGGGGGAGGGCGGCGGGTTAGTGGCCCGCGCCCGGGACGTAGCGCTTGATCGAGGCTTCGAGCTCGGCTTCGGCGGCCGCGCGGTCGCCCCAGCCCTCGGCCTTGACCCACTTGCCGGGCTCCAGGTCCTTGTACCGCGTGAAGAAGTGCTCGATTTCCTTGATCAGGAACTCGCTGACATCGCTGATCTCGTTGATGTGGTCGAACCGAGCGTCGGCCGGCACGCACAGGACCTTGGCGTCCCCGCCGCCATCGTCGGTCATGTTGAAGACGCCGATCGGGCGGGCCTCGACGATCACGCCTGGGTGCAGGTCGAAGTCCTGCAGCAGCACCAGCGCATCCAGCGGGTCGCCGTCTTCGCCCAGGGTGTTCTCGAAGAACCCGTAGTGCGTCGGGTACTGCATGGAGGTGAACAGGACGCGGTCCAGGCGGACACGGCCGGTCTCGTGGTCGACTTCGTACTTGACGCGGGATCCCTTGGGGATCTCGATGGTCACGTCATGCTTCATGGAATACTCCTCGACGGATTCAGGGGTGCGCGGCACAGGTGATGCCCGGAAAGAGCACGACCGATGCCGCCGACTATTATTGAGGATATAGCGACAGGCGCTGGTTTCAGGAACTGGTGGGGACATTTCGGGACTAAGGACCAGCAGCAGCATGACACCCAAAAAAGGCCAGGAGGGCGCCGCTCCGCCGCCCGGAAGGCTCGGCCGCAGCCTCCCCCTGCTGCTCCTGATGCTGCTGGTCGTCGCCCTCGCCGTCCCCGCGGGCGTGGCGATTGGTCCCGGTTTCCTCGGCCCCGCACGGCCGCCGGGCCCCGCCCCGGCCGGCCCCTGGCAGCTTCCCCCCGCCACCCTGAGCACTGCCGCCGGCAGTGGAAGCGGTGCCGGTATCCGCCCGCTCAACGCCGCGGCTCCGGTGCCCGACGCCGCCGCCCTCGCCGCCCAACTGAGCGCCACTTTGAAGGCCGACGGCGCCGGGTCCTTCAGCGGGATGGTGCAGGACGCGGCCACCGGGGAGGTGCTCTTCGACCGGTCCGGCGACGAGGGCCGCGCCCCGGCCTCCAACATCAAGCTGCTGACTGCCGCCGCAGCCCTGCGCACGCTTGGCCCGGACCGGCGTTTCAGCACCCGGACCGTCGCGGGCAGCACCCCCGGAACCGTTGTCCTGACCGCCGGCGGCGACGTGCTGCTGGGCGCCGGCGACTCGGCTCCGGATGCGGTGCTGGGCCACGCCGGGCTGGCCACGCTCGCCCGGTCCACGGTCCAGGCGCTGCAGCAGGGCGGGGCCACCGGCCCGGTGTCGGTGCTGCTGGATGATTCGCTCTTTACCGGCCCCGCCCTCAGCCCGGCCTGGAGCCCGGAGGACGTGGCCGCTGGCGAGGTGGCCCCGTTGTTCCCGCTGGCCTTGAACTCGGCACGCTTCACGCCCGGAACCAGCACCGGACCCCGGCCGCAGGACGCCGCCATGACCGCCGCGGAGGCCTTTGCAGCCCGGCTTACCGAGGCCGGTGCCGCCGTCGGAATTGCCGTGGCGCCGGGCGTGATCCGGGGGCCGGCCCCCCAGCCGGCCCCGGACGGCGGGCAGGCGGGCAAGGTCCTCGCCGCGGTGGAATCCGCGACCGTCAGCCAGCAGGTGGACCTGCTGCTGCGCACCTCGGACAACTACCTCACCGAGGTGATGGGCCGGATGGTGGCGACGGCGAGCGGCAAACCGGCCAGCAACAACGGCGCGGTCGCCGCGGTGCTGCAGCAGCTCGAGGAGCTGGGAATCCCCGCGGCCTCGCTCCACGCTGCCGATCTTGCCGGGCTGACCCTGGACAACCGCGTCTCGGCCCGGCAGCTTACGGCGGTGATCCGCGCGATGACCACCGGACCCGACACCCGGCTGCGTTCCGCCCTTGCCGGCTTCCCGGTGGCCGGGCTGACCGGAACCCTCGGCAGCCGGTATTCGGACACCAGCACCGCGGGGGGAGCGGGCCTGGTCCGGGCGAAGACCGGGACGTTGAACACCGTGATCGCCCTCAGCGGGTACGTGGTGGACGCCGACGGCCGGTTGCTGGTCTTCTCCTTTATCGGCAACGGCCTCACGCCCGGCGCGGCCGGCAACAAGGAGGCGCTGGACCGGACGGCGTCGGTCCTCGCCGCCTGCGGGTGCCGCTGACGGGCTTAACCGCTCAGCGAAATTAAGGCGCATCCGCCGTGCCCTGTGATCTCATGGGGCTATGGAGTCCTCTTCGCGCGCCACCTCAGCAGAGACATCAGCCCGGGCCCAGGCCCTGATCAACTGGGAGATGGCGGCGTCCACGGCCGCGCGGCTCGCGCCGGCCGGACCTTCGCTGGGGTCCAAGGAAATCGGCGCGGCCGTCGACAACCTGCGCCTTATGGCCGACATCTCAGTGCCGCACGTGCACGACATCACCGGACTTGAGGCCGCTCGTGACCTCCGCGACTCCTCCGTCCTGGTGGTGGACCGGGCCTCGTGGGCCAAGGCGAATACGCAAAGCTTCGCCGTCATGCTCCAGCCCGCGATCGAAAAAATGCTCGAAAGCCGCCACGGGAGCGTAAGTCCGAGCGCCGCGAGTGTCAGCGGTGCCATCACCGGCAGTCAACTCGGCGCGATTCTCGCCTTCCTCTCCAGCAAGGTCCTGGGACAGTACGACCCCTTTGCTGCGCTGGCCCCCAACTCCACCGCCCCCGCCGCCGGCCGGCTGCTGCTGGTGGCACCGAACATCATTTCGGTCGAACGCGAGCTGAACGTGACGCCCGAGGACTTCCGCCTGTGGGTGTGCCTGCACGAACAAACGCACCGGGTGCAGTTCGCTGCCGCCCCCTGGTTGCGCCACCACATGCTCGACCAGATCGAAAGCCTCAGCGAGCACCTGCTGGGCAACGTCGACTCCATCATGGAACGCGCCGCGGCGGCCGCAAAGTCGCTGAAAGACCGGACCGCTCCAGGGTCGGCCCCGGGCCGCGGCGCCATCCTGGACCTGCTGCAGGACCCGGAGGAACGCGCAGCAATCTCGCACCTCACGGCGGTGATGAGCCTGCTGGAAGGCCACGCGAACGTGGTCATGGACGCGGTGGATGCCAGCATCGTGCCCTCAGTCAAGACCATCCGGCAGCGCTTCAACGCCCGCGGTAAGGACCGCGGCGCCGTCGAGAAGTTCATCCGCAGCCTGCTGGGCCTCGACGCGAAGATGCGGCAGTACAGTGACGGCTCGAAGTTCGTCCGGGAAGTCGTGGACACCGTCGGGATGCCGGGCTTTAACCGGGTTTGGGAGTCTGCGGACCATCTCCCCACCGAGGTCGAAATCCACGACTCGAAAGTCTGGATCGATCGGATGGGGCTCTAGTCCGCGTGCCTGGTACGACCGAGCCGGACCTGCCGGCCGCTTCCGCCGGGCGACGCCGGCCCGGCCGGCTCGCGCCCGTCCTGGGCAAGGCGCGCAAGATGCTGCAGGATGCGCTCGCCGAGGCAGGGTACCCGGCACGGGTGCTCGTGGCCTGCAGCGGCGGCCCGGATTCGCTGGCACTCGCCGCCGTCGCCGCCTACTTTGCCCGCCGCGGCCACGTGGATGGCCACCCGGTCTCCATCGGCGCCGTCGTCGTGGACCACCAACTCCAGCCCGGATCCGCCGCCGTGGCCGCGGCCGCAGCGGTGACCCTACAGGAGCTGGGTCTCGACCCGATCCTGGTGCGGAAGGTCGAGGTCGCCGCGGCCGGGACCGGCCCGGAAGCTGCCGCCCGGGACGCCCGGCATGCGGCCCTTGAAACGGCCGCGGATGACACCGGTGCGTCGGCGGTGCTGCTGGGCCACACCCTGGACGACCAGGCCGAGCAGGTCCTGCTGGGGCTGGCGCGGGGCTCCGGAACCCGTTCGCTGGCCGGAATGCGGCCCGTCCGCGGCCGTCTGCTGCGGCCGTTCCTAGGCCTGCGCCGGATCGAGACGCTGGAAATCTGCGGCGTCGAAGGCCTGGACCCGTGGCACGATCCGAGCAACACTGACGTTTCTTTTGCCCGGTCCCGGACCCGGGTTGAGGTGCTGCCGATGCTCGAGGACAAGCTCGGCCCCGGGGTGGCCGAATCGTTGGCCCGGACGGCGTCGATCCTGCAGCTTGACGCCGATTACCTGGAACAGGTCGCGGACGACACATTCGCCCGCCTGCAGCAGCGCACCGGCACGGAGTTCAGCCAGGAGCTCAGCCTGCCCGAGGCAGCGCTGCGCGAGCTGGCTCCGGCCGTGCGGTTCCGCGTGATCGCCAAGGCCGCCGCCGCCGTCGGTGGTCAACAGCCCAGCTACCAGCGGCTGCTCGCCGCCGAAGCGCTGCTGCGCCGGCAGGGATCCGCCGGGCCGGTGGAGCTGCCCGGCGGTGTGGGCGTGTACCGGCTCTCACTCGCGCAGCTGCTCGCGGCGGAGCAGTCCGAGGCAGGGCAGTCCGTGGCCGGAGTGCCCCGCGAGGGCGCCCGCTGTGGGAAGCTAGTATTCCGGCCTCAACAGCGGCCCCAAGATTAGTCGCACCCGCATCTACACAGGAGCCATTGGTGGATTCAAACGACGTCCAGGCAGACCTCAAGCACGTTCTCTACTCCAAGGAACAGATCCAGTCCCGCATCACCGAACTCGCAGCCGAGATTGACCGGGACTATGAAGGCCGCGATCTGCTCATCGTCGGCGTGCTCAAGGGGGCGGTGATGGTCATGGCCGACCTTGCCCGCGCGCTGCACAGCCACGTCTCCATGGACTGGATGGCTGTCTCCTCCTACGGCTCCGGCACCCAGTCCTCCGGCGTCGTCCGCATCCTCAAGGACCTCGACACGGACCTGATGGGCAAGGACGTCCTGATCGTCGAAGACATCATCGACTCCGGCCTGACGCTGTCCTGGTTGAAGACCAACCTGGAATCCCGCGGCACCGCGTCCGTGGAAATTTGCACCGCCTTCCGCAAGCCCACCGCCGCGAAGGTCCAGATTGACGTTAAGTACGTCGGTTACGACATCCCCAACGAATTCGTCGTCGGCTACGGCTTGGACTACGCCGAGAAGTACCGCAACCTGGACTTTGTGGGCACCCTCGCCCCGCACGTCTACGAGTAAACCCGGCCCCGCCGGCCGGTTTCGACGCCGGCCTTGACCGGTCCCAGCGGGGTGCCCCGCTACGCCCACAGGGAACTTTATGCCCTGGCCGTGCGTGAGTTAGGGCGACGGTGTATAGCTAGACTGACGCAGCACCACCACGCGCGCAGAACAGTCGCCGTGCAGCACTACCAGGAGGGACGGGGCCAGCCCCCGATCAGATGAAAGCAAAGAGTTTCCTCAAGGGCCCCGGCATTTGGATTGTCGTAGTGATCGGCATGCTCCTGCTGGCCTTTGCCACCCTCGCTCCGGGCGGCTCAAGCCGCATTGACACGGACAAGGGCCTGGCGCTGTTGACTGAGGGCGGCAAGGTTGAGCAGGCCAAAATCTTCGACGCCGAGAACCGTGTGGACCTGGTCCTGAAGGACAACCTGCAGGTCGATGGGCAGGACAAGGGCAAGAACGTCCAGTTCTACTTCGTGAACGCCCGCGCCCAGGACATCGTCAAGGCCGTCAACGAGTCGAAGCCGCCGAGCGGCTTCACCGACCAGCCGGTGGAAAGCAACTGGTTCTCCGGATTGTTCTCGCTGCTGGTCCCGGTGCTGCTGCTGGGCGTGCTTTTCTGGTTCCTGCTTTCCCGGATGCAGGGCGGCGGCTCCAAGGTCATGCAGTTCGGCAAATCCAAGGCCAAGATGGTCAATAAGGACATGCCGCAGGTGACCTTCAGCGACGTCGCCGGAGCCGACGAGGCCGTCGAGGAGCTTCAGGAAATCAAGGAGTTCCTCCAGGAACCGGCAAAGTTCCAGGCTGTCGGCGCCAAGATCCCCAAGGGTGTGCTGCTGTACGGCCCTCCCGGCACCGGCAAGACCCTGCTGGCCCGCGCCGTCGCCGGTGAAGCCGGCGTGCCGTTCTTCTCCATCTCCGGTTCGGACTTTGTCGAGATGTTCGTCGGCGTCGGCGCTTCCCGCGTCCGCGACCTCTTTGAACAGGCCAAGACCAACTCCCCGGCGATCATCTTCGTTGACGAGATCGACGCCGTCGGCCGTCACCGCGGTGCCGGCATCGGCGGCGGCAACGATGAACGCGAGCAGACGCTCAACCAGCTCCTGGTTGAAATGGACGGCTTTGACGTCAAGACCAACGTCATCCTCATCGCCGCCACGAACCGTCCCGACGTGCTCGACCCGGCCCTGCTCCGGCCCGGCCGCTTCGACCGCCAGATCTCCGTCGAGGCCCCCGACCTGATCGGCCGCGACCAGATCCTGAAGGTGCACGCCAAGGGCAAGCCGATGGCCCCCGGCGTCGACCTCAAGGCTGTCGCGAAGAAAACCCCCGGCTACACCGGCGCCGACCTGGCCAACGTGCTCAACGAGGCGGCGCTGCTCACGGCCCGCTCCAACGCCAACCTGATCGATGACCGTGCCCTGGACGAGGCGATCGACCGCGTGATGGCCGGGCCGCAGAAGCGCAGCCGCGTCATGAAGGAACACGAGCGCAAGGTCACCGCGTACCACGAAGGCGGCCACGCCCTGGTGGCGGCGGCGCTGCGGAACTCGGCCCCGGTCACGAAGATCACCATCCTGCCGCGCGGCCGAGCCCTCGGCTACACCATGGTGGTGCCGGAAAACGACAAGTACTCCGTAACCCGCAACGAACTGCTGGACCAGATGGCCTACGCCATGGGCGGCCGGGTGGCCGAGGAACTCGTCTTCCACGATCCGTCCACCGGCGCCTCCAACGACATCGAGAAGGCCACCGGCATCGCCCGGAAAATGGTCACCGAGTTCGGCATGAGTGAGCGCGTCGGTGCCGTCCGCCTCGGCCAGGGCGGCGGCGAGCCGTTCCTGGGCCGCGACGCCGGCCACGAACGCAACTACTCGGATCAGATCGCCTACGTCGTGGACGAGGAAGTGCGCCGCCTGATCGAGGGCGCGCACGACGAGGCGTATGAGATCCTGACCGCCAACCGTGACGTTCTGGACCAGCTGGCCCTGGAACTGCTGGAACGCGAAACGCTGAACCAGGCCGAGATCGCCCAGGTGTTCACGCACATCCGCAAGCGCGACTTCCGCGAAATCTGGCTCTCCAAGGAAAGCCGGCCCATCCAGGCTGTCGGACCGGTGGAGTCGCGCCGCGAAAAGGCCGAACGTGAAGCGCAGGAAGAAGCCAAGGAGGCCCGGCTCGAGGAGCCGCTGGACACCCTCCCGCCGCACGCCCAGGGCGTCCCCGCGCAGGAGCCCTTCCAGGGCGGCGCAACGGATCTGGGGCCTGACGGCCATCCCGGCTAGGCTTTTGCAGTGACTTCCTTCTTAAACGACGACGACGACGCTCCCGCCACCGGTCTTCTGGCGGCGGGAGGGTCCGTCCCCGCCGCCGCCGTCGACCAGGACCGCATCCAGGCGGCGGTACGCGAGATCCTCTTCGCCATCGGCGAGGACCCGGACCGCAGCGGCCTGCTGGACACCCCGAAACGGGTAGCCAGGGCGTACGCGGAGATGTTCGCCGGTCTGCACCACGACCCGGCGGAGATCCTCGGCACCACCTTCGACCTGGACCACGAGGAACTCGTGCTCGTGAAGGACATTCCCTTCTATTCGACCTGCGAGCACCACCTCGTGCCTTTCCACGGCGTCGCCCATGTCGGCTATATCCCTTCGCACGACGGCAAGGTCACCGGGCTGAGCAAGCTCGCCAGGCTGGTGGACATGTTCGCCCGCCGGCCCCAGGTCCAGGAGCGGCTGACCACCCAGATCGTTGAAGCTCTCACCACCCACCTCAAGCCCCGCGGCGCGATCGTCGTGGTCGAATGCGAACACCTCTGCATGTCGATGCGCGGCATCCGCAAGCCCGGAGCGAAAACCGTCACCAGCGCGGTCCGCGGGCAGTTGCATGACCCGGCCACCCGCGCCGAAGCCATGAGCCTCATCCTCGGAAGGTAAGAAGACACCCTATGGACTCCCTCGCTGCAGCCCCCGGAACAGGGCCTGCCACGTCACCTTTGCCCGTGCTGCGCAAGCCGCGCCCCGCCGCCGCCTTCAAGGACCTGTCGACGGACCGGACGCTCGTGATGGGGATCCTGAATGTCACGCCGGATTCGTTCAGCGACGGCGGCAAGCATGCGACGCCGGACACCGCCGTCGCAGCCGGCCTGCGGATGTACTATGCCGGTGCTGACATCATCGACGTCGGCGGGGAATCCACCCGTCCCGGCGCCGCCGAGGTCACCGTGGAGGAGGAACAGCGCCGGGTCCTGCCGGTGATCGAGGCGCTGGTCAAGGCCGGGGCCCTGGTCAGCATCGACACCACCCATGCCGCCACGGCCGAGGCTGCACTCGCCGCCGGCGCCGCGATCATCAACGACGTCTCCGGCCTCACGATCGAACCGGAAATGGCCGAACTCGTAGCACGCAGCAAGGTGCCCTACGTCCTGACGCACCGCCGCGGCGACGCCAGCACGATGGACTCGCTCACCGACTACCGCGACGTGGCCGAGGACGTGGCCGCCGAGCTGGCCGGCGTCCGGGACAAGCTGTACGCCGCCGGCGCAACGCCGGAACAGATCATCCTCGACCCGGGCCTGGGCTTCGCCAAGACCGGGGAGCAGAACTGGGAACTGCTGCAGCGCCTCGATGTGCTGCAGGCGATGGGCCACAAGGTCCTCGTGGCCGCGTCCCGGAAACGGTTCCTCGGAAGCCTCCTCACCGTCGCCGGCAAGTCCGCCCCGCCGGCCGAACGTGACGCGGCGACCGCCGCCGTGACGGCTATCAGCGCCTTCCGCGGCGCCTGGGCCGTCCGGGTGCACGACGTCGGCCCCAGCCTCGACGCCGTCAAGGTCGCCGCCCGGATTGCCCCGGCTTCCTCGTCGGCTTCCTCCTCGGTGCCGCCGGCCGCGCCCGGCAACACCTGAACCGGCCGCGCCATGGACCGGATCACGCTAAGCGGTGTCACCGCCGTCGGGCACCACGGGGTGTTCGATTTTGAACGACGCGACGGGCAGCCCTTCGTCGTGGACGCCGTACTGCACCTGGACTTCACGGCCGCCGCGGCCAGCGACGACGTGCTGGACACCGCCCACTACGGCGAGGTGGCCGAGTGCATCCGCGGCTGGATCACCGGCACGCCGTTGAACCTCATCGAGGCCCTCGCGGTGCGGATCGCCGACGACGTGCTGGCGCGTTTCCCGGTGGCCGCCGTTGACATCACGGTGCACAAACCAAAGGCTCCGATCCAGGTGGACTTCGGCGACGTCTCCGTCAGCGTGCACCGGGAACGGCCATGAACGCCCCCGCCGCCGTATACACGCGGGCGGTACTCGCGCTCGGCAGCAATCTGGGGGCCCGCAACGACACCCTTTCGGCCGCCGTCGCTGACCTGGTGGACCCTCCGGAGGTGCGGCTGCTGGCGATTTCCCCGATCGTCCAGACCAAGGCCGTCGGCGGCCCGCCGGATCAGCCGGACTTCCTGAACATGGTCATCGGCGTCGAGACCTCCTTGTCCCCGCAGCAACTGCTGGCGCACTGCCACGCCGTCGAACAAAAGCACCTGCGGGTCCGGGAGGTCCACTGGGGCCCGCGCACCCTCGACGTGGACGTCATCACCTACGGCGAACTCGTCAGCTCCGACCCGGAGCTCACCCTCCCGCACAGGCGTGCCGCCGAGCGCGCTTTCGTGCTCTACCCCTGGTCCCTGATCGACCCCGCAGCGGAGCTCAACGGTGTCCGCGTCGGGGAGCTCGCCGCGCGGGCTGCCGATTTCCGCGACCTTGCCCCGTTCGACGGCTTTGAGGAACTCAACGGTGTGC
The DNA here is from genome assembly GCF_030816855.1 of Arthrobacter sp. B3I4. Lineage (NCBI taxonomy): Bacteria > Bacillati > Actinomycetota > Actinomycetes > Micrococcales > Micrococcaceae > Arthrobacter > Arthrobacter sp. B3I4. The sequence continues at coordinate 636,951 of NZ_JAUSYK010000001.1, read as the reverse complement.
CGGGGGCCGGAACGGCGGACCTGCCGTGAAGCTGACCAACCCCCTCGTGCTGCTGGTGATCGGCGTCGGGCTCGCCGCCGCTGGCTGGTTCGCCACGCTGATGGCCGCCCGCTACAGCCTGGCGACGCCGGTACTGCCGCTGACCGGTCTGGTCACGATGGGGGTCATCGTGGTGATCACCCTGATCCTGGGGGTCCGGGTGCTGCGGTGGCGCAACGGCAAGAAGAAGAAGATGCTCAACCCGCTCCTGGCTGCGTGGACCCTGGTCCTCGCGCAGGCGTGCGCCTACACCGGCGCCGTCCTGCTGGGCTGGCACGCCGGGATCTTTATGGACCAGCTTCGGCTCTGGAACGTCCGCAGCGGGCAGGAGATCACCTGGCAGACGCTGGCGATGGCGGGCGGCGGACTGGTCATGATTGTGGTTGGCCTAGTGGTGGAGCGGTTCTGCCGGATTCCGCCCGAGGACGGCGACGCCGAGGGCACGCCGGGGGTACCCGGAAAGCGCAAGCCGACAGCGGAAGGTGAATATGCCTACCGAGGCGATTGACCCCCCGGGGGTCGCCTGGCTGAGGGTGTCGCCGAAGTACGTCACCGTGCGCCTCGTCGGCTGGGCGCTGGGGAACCTGGCCGCCGTCGCGGTCCTGTCCCTGCCGCTGGTGCTGGTCCTGAACGGGGCATGGACCTGGCCGCCGCTGTGGTTCGCCGTCGTGCTGCCCGCCGCCGTCTTCCTGCTGGCCCTCTGGCGGCTGCTGCTCATTCCGCGCCAGGTGCGGTCCATCGGGTACGCCGAACGCGAGGACGACCTGCTGATCCGCCGCGGCATCTTCTTCCAGCGCACCCTGGTGGTGCCGTACGGGCGGATGCAGTACGTGGACATCGGCGCGGGCCCGGTGGAACGCGGACTGGGCCTGTGCACGCTGAAACTGCACACCGCCTCGGCCGGAACCAGCGCCGAGATCCCCGGCCTGCCCGCCGGCGAGGGCGCGCGGCTGCGCGAACAGCTGTCGGCCCGCGGCGAGGCCCGGCTGGCCGGGCTGTGACGGACACGGGCAGCACCTGGCAGCGGGTGCATCCGGCCTCACCGTTTGTCCGCGGCTGGCTGGCGCTGGCGGCGCTGTTGTTCTTCTTCGGCCGTGACGCCTTCGAACGCCTGCTCCGCGGCGCCCCGGTCTTCGATGAGCGCTTCGCGGCGCGGGCACCCTGGCTGCTGCTGGGCGGCGGCACCGTGCTGCTGCTGACCGTGCTCGGTTTTGTGTTGAGCTGGTATTTCACCCGTTACCAAGTGGCGGACGGGTACGTGCGGGTCAACACCGGCTTCCTGTTCAAGCAGCAGCGCCAGGCGAGGCTCGACCGGGTACAGGCAATCGACGTTGTGCAACCCCTGCTGGCACGGATCTTCGGGCTCGCGGAACTCCGGTTCGAAGTTGCCGACGCCGGCCAGTCCGCGGTGCACCTGGCCTACCTGCGGGTGGACGAGGCGCGACGGCTGCGTGCCGCGATTCTGGCCGGGGCCGCCGGTTCCGCGCCGGGTGCCGTCGGTGCCGCGGTTGCCCAGGGGCAGGAGAACCCACCGGGGCCGCCACACGCCGTCGCCGAGGCGCTGGAACGCCCGGTGCTCACGGTTCCGCCGCAGCGGCTGGCCGGGTCACTGGTGCTGAGCGAACAGACCGTCGTCCTCGTCCTCGGGGCCGCGGCCTCCGTGCTGCTATCCGCCGTCACCGAGAACCGCAGCTTCTACTTTTACCTGATCCCGGCCGGCCTGGGCATCCTCGCGGCGTACTGGAATTCCTTCAACAAGGGCTACAACTTCACTGCGGCCGTTTCCGACGACGGCATCCGGCTCCGCTACGGCCTGCTGGACACCCTGGCGCAGACCCTCCCGCCCGGACGGATCCAGGCCCTGCGCGTCAGCCAGCCGCCGCTGTGGCGGATCCTCGGCTGGTACCGGATGCAGGTCAACGTGGCCGGCTACGGCGCCCCCGGCAACGGCGACAGCGCTTCCCGGACCACCCTGCTGCCCGTTGGAACTCTGCCGGAGGTGCTCGCCATGCTTTCGCTGGTCCTGCCCGACCCCGGCACCCCGGACCCCGTGCGGGTCTTCACCGCCGGGCTGCACGGGCTCGCGCCCATCCCCGGTGCCGCCGGCACTCCCGCCCGAAGTATCGGCGGTCCCGCTGCCGGCGGCGTTCCCGGCGGTGCCGCGGCCCCCGACGACGGCGGCTTCGTCACCACCCCGCAGCGGGCGCGCCTGCTCGCTCCGCTGGGCTGGCGCCGCAACGGTTTCACCGCCACGGACACCGCGCTGCTGATCCGCTCCGGCCGCTGGTGGCGCCACCTCGTGCTGGTCCCGCATCAGCGCACGCAGTCGATGGCACTCCAGCAGGGTCCGTTGGCCCGGCGCTTCCGTGTCGCGGACCTGGTTCTGCACACCACCGCGGGCCCAGTGGCGCCGCGGCTGATCCAGGTCGGCCTGGACGAGGGCCGCGCCTTGCTTGACGCGCAGGCAGCCCGAGCCCGGACCGCGCGGAAGCAGCAACTCAGTGAACACTGGCTCGTCCGGTCCCACCCCCTCGAACACGCACCACAGGAAGGGCCGCAACATGGCTAAGCCAGGACGCCTCGGCGTCGGAATCATCGGAGCCGGGAAGGTCGGGGCCGTCCTGGGGGCGGCCCTGCGCGCGGCCGAACACGCCGTCGTCGGGGTCTCCGCCGTATCCGACGCGAGCCGGGAACGCGCGGAAACCCTGCTCCCCGGCGTCCCTGTCCTCGACATCCAGGACATTGTGGAGCGCGCGGAACTGGTGCTGCTGGCCGTTCCGGACGACGCACTGGGCCCGCTCGTGCAAGGCCTGGCCAAACTCGGCGCCTGGCAGCCCGGCCAGCTCGTGGCCCACACCTCAGGCCGCTTCGGCGTCGGCATCCTGCACCCGGTCCGCGCCGCGGGGGCGGTCCCGCTCGCGCTGCACCCCGCCATGACCTTCACCGGCATGAGCCTGGACCTCACCCGGCTGCTGGACTGCAGTTTCGGGGTGACCGCGGACCCGGCCATGCTTCCCATCGCGCAGGCCCTGGTAGTGGAAATGGGTGCCGAGCCGGTCGCCATCGCCGAGGGTGACCGGGTCCTGTACCACGCGGCCCTGGCGCACGGGTCCAACCATCTGGTCACCCTCGTGGCCCAGGCGTCCGAACTGCTGCGGGAGGTCGGCGTCGACGCCCCCGAACGCATGCTGGGCCCGCTGCTGCGCGCCAGCCTGGAAAACGCCCTTGCCTCGGGGGAGTCCGCGCTCACCGGCCCGGTGGCCCGCGGCGACGCCGGCACCGTCAGCGCGCACTCGGAGGCCCTGCGGGAACTCGACGGCGGCTCCGGCGGCGATATTCTGGACGCGTACCTGGCCATGGCCCGGGCGACCGCCCGCCGTGCCGGCAGCCGCGGGCTGCTGAAGCCGGAGCAGGTCCAGGGCATTCACCGGGCGCTTGAAGCCCGCGATGCCGACGGCCCGCTTCCTGAGGAAGGACCCTGATGGGAATCCAGCTTGTGACCACCGCCGCCCAGTTGCGCGCCGAAAGTGCCCGCCTGCTCACCGAGAAAGGCGGAACTTCGCAAGGGCTGGTGCCCACGATGGGCGCCCTGCACGCGGGCCACGCCCGGCTGGCGCGCACCGCCGTCGAACAGAACGACGTCGTGGTGGCCAGCATCTTCGTCAATCCGTTGCAGTTCGGCGAAGCGGTGGACCTCGAGCGTTACCCGCGGACTCTCGAGGCTGACCTGGCCCTGCTCGAGGCCGAAGGGGTGGATCTGGTCTTTGCGCCCTCGGTGGAGGAGGTGTACCCGGGCGGGGAACCGATGGTGCGGATCACGTCCGGCACGCTCGCGGACAAGTGGGAGGGCGCGTCCCGGCCCGGGCACTTCGACGGCGCCCTGACGGTGGTGGCGAAGCTGCTGCACTACGGGCTTCCCGGCACAGGCCAGACCGTTTACCGGGCGTATTTCGGCCAAAAGGATGCCCAGCAGCTGACCCTGGTGCGGAGGATGGTGGCGGACCTGAATTTCCCGGTGGAAATCGTGCCGGTGCCGATCGTCCGGTCACCGGACGGGCTGGCACTCTCGAGCCGCAACCGGTTCCTGTCCGATCCCGAGCGCGAGGCCGCCCTCGTGCTGTCCCGGGCGTTGCGGCTGGTCGAGGACCGTGCCAACGCGCACGAACCCCTGGACCTGGACTCGGCCCGGGCGCTGGTGGAATCCCAGCCCCTCGTGGAGCTGGATTACTTCGACGTCGTCGATCCGCTCACCCTGGAGCCGCTTGCGGAGAACTGCCGCGAGACACCGTTCCGCGGCGAGGGCCTCGTGCTGATCGCCGCGAAGGTCGGTCCGGTGCGGCTGATCGACAACGTTCCGCTGGACTCCTAACCCGGACCTCCCGGAGCGGGAATTACTCCCCGGACCTGATGGTTGGAATCTGAGGCAGCCCCGACGCGGCCCAATTCATCCACTCCGTGAGGGAACACCATGTCTACCGACGTTTCGCCCGCCCACAGCAATCCTGCCCCGGCCGGCGTCGCCCCCGAGAAGCGGAACCCGGCACCGGACAAACTGTCCCGCGAGTCCGTCACCGTCATCGCCACCTTGCTGGTGGCCACCTTCGTGGTGATCCTGAACGAGACGATCATGAACGTTGCACTGCAGCGGCTCATGGTTGACCTGCGGGTTGATGCGCCCACCGTGCAGTGGCTCTCCACCGGTTTCATGCTGACCATGGCCGTGGTCATTCCCACTACCGGGTTCATTCTGCAGCGGCTCTCCACCAGGGCGGCCTTCATGCTGGCCATGGGACTCTTCTCCGGCGGCACGCTGCTCGCGGCCCTCGCGCCCGGCTTCGAGGTGCTGCTGCTGGCCAGGATCATCCAGGCCGGCGGCACGGCCATTATGCTGCCGCTGCTGATGACCACCATCCTCACCCTGGTTCCGGTTGCCCGCCGGGGCGCCGTGATGGGCAACGTGAGCATCGCGATCTCGGTGGCACCGGCCATGGGGCCGACGGTGTCCGGGCTGATCCTCCAGCATTTCTCCTGGCGGTTCATGTTCGTCTTCGTCCTGCCGGTCGCCCTGCTCGCTTTCGGCATCGGCGCCAGGTTCCTGCGCAACATCGGCGACACCGAGAAGACCCGCCTGGACGTGCTCTCCGTGCTGCTGACGGTCCCGGCGTTCGGCGGCGTCGTTTACGGGCTGAGCCAGATCGGCAGCGGAAACGGAGGCCCCGCCGTCCCGGCAGTCGTGGCCCTCGGCGTCGGCGTTGTCGCCCTGCTGGCCTTCGTCCTGCGCCAGCTCACGCTGCAAAAGTCGACGGCGCCGCTGCTGGACCTGCGCGCCTTCAACTTCCGGATGTTCACCGTCTCCGTGCTGCTGCTCGTGGTCGCGATGATTGCCTTGTTCGGCGCCGTGATCCTGTTGCCCCTGTACCTGCAGGAGATCCGCGGGCTCAAATCGCTGGAAACAGGTCTCGTCCTGCTACCGGGCGGCCTCGCGATGGGCCTGCTGGGCCCGGTTATCGGCCGGCTCTTCGACAAGCTGGGCCCGCTGCCGTTGACCGTGACAGGATCGGTTCTGATGGTGCTCTCGCTCTGGCAGTTCTCGCGCCTTGACGCCCAGACACCGGTGGGCTGGATCATCGCATTGCATGTTGCCCTTAGCCTGGGACTGGCGCTGCTGTTCACGCCTGCGTTCACCACCGGCCTGAACCCATTGCCGCCGCAGCTCTACTCGCACGGCTCGGCCATTATGAGCACGCTGCAGCAGGTTGCCGGGGCGGCCGGCACCGCGTTGCTGATTTCGATCTTCGCCGTCGTCTCCGCCGGGTCCGGCATCGTCGCGGGCATGCACGCGGCATTCCTGACGGCGGCCGGCATCGCATGCGCCGCCGTCGTGCTGTCCGTTCTGATGCGCAAGACCGACGGCGCCGCAACTCCGGGCGGCCACTAACCCACCCGGCTCATCGCGCGAACGTACACTTCGCGCCCCGGCGGGAGGGCCGGAAGTGTCCGTTCGCGCTCTGGGGGGAGGGCCGGAAGTGTCCGTTCGCGCTCTGGGGAGGGGTGGATCAGCCGGCGTAGAAGTCGGTGAGTTCGGAGATCAGCCGGTCAGGCGCCTTGTTGACTCCGTCGTGACCCATGCCCGGCAGAATCGTGTAGCTGGAACCGGAGAGCACGTCGTGGATCTGCCCGCAGGCGACACCGAAATACGCGGGGCTCTTCTCGCCCACGATGATCAGCGTCTCCAAGGGCAGTTCGAGGAACGGCTCGGCCGGCATATCCGCGGCCACGATCGCCTTGATCTCGCGGACACCTGTCTTCATGAGCTCGCGCAGCTGCTTGCCCACCGGAGTGCCGGCGGTGAACTTGTTCGCGAGGGTCAGCATGGACAGCGGCATCCGGGACAGCGCACTGCCGGTCTCGAGGCCGCGGACCAGCACGGCCAGGGCACGGTCGTCGTCGCCGGCGGCGGTCAGGCGCTCGTATTCGGAGGTCCAGTCGGCCGTGACGCTGTGGTTCACCGACACGGCGGGGTCGTACACGGCCAAGCGCTCCACCGGCAGGGTCCGTGCCGCGTGCAGCGCGACGGCGCCGCCGAAGCTGTGGCCGAAGACGTCGGTGCTGGCGGTGTGCCGCATCACGGCGTCCAGGTCCCGGATGTCGACATCGAGGGTGTAATCCTCCGGCTGCGGTGAGGAGGAGCCGCGGCCGCGCCGGTTAAAGGTGTGGACTGGCCGGCCCAGGGCGGCGCTGAGCTTTTGCGCGAAACGGGTGTAGTCCGCGGCCGTCACCATCGAGGCGGGCACGACGACGACGCCGGAGCCTGCCGCCGCAAGCTCCGCGCCCGTGCTAAAAAGCTCGAGGGTTCCGCCGTCTGGGGTTCGAATGTTCTCGCGGGTCATGCTTCGAGCCTAACCGAGGCGTCCGGTACCGGACAGTAAACCTCGCCCGCGGCCTGACCCGGGGTCTCGCGTACCGTCCGGCCTGCCGCCTGACCCGTCGTCAGCTGCCCAGCCGGCCGCCGGAAAGCTCAAGGTAGCAGGACCCGCAGAGCGACTCGTACCAGGCGTCCTGGCCGTCGATGGCGACCTGCTCGCCGTCGAACACCACCTGCTCGCCGATCCGGCGGGTGTTGAAGATGGCCTTGCGCCCGCACCGGCAGATGGTCTTGAGCTCCTCCAGCGTGTGCGCGATTTCCAGCAGCCGGAGCGAGCCGGGGAAGGCCCGGGTCCGGAAGTCGGTGCGGATGCCGTAGGCCAGCACCGGGACGTTGTCCAGGACGGCGATGCGGAACAGGTCGTCCACCTGCTCCGGTTCCAGGAACTGGGCTTCATCCACCAGCAGGCAGGCCACCGGCGGCGTGTCCACATGCTGAAGCAGTGCGTCCGGGTCGTCGCCGTGGGCCTGCGCCGAAAACAGCTCCCGGGCGGATGCGCCGGCGGGGATCAGAAAGTCCACCGACCGCGTCATCCCCAGCCGGGAGACGACGTCGGCGTCGCCCTTGGTGTCGATATCCGGCTTGGCGAGCAGCACCCGCTGGCCGCGCTCCTCGTAGTTGAACGCGGCCTGCAGCAGCCCCGTCGACTTGCCGGAGTTCATCGCGCCGTAACGGAAGTAGAGCTTGGCCAAGGGGGTCCTTTCGACATCGGTCGCCCCCGATTCTAGTGCCAGAAGCCAGCGGCCCCGGCGCGGCCGTCCCGGACCCCGGAGGCGCGGCCTCTGCCCGGGGTCCTTCCGCGCCTGCCGCACCGGCGGTGGCCGAACGACCGGTAAACTTAGGGATTGTGACTTCCCAAAACACCCCCGCCCCGAACACCGCCGCCGAGCCGTCCGACGTCAGCGAACAGACGCTGGTCCGGATGGAGAAGCGCGCCAAGCTGATCGAACGTAGCGTTGAGGCGTACCCGGTGGGGGTCGAGCGGACGCATTCGCTGACGGAAATCCGCGAAAAGTACGCGCACCTGGTGGCAGACGAAACCACGGGCGACGTCGTCGGCGTCACCGGCCGCATCGTCTTCATCCGCAACACCGGCAAGCTGTGCTTCGCCACCCTTCAGGAGGGCGGGCTCGACGGAAAGGCCGTACGGCTGCAGATCATGCTCAGCCTGGCGAACATCGGCGAGGAAGCGCTCGCGGACTGGAAGTCCCTCGTCGACCTTGGCGACCACGTCTTCATCAAGGGTGAGGTCATCTCCTCCCGCCGCGGCGAGCTCTCCGTGATGGCCGAGTCCTGGACCATGGCGTCCAAGGCGCTGCGGCCGCTGCCGGTGCTGCACGCCGAGCTCAACGAGGAAACCCGCGTCCGGCAGCGCTACGTGGACCTGATCGTCCGCGACGAGGCCCGCGAGATGGTCTACACCCGGGCCGCGATCACGCGTTCCATCCGAGAAACCCTGCACCGCCAGGGCTACGTCGAGGTGGAAACCCCGATGCTGCAGCTCGTGCACGGCGGGGCCACCGCGCGCCCGTTTGAAACCCACATGAACGCCTTCGACCAGAAGATGACGCTGCGGATCGCGACCGAGCTGTACCTGAAGCGGACCGTCGTCGGCGGCATCGACCGCGTCTACGACATGGGCCGCGTCTTCCGGAACGAGGGCGTTGACTCCACGCACAGCCCGGAGTTCACCACACTCGAGAGCTACGAGGCCTGGGCGGACCAGTTCGTGATGGCGGACCGCATTAAGGAGATCATCCTCGACGCCGCCGACGCGGCCGGAGTGGGCCGTGTGCTGCAGACCGAGGCCGGCGAGATCAACCTCGACGGCGACTGGGCATGGATGGCGGTGTACCCGGGCCTTTCCGACTTTGTGGGCCAGGAGATCACCCCGGACACGCCTGAAGCCGAGCTGCTGGCCCTGGCCGAGAAGTATGAGGTCAAGGTCGATGCGAACTGGGACGCCGAGAAGCTCGTCGTCGAGCTCTTCGGCGAACTGGTTGAACCGACGCTGCTCAACCCTACTTTCGTTTACGACTACCCGCCCTCCGCGCAGCCGCTGGCCCGCCAGCACCGCGAAGACGGTCGGCTGATCGAGGCGTGGGACCTGATTATCGGCGGTATGGAGCGCGGCACCGCGTTCTCCGAACTCATTGACCCGGTTATTCAGCGCGAACGGCTCACCGAGCAGTCCCGCCGGTCAGCAGCCGGCGACGTCGAAGCCATGCAGCTTGATGAGGACTTCCTCCGCGCCCTTGAGTACGGAGCGCCGCCGATGGGCGGCATCGGACTGGGCATCGACCGGCTGGTCATGCTCTTTACCGGCGCCGGAATCCGCGAAACCATCCTCTTCCCGCTGCTGAAGCCGGAAGGGCACTGACCATGGAATACGTAGCAGTCTTGCTCCCGTCCATAGTGGTGGGACTCCTCTTCTGGTTCGCCATGAAAGCGATCTTCAATGCGGACAAGTCCGAGCGCCAGGCCGAAGCCCGTGCGCAGGCCGAGGCGGCTGCCCGTGGGCCGGAACAGAATATAGCCCGGGAAAACGGTCCTTCCCCGGAGCAGCGCTAAAAGCTCGGTCTATTCCTTCCTGTGGATTTCCTTTGACGCGTATTTTCCGCTTTGACTCGCGGCCTTAAAACGATGGATACTTTTTACAGATACATCCTGCTTTTCTAAATACTCATCCTTTTGAAAAGAGAGTCTTTATGGCACAGAAAGTTAAAATCATCCTCGTTGATGATCTGGATGGGGGATCCGCGGACGAAACTGTCCGGTTTGGCCTGGACGGCGTCAGTTATGAAATTGACCTCTCGTCCGGCAACGCCTCGGAACTGCGCTCGGCACTTGAGCGGTTCGTAGGCCAGGCGCGTAAGACTTCGACTGGCCGGGCGACCCGGACAAAGGCAACAACAGCGCGTAATCAGGACTCGGCGCAGATCCGGCAGTGGGCCCGGGACAACGGCTATGCGGTTAACAGCCGCGGCCGCATCCAGGCTGAAATTCAGGAAGCCTACCAAAAGGCAAATTCCTAGCTCCGGACTTGCCCGCCGCCGTCGTGCGCTTGCAGGCCATGACTTTGCCCCCGCTCTCGGCGGGGGCATTGTCATGTCCGGTGGGTGCCAGGACTTGTGCCGGGTGCCAGATCGGGTGGGCCGGATGCCGGGTGACACAACGGGTGGTTGGCGTGCGTTCCAGCCCAGTTGCCGGCCCAAACCGGGGCGTCCGGCCGGCGACAAGCGGTGTCTTTCCCGGTCCGGAAGGAGTAACTGGGCAGGAGCGTCGCAGCGCCAGTCGCACCGCCCGTCGCACCGCCCGGCCAGGCCGGCTGCCGGCCGGCGTAACCGGGTTCATACGCCGCCAGGCAGTCCAGCCAGACCCTGAAGCGTGAAGCCCGGAGCGGCGGCCGGTTTCCCCCGTGGCGAACAAGCCCCAAATCTCGAACTCCGGCACGTAGCATCAAAGTACGTCGTAGCTAGGAGTGTGGCGAAATGTTTGAGCGATTTACGGACCGTGCCCGTCGCGTAGTTGTGCTTGCCCAAGAAGAGGCACGCATGCTGAACCACAATTACATCGGTACCGAACACATCCTCTTGGGTCTGATCCATGAGGGTGAAGGTGTTGCCGCCAAAGCCCTCGAGTCCTTGAGCATCTCGCTCGACGGCGTCCGCGAGCAGGTGCAGGAGATTATCGGCCAGGGCCAGCAGGCTCCTTCCGGTCACATCCCGTTCACGCCGCGGGCCAAGAAAGTGCTGGAGCTCTCGCTGCGCGAGGCCTTGCAGCTGGGCCACAACTACATCGGCACGGAGCACATTCTGCTCGGCCTCATCCGCGAGGGTGAAGGTGTGGCGGCGCAGGTGCTGGTCAAGCTTGGAGCGGACCTGAACCGCGTCCGCCAGCAGGTCATCCAGCTGCTCTCCGGCTACCAGGGCAAGGAGACGTCCGGCGCAGGCGTTGGCCCCGGCCAGGCCGAAGGCACCCCCGCCGGCTCGGTCGTCCTCGACCAGTTCGGCCGGAACCTGACCCAGGCCGCACGGGAAAACAAACTGGACCCCGTGATCGGCCGCGAGCAGGAAATGGAACGCGTCATGCAGGTCCTTTCCCGCCGCACCAAGAACAACCCGGTGCTGATCGGTGAGCCCGGTGTCGGCAAGACCGCCGTCGTCGAAGGCCTCGCCCAGGCGATCGTCCGCGGCGACGTGCCGGAGACCATCAAGGACAAGCAGCTGTACACCCTGGACCTCGGGTCCCTGGTGGCCGGCTCCCGCTACCGCGGTGACTTCGAAGAGCGCCTGAAGAAGGTCCTCAAGGAAATCCGCACCCGCGGCGACATCATCCTGTTCATCGACGAGATCCACACCCTGGTGGGTGCCGGAGCCGCCGAGGGCGCCATCGATGCTGCCTCGATCCTGAAGCCCATGCTGGCCCGCGGCGAGCTGCAGACCATCGGTGCCACCACGCTGGATGAGTACCGCAAGCACATCGAGAAGGACGCCGCCCTGGAGCGCCGCTTCCAGCCGATCCAGGTCAAGGAGCCTTCCGTCGCTGACGCGATTGAGATCCTCAAGGGCCTGCGTGACCGCTACGAGGCGCACCACCGCGTCACCATCACCGACGGCGCCCTCGCCTCGGCCGCGAGCCTTTCCGAGCGCTACATCTCGGACCGCTTCCTGCCGGACAAGGCCATCGACCTGATTGACGAGGCCGGTGCCCGGCTGCGTATCCGCCGGATGACGGCTCCGCCGGAGCTCAAGGTCATGGACGAGAAAATCTCGGCCATGAAGCTTGAGAAGGAATCCGCGATCGACGCCCAGGACTTCGAAGGCGCCGCCTCGCTGCGCGACAAGGAGCAGAAGCTCATTGCCGAACGCGCCGAGAAGGAACGCCAGTGGAAGACCGGCGGCATGGACGACATCTCCGAGGTGGATGAGGATCTCATCGCCGAGGTGCTGGCGAACTCCACCGGTATCCCGGTCTTCAAGCTGACCGAGGAAGAGTCCTCGCGCCTGCTGAAGATGGAAGACGAACTGCACAAGCGCGTGGTCGGCCAGAATGAGGCCATCAAGGCCCTGTCCCAGGCGATCCGCCGCACCCGTGCAGGCCTGAAGGACCCGAAGCGTCCGGGCGGTTCGTTCATCTTCGCCGGCCCCACCGGCGTCGGCAAGACCGAGCTGGCGAAGGCCCTCGCGGAGTTCCTCTTCGGCGAGGAAGACGCCCTGATCACGCTGGACATGTCCGAGTACTCCGAGAAGCACACGGTTTCGCGGCTCTTCGGTGCCCCTCCGGGGTACGTGGGCTACGAGGAAGGCGGCCAGCTGACCGAGAAGGTCCGCCGTCGTCCGTTCTCCGTGGTGCTGTTCGACGAAGTGGAGAAGGCGCACGCCGACCTCTTCAACTCGCTGCTGCAGATTCTGGAAGACGGCCGTCTGACCGACTCCCAGGGCCGCGTGGTGGACTTCAAGAACACCGTGATCATCATGACCACGAACCTCGGTACCCGGGACATCTCCAAGAGCGTCGCCACCGGCTTCCAGTCGGGCACGGATACGCAGACCGGCTACAACCGGATGCGCGCCCGGGTCACGGAGGAACTCAAGCAGCACTTCCGTCCCGAGTTCCTGAACCGTGTTGACGACGTCGTGGTGTTCCCGCAGCTGACCCAGGACGAGATCATCGAGATCGTGGACCTGTTCGTCACCCGGCTCGAGAAGCGCCTCAAGGACAAGGACATGGGCATCGAGCTCACGCCCGCGGCCAAGGTGCTGCTGGCCACCCGCGGTTACGATCCCGCCATGGGCGCCCGGCCGCTGCGCCGGACCATCCAGCGCGAGATCGAGGACCAGCTCTCCGAGAAGATCCTCTTCGGCGAGCTGCACTCCGGCGACATCGTGGTGGTGGACGTCCAGGGCGAAGGCGACGAGGCGAAGTTCACCTTCGCAGGCAACGCCAAGCCGAGCATCCCGGAGATCGCCCCGAGCCACTAGGAGCGGCGCCACTAGGAGCGGAGCGCACTAGGAGCGAGCAAACCAAAGAGGCCCCGGCCGCTTCCCCCAAAGGGGAGGCGGCCGGGGCCTCTTGCTGTCCTTCGCCGTCTTCCGGAGCGCTGTGACCGGGTCAGGCGCTGACGGTGATCCATTCGCCGTCGACGGCGGCCTGCAGCTTGCCCAGCGGCGCCCGGGCCGGGCCGGTGATCACGCTGCCGTCCGAGCCCTTGAAGGAGGAGCCGTGGCAGGGGCAGTCGAATTCCCCGCCGGCGGGAGCCACCGGGCACCCGGCATGGGTGCAGGCGGCGTCGTATGCCACCACGGTGTTCTCGGTGGGCCGGAAAACCACGACGGCTTTGCCGTTGACCTTGCCGCTGGCGGAGCCGCCGACCTGCACGTCGCTGAGCTTGCCGACCCGGACCGGAGTGCCGGCCGGAACCGCGGGGCCAGCTGCCGCCGAAGAGGCGGCCGCATCCTGGCCGGGACCCGCGCAGGCGGAGAGGGCAACGGCACTCCCGCCCAAAGCGCCGGCACCGAGCAGAAATGAGCGTCGCGGGAGGGACTTTTCAGGATTCATGGGCCCATTCTGCCAACTGTGCCTGACAGTTCCCTGCACCACCGGCGCGGCCATGATCTGAAAGCAGTGTTTCACTCATAGTGAACGGGGTGTGATCGGTGGCACATCGGGTGTTGAATCGGGGCATGTCTTCTACCGATGCGCAGTCATTAAGCGAACACCCCGAGACCCCTTTCCATGACTTGGACCATTACCTCGCCATTCCGAGGGTGGGCGGTCTAGCGTTAAGTCGGGACGGCGAGAGGCTGGTCACCACCGTGGCCACGCTGAATGAGAAGGGCACTGAGTACCGGACGGCCCTGTGGGAGCTGGATCCCGCCGGCCGGAAGCAGGCCCGCCGGATCACGCGCAGCGCCAAAGGTGAGGCGGGGGCCGTTTTCGCGGCAGACGGCAGCTTGTACTTCACGTCGGCGCGGCCCGATCCTGAAAGCCCGGACGCCGACCCGGTCAACGCGCTGTGGGTGCTTCCGTCCGACGGCGGCGAGGCCCGCGTTGCGCTTTCCCGCGCCGGCGGCGTCAACGGGTTGTTGGCCGCGAAGGATGCCGACACTTTGTTCGTCACCGCCTCTGTGCTCGCCGGTTCCACCGACGAGGACGACGACGAGGAGCGCCGCACGGCCCGCAAGGACAACAAGGTGGCCGCCATCCTTCACACCGGCTACCCGGTGCGCCACTGGGATGCGGACTTAGGACCTGCGCAGCCGCGCCTGTTCGCCGTCGACCCCGGCGTCGAACCGGAGCCGGGAAAACCCGGCACGGTCGACACGCTGCCGCCGGTCAAGCTACGCAACCTGACTCCCGACGCTGGAAACGGCCTCCGCGACGCCGACACCGTCGTCAGTCCGGACGGGAAAACCCTCTACAGCAGCTTCACGAAGCCGCTTGCCAATGCCGACTCCCGCACCGTGCTGGTGGCCGTGGACGTCGCCACCGGAACCCGCCGGACCCTGCTGGACACCGAAGGCATGAACTACACTCCCGGCCCGGTCAGCCCCGACGGCCGGACCCTGGCGGTGGTGAGCCAGAGCGAGACCACCCCGGAGCGCGCACCCGTGGTGGCGCTGCACCTGCTGGACCTCTCCTCCGACGGCGGAGAGCTGACCCCGCTGGCGGAAGGCTGGGACCGCTGGCCGCGCCCGGCAGCCTGGCTGCCGGACGGCTCTGCCCTGCTGGTCACCGCCGATGAGGACGGAGCCTCGCCGGTGTTCCGGATCAGCGTATCCGGCCCGGCAGCAGGCGGTGACGCCGCGCCGGCCCGGTTGACGGCCGACGCCGCAGCCTACAGCGACGTCGTCGTCGCCCCGGACGGCCGCTCAGCCTACGCGCTGCGAAGCTCCTACGAGTTCCCGGCCGAGGCCGTGCGGATCGACCTGGCCAGCGGCGAGGTCACCCGGCTTCCCGCGCCGGCCGAGCGGCCCGCCTACCGCGGCAGCCTGGAGCGCGTGGAGGCGACCGCGGCGGACGGCACGCGCGTTCCCGGCTACCTGGCCCTTCCGGAAGGTGCCTCGGAGGGAAGCCCGGCTCCGTTGCTGCTTTGGATCCACGGCGGCCCGCTGGGTTCCTGGAACGCGTGGACCTGGCGCTGGAACCCCTGGCTGCTCGTGGCCAGCGGCTACGCGGTACTGCTTCCTGACCCCGCCCTTTCCACCGGGTACGGCCAGGAGCACATCCAGCGCGGCTGGGGGGAGTGGGGAAAGGCGCCCTTCACCGACCTGATGACGATCACCGACGCCGTCGTGCGGCGCCCGGACATCGACGAAACCCGCACCGCGGCGATGGGCGGTTCTTTCGGCGGCTACATGGCCAACTGGGTCGCCGGGCACACCGACCGGTTCAAGGCGATCGTCACGCACGCTAGCCTCTGGGCCCTGGACCAGTTCGGGCCCACCACTGACTCGGCCCAGTACTGGCTCAAGGAGATGACGGCTGAGATGGCCGCCGAGAATTCCCCGCACCTGCACGTGGAGAACATCCGCACCCCCATGCTGGTAATCCACGGCGACAAAGACTACCGCGTGCCGATCGGCGAGGGGCTGCGGCTCTGGTACGAACTGCTCTCCAAGTCGCAGTTGCCGGCTGACGAGAACGGTGACACCGAGCACCGCTTCCTTTACTTCCCGGACGAGAACCACTGGATCCTGCAGCCGCAGCACGCCAAGGTCTGGTACGGCGTCGTCGAGCACTTCCTGGCCAAGAACCTGCTGGACAAAGACCTCCCCGTCCCGGACGAGCTGGGCCTCTGACCCTGCGGCTACCCGCCTGACTCGCACCGGGTGTCATTTTGAGGACTGGAAATGGCACCCGGTGCGAGCCGGTGGGCCCGGGCGGGCGCGCCCCGGACCGCGCCGTAGGATTGGGCTGTGACTGAGACGATCCGCATCCGCCCTGCCCGTACCGGTGACGTCCCGGTGATTAAGACCCTGGTGGCGCCGCTGGCCGAACAGCGGATCCTGATGGCCAAGGAAACCGTGGCGTACTACGAGAGCCTGCAGGAGTTCCGGATCGCCGAGACCGACGGCGGCGAGGTGGTCGGCTGCGGGGCTTTGCACGTGATGTGGGAGGACCTGGCCGAAGTCCGCACCCTGGCCACCTCGGAGGCCTGGCGCGGCAGGGGAGTCGGTCACCAGTTGGTGGAGCACTTGCTGGAAGACGCGAAAGCGCTCGGCATCTCCCGCGTCTTCTGCCTCACCTTCGAAGTCGAGTTCTTCAAAAAGCACGGCTTCGATGTGATGGCGGACCAGACGGCGGTCGACCCCGTGGTGTATTCGGAACTGCTCCGCTCGCACGACGAAGGCGTCGCGGAATTCTTGGACCTCGCGCGGGTTAAACCCAACACCCTCGGCAACACCCGGATGATCCGAGAGCTGTAAGCCCCGCCGTGCCCGCCTGAACCGGGTCTTCCGCTAAATCTAGTTGGTGGATAAGCTGATCCCGGCCCGATGGGGCGGGCCGCCGGCGCCCGGAGGCAAAATTGCAGCATCGCGTAATTTTCCCAGATTTCTCCGCATTCCAAATGACGATCGACGCCGTCCCGGTGCGGCTGGACCCCGGCGGCGCGGACCCCGGTAGCGGCGCGGAAGGTGACTCCGTGCGCAGAATCCAGCGCCAGGACGCGCTCGGCGCCGACGCCTGGCCGGGCTTCACGGCGCCGGCGGTGCACAGAACTTGAGCCTCAAACAGCGTTGAATCCGGAGCCTACCGCTGGTCAGGCCCCGGTAGTAGGGTCTAAGCAAGCAGCCAGGACACCATCCAGGGAGCACAGCCATGAAGAAACTCATCAATGATCCCAAAGCCGTGGTCGACGAGTCAGTGGAGGGGTTCGGGCTTGCACACGCCGACCTCGTGACCGTCCACCCGGATCCCAAATACATCGTCCGCAGGGACGCGCCGGTGGCGGGCAAGGTCGGCCTTGTCTCCGGCGGCGGCAGCGGTCACGAGCCACTCCATGGCGGCTACGTCGGCATGGGCATGCTCGACGCAGCGGTACCCGGCGCGGTGTTCACCTCGCCCACCCCCGACCAGATCCTGCCCGCCACCCTCGCCGTGAACTCCGGAGCCGGCGTCGTGCACATCGTTAAGAACTACACCGGCGACGTGTTGAACTTCGAGACCGCCGCCGAGCTGGCCCAGGCCGAGGGGGTGGAGGTCCGCACGGTGCTGGTCAACGACGACGTCGCCGTCCAGGACTCGCTCTACACAGCCGGCCGGCGGGGCGTGGGCGGGACCGTCCTGGTGGAGAAGATCGCCGGGGCGGCTGCCGAACGCGGCGACAGCCTCGACGCCGTCGCTGCTATCGGCGACCGGGTGAACCAAAACGTGCGCAGCATGGGTGTCGCCCTGACCGCCTGCACCGTCCCGCACGCGGGGGTCCCCAGCTTCGAACTCGAGGAAAATGAGATCGAGATCGGCATCGGCATCCACGGCGAACCGGGCCGGCACAAGATCGCCATGGAAGGCGCCGACGGCATCACCGACCGGCTGCTGGAGCCGGTCGTCAGCGACCTCGGGCTGGCCTCGGGGGACAAGGTTCTCCTGTTCGTCAACGGCATGGGCGGCACCCCGCTAAGCGAGCTGTACATCGTGTACCGCCGGGCCGTGCAGAAACTGGAAGAGCAAGGTTTCACGGTGGCCCGCTCGCTGGTGGGCAATTACATCACCTCTCTGGAGATGCAGGGCTGCTCGATCACTGTCCTGCGGCTCGACGACGAGATGACCGAACTCTGGGACGCGCCCGTCCACACCCCGGCCCTCCGCTGGGGCGTCTGACCGTGGGACTGGATACCGATTGGGCGGTGCGATGGCTGACGCTGTCCGCTGAGGCCATGGCCGAGCACCGGGTCGAACTCATCGAACTGGACCGGCCTATTGGAGACTCCGACCACGGCGAGAACATGGACCGCGGTTTCAAGGCGGTGATGGCCAAACTGGCGGAGACGCCCCCGGAAACGCCTGCTGCGGCGCTGAAGCTCACCGCCATGACCCTGATGTCGAAGGTCGGCGGAGCCGCCGGTCCGCTGTACGGGACTGCCTTCCTGCGTGCCGCCACGGCCCTCGGGGATGCGACCGACATCGACGCCGCCACGCTGGCCGCTGCCCTGCAGGCTGCCCGTGACGGCATCGTGGCGCGCGGCAAGGCCGAATCCGGTGACAAGACGATGGTGGACGCGTGGACTCCCGCAGTCGAGGCGGCCGCCGCGGCGGCCACCGACGGCGACGTCCACAAGCTCCTGGCTGCCGCCGCTGAGGCGGCCGAAGCCGGTGCGGTGTCCACCGACCCGATGCTCGCACGCAAGGGCCGCGCGAGTTACTTGGGGGAGCGCAGTATTGGCCACCGCGACCCCGGGGCCGTCTCCAGCGCCCTGATCCTGCGGGCAGCAGTGGGAGCGGCCGGGTGACGGTCCGGCTGGTTGTCGTTTCACACAGCGCAAAGATCGCCGACGGCGCTGTCGAACTCGCCGCGCAGATGGCTCCTGACGTGATGATCATCCCCGCGGGCGGAACCGACGACGGGCGGATCGGAACCAGCCTGGAAAAAGTGCTGGCGGCGCTGGAGCAGGCGGCCGGCGGCAGCGGAGTGGTGGTGCTGACCGACCTCGGCTCCGCCGTGATGACGGCCGAGTCCGCAGTGGAGTTCGCCGCGGACCCCGGATCGGTCCACCTGGCCGACGCGCCGCTCATCGAGGGCCTGGTTGCCGCTGCTGTCTCTGCCCAGACGGGGGCCGGGGCCGAGACCGTCAAGGAGGCGGCCGAAGCCGTCTACCGCCCGCCGGAGCATCGCCACGCCGAGCACGAGCACCAGCAGCCGCCGGAGGCGCAAGGCGACTTTGAACTCGTGAACGAGGCCGGCATGCACGCACGCCCCGCGGCGAAGATCGCCGGCGCCCTGGCCGGGATGGACGCCGATGTCACGGTGAACGGCGCTGATGGCGAGTCAATGACGGAGCTCATGATGCTTGGCGCCGGCAAGGGGACGATATTGCACGTCGAAGCCAGCGGCCCGGACGCGGGCAAGGCTTTGGAATATCTGGGCGACCTGATCAAGGCCGGGTTCGGGGAACCCTAGCTCAACCCGGCAGCCGCAGTCCGCCGGCGTGCAGTTCGGCCAGCCCGTCGCTGAGCAGCCCGGCGACGGCGCGTTCCAGCTGCTCCGGCGCACAGTTCAGCCGGTGCAGCGCCGCGAGCGGGACGCCGATACCTTCCGCTTCGAAACCCAGGTCCGCCGGGGCGCGTCCCAGCAGTTCAGGGGCCACCGGCGCCTCGGCCAGCCGCAGGACGGCCAGCACAGCGCCCCGGACCTGCCGGTCCGTCCCATGCCAGGCCTGCCCCTTGGGCGTATAGGTTGGCGGCGGTTCACCTGCGGCGAGCCAGGCGCAGGCCCCGCGGACAGGGCAGTCGCCGCACTTCGGCGCCCGGGCGGTGCAAACCAGGGCTCCGAGCTCCATCACGGCGGCGTTCCAGCGCACGGACGCCGCGCCGTCGTCGGGCAGCAGCCGGGCCGCCAGCTGCATCTCCCCGGCGCTCAGGGCGGGAGCCGGCAGCGCTGTGCCGGTAACAAGCCGGGCGTGGACCCGGCGGATGTTAGTGTCCACCACCGTTTCCCTGCGGCCAAAAGCGAAGGCGGCGACGGCGGCTGCCGTGTAGCTGCCCACGCCGGGCAGCTCCAGCAGCTCCGGGTAGCTGCCGGGAACCTCGCCGCCGTGCTGCTGGGCAATGACGACGGCGGCCGCATGCAGCCGGAGTGCCCGGCGCGGATACCCCAGCCGGCCCCAGGACCGCACCGCCTCGCCGGGCGCTTCACCGGCGAGGTCGGCGGGGGCAGGCCAGCGCCGCAACCACTCTTCCCATACCGGCAGTACCCGGACCACGGGTGTCTGCTGCAGCATAATTTCGCTGACCAGCACGCCCCAGGGTGAGCAGTCCGCGGCGCGCCAGGGGAGGTCCCGGGCGGTCTGGTCGAACCACGAATCCAAGGCGGCGCGCAGTTCGCCGAGCCGGGCGCTCGCGGCGGGCCCGGCGCCCGGAGCGGGCGGGGCCTCCGGAGTGAGCGAAGCGTCCCCGCCCGGCAGGGCGGCGGCGGAAGTCGGAGGGCACGTAACGGCCGGGGCGGCGGGAGAATCGGCTAAGGCTTTGATCGCACCAGCTTAATAGAGACGCGGACCATAGCCGCGCCAGCGGCGTGGTTGGCCAGCATAACCCGCCGCGTTCTCTAGCCTAGAAGGATGGTCAGGCAAGGCAACTCAGGAGCAACGGCCCGGAAGCCGGTCAGTCCCATCTACCGCCGTCGCCGGCTTGTCGTCGGGGCGATTCTGCTGCTGGTACTCGCGCTCACCGTCGGAGGACTTGTCGCGCTTTCCAGCGCCTTCAACGCCGCGGGGCCGGCGCCGACGGCCAGCGACTCGCCCCGGCAGGAAAAGCCGGGCACCACCGAGCCCGCGAGCAGCGGATCGCCGGACGCGTCGGCGTCGGCGAGCCCCACCCCCAGCCCCACCTCGGGCTGCGACGAGAAACTCCTGACCGTCGCCGCCGCCACGGACAAGGCCGGCTACGGCCCGGGCGAGAACCCGCTCCTGACCTTGAAAGTCACCAACGGCAACCAAGTCCCGTGCGAGGTCAACATCGGGACCTCGCAGATGGAATATGTGGTGACGAGCGGCTCGGACCGGATCTTCTCGTCCCGGGACTGCCAGGCGGAGAGCAGCGACCTGGTGAAGACCATCGCCCCGGGCAAGAGCGAGACAGCGAACTTCCCCTGGGACCGCAAGAGGTCAGCCGAGGGCTGCAAGCTGGTGCCGGCCCAGCCGGCGGCAGGAACCTACATCTTCACCGCGAGGCTGGGAAGCAAGACCAGCCCCAAGGCTGTCTTCCAGCTCGGCGGGTAGCTAGAGGAACCGGTCCAGCAGGCTGGCCTCGGCCATCCGGCTCAGGCCTTCCCGGACTGTGCGGGCGCGCTGGTCGCCGATGCCGTCGACGGTCATGAGATCGTCGATGGTGGCCGCCATCAGGAACTGCAGGCCGCCGAAGTGGTCCACCAGGCGGTCGGCGACCGCCCGGGGGACGGCCTTGAGGCCGGAGAGCAGGCGATAGCCGCGCGGCTGGACGACGGCGTCGAGGTTCGCCTCCCCGCCGGAGAAGCCGACGATTCCGGCGATCTTGCCCAGGTCGATCAGCTCGGTGGGGCCCAGGCTGACGAGGGCCTTGACAGCCTTGTCGATGTCATCGGCGGAGGCATGCGGGCTGGAGTAGTCGCGGATGATTACGTCGCTGCCCGGTCCCCGGCCGACCGTGAGCTCGTCCAACTGCAGCGAGAGCAGTCGGCCGTCTTCGCCAAGTTCCAGCACATACTGCGAGATCTCTTCGGAGATCCGGCGCACCATTTCCTGTCGTTGCAGCGTCACGGCCACGTCGCGGACCGTCACCATGGCCTCGATCTCCAGGGCCGAGAGTGAGCTGGTGACCTGGTCCAGGCGTGAACGGTAGCGCTCAAGGGTGGCGAGGGCCTGGTTGGCCCTCGCGAGGACCTTCTCGGATCCCTCCAGGACGTGGCGCAGTCCGTTGACGTACAGTGCGATGATCTGCATCGACTGGCTCACCGAGATGACCGGCACACCGGTCTGGATGGCAACACGTTCGGCCGTCCGGTGCCGGGTCCCCGTCTCCTGGGTCTCGATGCTGGAATCGGGCACCAGCTGGACGCCAGCGCGCAGGATGTTGCTGGCGTCTCTGTCACAGACAATGGCGCCGTCCATTTTGGCGAGTTCGCGCAGCCGGGTGGGGGAGAAGTCGATGCCGATTTCGAAGCCGCCTGAGCAGATGGCTTCGATGGTCCGGTCCATGCCCAGCACGATCAGCGCTCCGGTGCGCCCGCGCAGGATGCGTTCCAGTCCGTCGCGCAGGGCCGTCCCGGGTGCCACCCTGGCCAGAGTCGCCTTGAGTGCATCTTCGGGGCTCCGAGCCATGGGGTGTTTCCCTTCAAAGGTACGGGCCGCTGCCCGCAAGTGCGCCGGTCTTGTCGTTTCCCGGTAAGAACAAAAGTGCCCGGTTTCCCGTATGCACCATCATAGGGGTAATGCGGGGTGGTTTCCGCACGGTCAAGCCTCAAAGTGGCCCATTGTGACCCTCCACGGGGCCGCTCCGAGAAGCCGCTCCGCGGGACTGCCGAACGTCCATTTCAGGGCCTCCACCGGGACCTGCCGCCGCCTGCGATAAACTGGAGCCCTGGGTGTACCGCGGGCTCTCCGCGCCTTGAACCCGTCCAACGCCGCAGCGAAAGTAGCACCGTGTCCCAAGAAGTCCACAGCCCCGCCCGAGTCCACGAGATTCACAAGCAGGCGGCCCGGCGTCGGACCTTCGCAGTCATCTCCCACCCCGATGCCGGCAAATCCACTCTGACCGAGGCGCTTGCCCTGCACGCCAAGGTGATCGGCACTGCGGGCGCGTCCAGCGGCAAGGCGAACCGCAAGGAAACCGTCTCGGACTGGATGCAGATGGAAAAGGACCGCGGCATCTCGATCAGCTCCGCGGCCCTGCAGTTCGCCTACCGGGACACCGTGATCAACCTGCTTGACACCCCCGGCCACGCGGACTTCTCCGAGGACACCTACCGCGTGCTGGCCGCCGTCGACTGCGCCGTCATGCTCGTGGACGCGGCAAAGGGCCTGGAAACCCAGACCATGAAGCTCTTCGAGGTTTGCAAGCAGCGCAACCTGCCGATCATCACCGTCATCAACAAGTGGGACCGGCCCGGTCTGGACGCACTGGCGCTGATGGATGAGATCACTGAACGCACCGGCCTTCAGCCCATGCCCCTGACCTGGGCTGTGGGTATCTCCGGTGACTTCCGCGGCGTCTGGGACCTGCGCAACGACCGCTTCGCCCGGTTCCAGCGCAACAACGCCGGCGCCAACATCGCCCTCACCGAGTACTTCACCCCGGAGCAGGCCGCAGACAGCCAGGGCGATGACTGGTCCAACGCCGTGGACGAGGCCGGGCTTGTGATCGAATCCAACCTCGCCTTCGACGTCGAGGCGTTCCACGCGGGCAAGGCCACGCCGATCCTGTTCAGTTCCGCCGCGCTGAACTTCGGCGTGAAGGAAATCCTTGACGCCCTGGTGGACTTCGCCCCGCCCGCTGCCCCGCGGCCCGACGTCGACGGCGACGCCCGGCCGGTCGACGCCCCCTTCGCCGGGTTCGTCTTCAAGGTCCAGGCCGGCATGAACAAGGCACACCGCGACCACGTCGCGTTCATCCGGGTCTGTTCCGGCGTCTTTGAACGCGGCATGGTGGTCACCCAGGGCCGGACCGGCAAATCGTTTGCCACGAAGTACGCCCAGCAGGTTTTCGGCCGGGAACGCGAGGTGATCGATGAAGCCTTCCCGGGCGACGTCGTCGGACTCGTAAATGCCTCTTCGCTCCGCGTCGGGGACAGCCTGTTCCTGGACCAGCCGGTGGAATTTCCCGCCATCCCGCTTTTCGCCCCGGAACACTTCCAGGTGGCGCGCTCCAAGGACCCAAGCCGCTTCAAGCAGTTCCGCCGCGGCATCGAACAGCTCGAGCACGAGGGCGTCATCCAGGTGCTCCGCTCGGACATCCGTGGCGACCAGGCTCCCGTGCTGGCCGCCGTCGGACCCATGCAGTTCGAGGTCGTCGAGGACCGGATGGCACATGACTTCAGCGCCCCGATGAGGCTGGAGCGGCTGCCCTACTCGCTGGCCCGGATCACGACGGCGGACGCCATGCCGACGCTGGCCAACGTGACCGGCGCGGAGGTGCTGCTGCGCTCCGACGGCGAGTACCTCGCCTTGTTCAACGACGTCTGGGCGCTGCGCCGGATCGAGAAGAACCACCCGGACCTGACGCTCGTGCCGATCGGCACGCACAACCCGGCAAAGTAACTCCGACGCCGCCGGAGACCGCGAAAAAATACCCGCCGCAGGGCCTTCCTGAATCGGCGTTCCGCGATACCATAAGTAACCTTGCTAATTATGCGGGCGCTGGCCGGAGGCCGGCTTTATGAACTGATCCGCCCGCCTTGAGGCGCGGACCCCTATCGAGGGAACAAGAACAACTCGTTGACATTATCTATTGAAGCCGGCCGACTACTGAGCGGGCGGTACCGGATTGACTCCCTCATCGGCAGGGGAAGCCAATCAACTGTTTACCGCGCCTACGACGAACTGCTGCAGCGCGACGTCGCGGTCAAACTCTTCCGCAACGACGCGGAGAACCTGGAGCACACCCGCCGGCAGGGCCAGGAAGCGCGAATCCTCGCCGGGATGAGCCACCACGCTCTTGTGACGTTGCTTGACGCCGGCGCCGACTTGAGTGACCCGGATTCCCGGCTCACCTACTTGGTGATGGAACTCGTCCGCGGGAACGACCTGCGCCACCGGTCCATCCGGGGTCCGCTTTCCGCCGCGCACATGGCCCACATCGGCTATGACCTGGCGGACGGCCTTTCCTACATCCACCACCACGGAATCGTGCACCGGGACATCAAACCCGCGAACATCCTTCTTGTGGACTACAGCAATGATGACCGCCGCCCCCGGGCGAAGCTGACGGACTTCGGCGTTGCGGCCATCATGGGCCGCGACCGGGCCGACGACGGCGGCGGCACGTCCGGGACCCCGGCCTACCTCAGCCCCGAGCAGGCCAGCGGAGAAGACGGCGGACCGGCCAGCGACATTTACTCGCTCGGGCTCGTGCTGCTCGAAGGACTGACCGGCAAGATGGCCTACCCGGGCGCGCCGATCCAGTCCGCCGTGGCCCGGCTGCTGCACGACCCCAAGATTCCCGAGGAACTCGCGCCGCTGTGGGTGGCGCTGCTGTCCTCCATGCTGTCCCGCGACCCGGCCGCGCGGCCGCCTGCCCGGGAAGTGTCCCTGGCCCTGCGGCAGGAAATCATCAACGGCGCCGGCCGCCACCGGCAGAACGTGGCTGCACCGGGAATCGATGAGGAGGGCCGGTTGCGTGCCGTCGAGCGGTACCGGATCCTGGACACCCCCGAGGACGGCACCTTTGACCGGATCGCCGCACTGGCGTCCCGGGTGTTCTCCGTTCCGGTGGCCATTGTCAGCGTCGTGGACCATGACCGGATCTGGTTTAAGGCCCATCACGGCACGGACGTGACCGAGATCGGCAGGGATCCGGGGCTGTGCGCCTCGGCGATCCTGCAGGACGGGCCCTGGGTCATCAACGACGCCGTGACGGACCCCCGCACGCTGTCCAACCCGCTCGTGGCCGGGGAGTTCGGCCTGCAGTTCTATGCCGGGGTTCCGCTGCGCACGCCGGACGGCTACAACCTGGGCACGTTCTGCATCCTGGACCGGGAACCGCGGGAGTTCTCCGCGGAGGACGCGCGAACGCTTGAGGATCTGGCCGCAATTGTTATGAACGATCTCGAAATGCGGCTGCAAAGCCGGCTTGCCATCGCCAGTTAGCGGCTGCCTGCCAGCTTGCGCCGGCTGGCGCCTGTCTGCCCCTCAGCGTCGCCCGCTCAGCGTCGGCCGGCGTGGAGTGCCAGTTCCAGTTCGAACCGCGCCACCGGGTCCTCAAGGGCGTCCCCGAACAGCTCGCGCAGCTGGGCCGCGCGGTAGCCCACGGTCTGCGGGTGGATCCCCAGCTCAGCGGCCACCGGTGCGCGCTGGCCCCAGTGGCGCAGCCAGGAATGCAGGGTTTCAGCCAGCCGTTCCCGCTGTGCCGGCCGGAGCCCCTCCAGCGGGGCAAGCCGCCGGCCGGCCAACTCGGCGATGGCCGAGGGCTCGGCGCCGAGGACCACCGCCGCGAGGTGCTCATCGGCCCAGATGGGCGGGTCGTCCGGGCCCTCCCGGCGCGGCAGGACCGAAGCCGCCAGCACGGCAAGCCGCAGCGAGTCGGGAACTTTCTCCCAGCCGCCAGCCGGGCCCACGGAAGCCCCGCGGCCGCGGAGCGCCTCATCAAGCTCCTTGCGGGCTGACTTGGACGCGCGCGCCGGAACCAGCACCACGGCGTCGGTCTCCCTTTCAATCACCAGCGTGCCGTGGCCCAGCCGGAGCCTTAGACCAGATGCCCGGCCCAGCGGAAGGGTCACCACCGACATGCGCTGGGGCAGCGACCAGTCCGCCAAGGCCGCCATCTGGCGCAGTGCCGCCTCGTCTGCCTGCCCCAGCAACAGCAGGTCCAGCAGCTCCGTGCGACGCCGGTCCACCGCCCCGGCACGCTCGGACTGCTCAAAGGCGTAAGCTTCCACGCTCACGGCGGACAGCTCGTCGATGTACGCCAGGATGGATTCACCCAGATCCACCACTACGTTCTGGCCCAGCTGCTGCTCCACTGAGGCCCTGGACATTTCGCGGAACGTCACGCGGGCGCCCATCCGGTAAGCGCTCAACAGCGCGTCCAGGCTCCGGCCCTGCCGGAACTCGCCGCTGCCGAGCCCTGCCACGAGCTGGCGGCTTTCCTCGGAAAGCGCCGGCAGAGTGGTTCCGGGCAACTGCAGGAACCGGTCCAACGCCGTGGCCACACCGCGCCTGAGGCCGCGCCCGAACCGTCCCTCGATCGGCCGAGCGTAGGCGGGAACCAGCTGCGGCACTGCCTCGATGATGGCCTCCACGATGCCGGGCATCTGGGGCCGGAGCACGTCGCTGACCTCTTTCGGAAGAGCGAGCCATGGGGGATCATAGGAAGGGTGGCCGGGATGGCCAACAGGGACGGCGTCCATGGCGGAACTCCAAAAGATTGTTGTGAAGAGACAGTTTCTTAGTGTCGATCGTATGCCTTGGGTGCAGATATATGACCGAGTCTGACATATGCTTGTTGAATGATCCGGCTCCGTAAGCTGGCGCGCGCCGCATCTCTGCTGACCACCCCGCTAGCTCCAGAAGACATTCTGTCGCTATTCAACCCCGTGTATTCCGCCCGCCAGTTGCGCGGCGTGGTCACTCGGGTGGTCCCGGAAACGGCCGATTCCGCCACAATTTTCTTCCGTCCCGGCCGAGGCTGGCAAGCGCACCGCGCCGGCCAGTGGGCCCGCATTGGCGTCGAGCTCAACGGTGTGCGCCACTGGCGGTCCTACTCGCTCAGCGCCCCCGCTGGCGAGGACCCGGCCATCACCGTCACGGACATGGGTGCCGTCTCCGGTGTCTTGGTCCGGACCACCAAGCCCGGCGACGTTCTCTTCCTGGCGCCGCCGCAGGGCGACTTCGTCCTCCCGGAGCATCCGCGTCCGCTGCTCATGCTCACCGCAGGCAGTGGCATCACCCCGGTGATGTCAATGATCCGTACGCTGGTCCCGCGCCGGCCGGATGCCGATGTCGTTCTCATTCACACGGCACGGACCGCCGAGGAGGCGATCTTCCGTGAGGAGCTGGCCGAACTCGCGGACCAGTTTCCCAACTTCAAGGTCACCCACTGGTTCAGCGGGGAACGCGGCCGGCTGGACTTCGGCACGCCCGCGGAGTTGGACCGGCTGTGCCCGGACTGGCGGAACCGCGCGGCCTACGCCTGCGGCCCGGAAGGTTTCCTGGACGACGCCGAGGCGCTTTGGGAATCCCGGACAGCGCCGGAGAACACCGACGCAGGCCTGACGATCGAACGCTTCAGCACCAGCCTCGCCGGCGGTGAGGGGCACGACGGCGGACTGGTCACCTTCGAGGCCTCCGACCGTGAAGTCGACGCCGACGGTGATACCCCGTTGCTCGACGTCGGCGAAGACGCCGGGGTGCTGATGCCCAGCGGCTGCAGGATGGGGATCTGCCACAGCTGCCTTACCCCGCTCCGGGCCGGCCAGGTCCGCGACCTGCGCACGGGCGAAGTCCACGGCGAGCCCGGCCAACTAATCCAGACGTGTGTCTCGGCAGCCGCCGGACCCGTTAACCTCGAGCTCTGAGGAGAACCCGCTAGATGACCACACTTGCAGATAAACCGGAAACCGCCGAAGCAGGCACCACCGCGCCGGTAGCCACGAAGAAGCGGCCCGGCGCGCTCGCCGAAACGGGCAGCCCGCTGGTCCGGCCCCCCGCAGCGGCACACCTGTCCGATGAGCAGGTCGCCGAGCTGGGCCGCGAGCTCGACGCGATCAAGGACGAAATCCTCGGCAAACGCGGAGCCAGCGACGCGGCGTATATCCGCCGGGTGATCAAGGTCCAGCGCGGACTTGAGCTCACCGGGCGCGCCACCCTTCTGGTGAGCAAGCACAAGGCCGCCTGGGTCGCGGGCACGGCGATGCTGAGCTTCGCCAAGATCCTCGAGAACATGGAGCTGGGCCACAACATCCTGCACGGCCAGTGGGACTGGATGCGTGACCCGGACATCCACTCGACCACCTGGGACTGGGACTTCGTTACCCCGGCCCGCTCCTGGCAGCACACCCACAACGACCTGCACCACCGCTGGACGAACGTTGTCGGCAAAGACAACGACATCGGATACAACCTGCTCCGGATGGACCCGCAGCAGGAGTGGACCCCGTTCAACCTGGGCAACCCGCTCTACAACGCCTTGCTGGCACCGGTCTTCGAATGGGGCATCGCGATCTATGACCTCGAACTCGTGGACTACAAGGAGGGCAACAAGTCCAAGGAGGCTCTCACCAAGGACCTCAAGGCGCTCGGCCGTAAGGCTCTCAAGCAGTTCACCAAGGACTACGCCGCCACGCCCGCCGTGGCCATGCTGACCGGTTCCGGTAAGCAGGCCCTTTACGGCACCCTGGCCGCGAACGCCATCCGCAACGTCTGGGCCCACGCAATCATCTTCTGCGGCCACTTCCCCGACGGCACTGACACCTTCACCGAGGAAATGGTCGAAGGCGAGACTCGCGGCGACTGGTACGTCCGCCAGATGATCGGATCAGCGAACATCTCCGGGTCGAAGTTCATGCACCTGATGAGCGGGAACCTGTCCCACCAGATCGAGCACCACCTCTTCCCGGATCTGCCGTCCAACCGGTACGGCGAGGTGGCCCCCAAGGTGCGCGAAATCTGCGAGCGGTACGGGCTGCCGTACAACACGGGGCCGCTGCTGAAGCAGGTCGGTTCCACCTGGGGCAAGATCTTCAAGCTGGCCCTCCCGCCGAAGAAGGCCTAGGCTCCACAGGTCCGGCCGGTTTTAGGGGCGCCTGCCAGTGCGGCAGGCGCCCCTTCGCGTGACCGGCCGCGCTCCTGCCCAGTTACTTGGCTGGCGGAGCAGTTGCCCGGGAGCCAACCCCCGGAACTCCGCGGCAGCTCCCGGCCGGCCGGCGGGGTAACTGGGCAGGAACGCCGGGTCACCGCCGCACCGGCGGGCTCAGGGCAGGAACGCCGGGTCGGCCGCACCGGCGGGCTCAGGCCTTGACCGCTGTGCCAAGCACGTGGGCCAGCGGCGGGTTGCCGGGCAGGACCGAAAAGCCGAAGCGCTCAACCGACCGGATGGCCAGGCCTGCCCGCTCGATGCTGGCTGTGGTGTCCCGGTTGGGATGGCAGCCGCCGGCCAGCCTGCTCCACAGCGGGGTCAGCAGGTCTTCGGCGAATGCCAGCACCCGGCGCTCGGAGCGGACATGCTCATAGAACAGCAGCAGCCCGCCTGGCTTGAGCACCCGGACGGCTTCCGCCAGGACCGCGGCGGGTTTCGCCACACTGCAGAGCACCAGGCTCGCGACGACGACGTCGATCGAGGCGTCCGCAGCGGGCAGCGACTCCGCCACGCCGTCCAGGACCGTGACCGGCACCGGGGCGGTGGCTGCCGCAACCAGTGCCAGCCTGCGGAGCGTGGGGTCCGGTTCCAGCGCCAGCACCCGTGTGACGGCGGCCGGGTAGAACGGGAACGTGGCACCGTAGCCGGCCCCTATTTCAACGACCGCCCCGTGCGCTGCCTGCACCAGCCGGCACCGGTGGGCCGCGGCACCCCTGGCATCCATCCGTGGACCGGCCCGCGCATAGGACCGCCCGAATGACGGATTGTTAGTTTCGGTGCCCACTGCCTTCCCTTCCGTCAGCTGGCCTGGGCAGGGTTCAGCTTCAGCCGCCGCAGCAGCTGCGCGTTCATCGCGACCACCACTGTCGAGGCGGACATCAGCACGGCGCCGGCTGCGGGGGAGAGGACGATCCCGGCGAAGGCCAGGGCCCCGGCCGCCAGCGGCACGGCGATGATGTTGTAGCCGGTCGCCCAGATCAGGTTCTGCCACATCTTCCGGTAGCTGGCCCGTGACAGATCGACCATGGACAGCACCGCCCTCGGGTCGTTGCCGGCCAGGACCACCCCGGCGGACTCAACCGCCACATCGGTACCGCCGCCGATCGCGATGCCCACCTCCGCCCGGGCCAGCGCCGGGGAGTCGTTGACGCCGTCGCCCACCATCGCCACCTTCAGGCCGCGACCCTGCAACTCGGCAACCTTCTTGTCCTTGTCCGCCGGGAGCACCTCGGCGAAGACCTCGTCAATGTTCAGCTCGGCGGCGACCGCCAGGGCCACCTGCCGGGCGTCGCCGGTGATCATTGCTACCTTGATGCCGCGGTGCTGCAGGGCCGCGACAGCCTGGCGGGACTCCGGGCGGACGGCATCCTCGAGGCTGACCGCCCCGAGCACGCGGTTTCCCTCGATCAGGTGCAGCACGGCAGCGCCCCGCTCAACCCATACAGATGTCGTGGCAGCGAGCTCCGCCGGTTCAGCGGCGTCCAGTTCGCGAAGCAGGGCCGGCCCGCCGACGTAGAGTTCCCTGCCGTCGATGCTGGCGCGCACTCCCCGGCCGGTCAGTGAAGTGAACGAGGTAGCTGTCGGGATCTCCCGTCCGATGTCGCGAGCGGCGTTGACAATTGCACGGGCCACCGGGTGCTCGCTGTCCGCTTCCACCGCGGCGGCCAGCGCGAGGACCTGATCCCGGTCGGTGCCCTGCGCGGCTGCCACGGCCCGGACCTCGGGGGCGCCCTTGGTGAGGGTTCCGGTCTTGTCGAAGAGTACGACGTCGACGGTGCGCATCCGCTCCAGCGCCATCCGGTTCTTGATCAGCACTCCGGCGCGGGCGGCCCGCTCGGTGGAGATGGCGATGACCAGCGGGATGGCCAGCCCCAGGGCGTGCGGGCAGGCGATCACCAGCACTGTGACGGTTCGCTCAACGGCGTCGGCGACGCTGCCGAGCAGGGTCCAGGCGATAAAGGTGATGATGCCGGCTCCCGCGGCGAAGTAGAACAGAAAGGCCGCGGCCCGGTCGGCAAGGGCCTGCGCCCGGGAGGACGACGCCTGGGCTTCGGCGACCAGGCGCTGGATTCCCGCCAGCGCAGTGTCCTCCCCGATTGCCGACACGCGGACGCGGACGCTGTTGTCCGTGGCGATCGTGCCGGCGACGACGGCATCACCGGGGGAGCGGAGAACCGTTTTGGATTCACCGGTGATCATAGACTCGTCGAACTCGGCCTGGCCCTCCGTCACCGCACCATCCGCGGGCATTCGGCCGCCCGGGCGAACCAGGATTACGTTTCCGGGAGCGAGGTCCGAAACGCTCACCGTCTCGGTTCCTGCTCCGGTGATGCGTTCCGCCTCATCCGGCAGCAGGGCGGCCAGCGCGTCGAGTGCCCCCTGTGCGGAGCCGAGGGCGCGCATCTCGATCCAGTGGCCGAGCAGCATGATCGCCACCAAGAGCGCCAGTTCCCACCAGAAATCCAGGTCGAAACCGCCCAGGCCCAGGCTGGTCGCCCAGGAGGCGACGAAAGCCACGGTGATGGCCATGCCGATCAGCAGCATCATTCCCGGGCGGCGTGAGGTCAACTCGGAAAGCCCGCCTTTGAGGAACGGCTGGCCGCCGTAGAAGAAGACCACTGTGCCGAGCACCGGAGGAATCCAGGCCGCGCCGGGAAAATCCGGCGGCTGGTAGCCGAGGAGTTGCCCGAACATGGGGCTGAAGAAAACCACGGGGACCGCCAGCGCGAGCGTCAGCCAGAACCGGTTCTTGAACATGGCCACGCTGTGGCCCGCGTGCTGGCCGTGGCTGTGGACGGCATGGTCATCGTCCCGTGCAGACTGCGGCGGGCCGTCGTGGCCCGCGTGGCCGCTGCGGCCTTGACCTGCGGGTCGGTGGCTGGCGGGCAGTTGTTCCGTTTGTCCATTGTGTTGGTGTTCCATGACTCCTGCTTCCGGGGAAGTTTTCGTCCGTGTCGGACCAGGCGTCAAACATACCCCCTGGGGGTATGTTTGGCAAGAGCGGGGCGGCTGGCCGCGACCCGCGGCCGGGCGGGTCACTAGCGCACCTCGATCACGCCCATCATGCCGAGGTCCTCATGGTCCAGGATGTGGCAGTGGTAGACCGAGCGGCCGGAAAAATCCCGGAACGCAATCCGCACTGTTGTCTGTCCGTTGGCGGGGACGTTGACCACGTCCCGCAAGGTGGCTGTTTCCACCGTCCGGCCGTTCTCGGCGACAGGCTGCATCGGCCAGATATGCAAGTGGAACGGGTGATCCATCGGGCTGCGGTTGACCAGGGTCCACTCCTCAACGGTTCCGGCGGCTACGGTGAGGTCAGCTCTCCCCGAGTCAAAGTTGCGGCCGTTGATAGTGAAATCCATCATTCCCATTCCCGGGCCCGCGCCTGCGCCCATTGAGGTGGCAAACACCAGCTGCCGGCGTGCGCTGACGACGGCGGAGCGCAGGTCCGGCGGTGGCGGCCAGGCGGGGGCGGCCGCGGCAGTGGCAGTGGCGACAGGTTCACCGGTGACCACGAGCGTGGCGAGGGCTGTGCCGTACGGATCCGGTGGCCCGTCCTGTCCAAGCGGAGGGCCTGGCCGCCTGCCGCGCCCGGTCATCCCGGGCATGCTCCCGCGGTCATACCGAACGGCCCGCAGCACGGACTCCCCGGCGGCGGCGGTGACGAGCAGCTCCGCCCTATTCCCCGGCGCCAACACCACTTCCTGCACGTCCGACGGCGACGGGAACCGCCCCGAATCCATCCCCAGCAGCTGGAGCCGTTGCCCGTCCAGTCGCAGCCTCAGGTAGCGGGCGACGCAGCAGTTCACAATCCGCCAGCGTTCCCGCTCGCCCGGCCGGGCCACCAGGCGCGGATTGGCTTGGCCGTTGACGAGGACCAGCGTGCCCTCGCGCCCGGCCACCCGCTCCGGCAGGGAGGGGTAGGCAACGTTCCCGGTCCCGTCCACGGTGGTGTCCGAGACCAGCAAGACTCGGTCGCTGCTTACCGCCGGAGGCGCAGGGTCTTCGACGATGATGGCGCCAAAGAGGCCCGCAAAGACCTGGTCCGCCACCCTGCCATGGTGGTGGGGGTGGTACCAGTACAGGCCAGGCGGCTGCTGCGCCGGGAGCTGGTATTGGTAGTCGAAGCTGCTGCCCGACTCCACGGTCACGAACACGTTGTCACCATTGCCCTGCGGCGAGACGTGAAGTCCGTGCAGGTGCAGGTTGCTGGGTTCGGCTAATTTATTGACCAGCCGCACCCTCAGCACGTCGCCGGTGCGGAGCCTGAGGGTAGGACCCGGAATTCCGCCGTTGTAGCCCAGCGCTCCCGCTTTCCGTCCCGCCAGCAGGAATAGGCCCGGAGCCGCCTCCAGGCTGGCCTCCAAGGCGCCTCCCGCGCTGCTGAGCGCCGTCGGCTGTTCCAGCGCTTCGCCGGCCACCGGCGGTTCCCGCGAGTTGAGGGACCACCATAGTCCGGCGCCGCCGGCCACCGTGCCGGCCACGCCGAGTCCGCCCAGCAGCAGGGCGTTCCGGCGGCTGATCGGCGGCACTAGGGCCCCTCGCCAAGTTCCTTCACGTATTCGCGGTACTGCTCTGCCGTCAGCTCACCTTTGGCAAAACGCTCGTCGAGGATCAGCCGGGCAGTGCTCCTGCCTCCGGCGATGCCCGGATGCCGGCCGGAAATCCCCGGTTGGCCGGAGGGGCCGGCATGTCCCGGCCCGGTTTCCCAGCCGCGCCCGCTTCCGCCGAAGACCCGCACCGCGAGCAGCACGAGCGCCGCGATCCCGACTAGCAGCAGCACGCCCCAAAGCCACATCCACCACAGGTTCTGCCCGTACCCCCGCATCATGACCGGCCCCTTCACCGCTGGAAGCTACTGGTTCAATCGTGCGCCGCAAGGGGGCAGGAACGCTAGGGCCCTACGGCGGTCTCCGGCTCGCCCGGCCGGCACCCGGCCCGCGTATCGGTCCGCCCGCGCCCACCCCCGGGCGTCGACCCCCGGGCGGAGGCGCCCGGCCCGCGTATCGGCCCGCACCTGCGAGTTCGGGCTTCGCTCAGCCGATCAGCAGGCCCAGGGCTTCAGCCAGGTGGCCCACCTCGCGGACCGAGAAGCCGGCGGGAACCGGGCCGGGCCCATTCGGGCTCGCCGGCACCACCGCATGCGTGAAGCCCAGCCGGTGAGCCTCCTGGATGCGCTGGTTGATCCCGGGCACCGGACGCACCTCGCCGGCCAGGCCCACCTCACCAAAGGCGATGAGCCGCTGGGGGAGCGGCTTCTTGGCCTTCGCGGAGGCAACGGCCAGCGCCACGGCCAGATCCGTTGCCGGCTCGCTCAGCTTCACCCCGCCCACGGTGGCCACGTAAGAGTCGTCCTTTTGCAGCAGGCAACCGGCGCGCTGCTGCAGCACGGCCAGCAGCATCGCCACCCTGGAGCTGTCCAGCCCGCTGGTTGCCCGGCGCGGCTGCGCGTTGGCGCTTTCGGCCAGCAGCGACTGCACCTCGGCCAGTAGCGGCCGGCGGCCCTCGAGGGTCACCGTGATGCAGGTTCCGGACACCGGTTCCTTCGTGCGTGAGACGAACAAGCCGCTGGGATCGGCCAGGCCGACGATGCCGTCCTCGTTCAAGTCAAAGCAGCCGACGTCGTCCGTGGGTCCGTAGCGGTTCTTCACCGCACGCAGCAACCGCAGCCGGGAGTGGCGCTCGCCCTCGAACTGGCAGACCACGTCCACCAGGTGCTCCAGCAGCCTGGGCCCCGCGATGGAACCGTCTTTGGTGACGTGCCCCACCAGCAGGGTGGTCATGTTGCGGCGCTTGGCGGCGGCGATCAGGGAAGCCGCCACTTCACGGACCTGGGAAACCCCGCCGGCGCTGCCTTCAACATCGGCACTGCTCAGCGTCTGGACCGAGTCCACGATCAGCAGCCGTGGTTCCAGTTTTTCCACCTGACCCAACGCCTGGCCGAGATCGGTTTCGGCCGACAGATAGAGCGATTCGGCGACGGCGTCGATCCGGTCCGCCCGCAGCTTCACCTGCGCCGCCGACTCCTCGCCGGTGACATACAAGACGTCCTGGGCGGTACGGGCGAACTTGGCAGCGACATCCAGCAGCAGGGTTGACTTGCCCACCCCGGGCTCGCCCGCAAGCAGGATGACGGCGCCGGGGACCAGGCCGCC